>NZ_LCWM02000003.1:30761-71177 GCF_002077075.2 Thermoproteus sp. CP80 | reverse complement strand
GCATAAGGCGAACCAAGCGCAGACGCGTCGCCGCCGATCTGACCATATCGGAGGGCGGCGCCGACGTCAAGTACAACGTCTATCTGCGCGAGAACGCGATCATGCTCCAATTCGTCTCGACCGACCGGGGCCGCGCAGAGCTCGCGGCGCGCCTCCTCAAGCTCGCGGGCGTAGACGCGGAGGTGAAGAGGGCGGGCAATAGAGACGAGTGGCATGTCGAAGCCACTACCGACAGGCTTGCGGCGGGCCGCAAGGAGCTTAGGGACGCCCTCGCCGAGATCGTCAGGAAGGCCGCCGAGAGCGGCTGGGTGAACAGGGAGACGGCTGACCGCTGGCTCGACAAGCTAGAGAGCGGCATCACGCTGAGGGAGGGCTGGCCGAAGTACTACGTGGGGCTGGCGCGTAGCGGCGCACTTGAGGTCAGATACGAGACCACCAACCCCGGCAACATAGAGCGGGAGGCCAAGCGGCTTAGGGACATGGGCCTTGAGGAGGGCAGGCACTTCGCAGTCAGGATGCCGGAGGGCGGCAGGGAGGGCTACGTCTCAATCCTCAGGGAGGGCTTGGCGTACGCCGCATGGCTCTCCGTACACGGCGAGGGCGACCAGCAGAGGCTCGCGGCCGAGTTCGTAGACCTCATACCGAAGAGGGCCGAAAAGGAGGGCAAGGAGGTCTTCGAAAAGGCTCAAAAGATCATAGAGGAGGGCAAGGAGAGAGGCTCTCTAAAGCTGGAGGACTTTGAGAAGAAGGTTGAGGTGAACGGCAGGCCATATGTCATGAAGGTGATAGGCGGAGAAGCCGTTGAGGAGGATAGAGGCGGCAGGAAGTTGCTAAGGATTAAGATAAAGGCGGAGGTGGGCCGCGTGGAGGGCGAGCACATTGTAGACCCCGTGGTGCGTGAGTACACGATTACGTTTGGCAGGTATGGGAAAGACAACGCGGCCGTGGGCTACGCTGTGGCTAGGGCCGACGCGCCGGGGGGCAGGGAGGCGGACGCCGAGAGGCTCGCCGCCGTGATTAAGGCCCTGACGGGGAAGGAGCCGAGGATACGCCGGAGGAGCGACGGCACCATAGAGATTATATGCAACAGAGAACACCTCGACGGCCTCGCCCGCTTCGCCGAACTTGCAGACGCCATAAGGAGATGGCTCGAGGAGACGGGGCGGTAGGCCATCCCGAGGACGCCCGAGCCTCGGCCGTGGGGCCCGTGGGCCTTGCAGATACAGGCCGAGCTCGCGAAGTCGAGCCGCCGCTGAGGCGAGCCCGCCGCTCGGGGCCGGCATCCACTATATACAACACAAAGCCGCGTTGCGTACACACAGCCCCCACCGCGAGGGGCCTCCAGCAGGCGCCTCATGTTCTCTTAATTGCGCTTATATGTATTGGATTCTCATACCGCCTAACCAGCGAAAATCTGATCACAGAAACCACGTCGCCCAGCTCTATTCTCGGGTACAACTCCCTCAGCTCCGACAGAGCCTCGTCGAGGTCTCTGAAGCCCTCCTCCCTCAAGACGTCCTCGCCGAGATCCCTCAGCCGTATGTACTCCACCTTGGTTATTACAGCCTCGCCGTACAACATGCCGCAACACGCTACGTATACCAGCTGGAAGCGGGGCCTTAAGGTGCCCAGCCTGATGGTCACGCGCTTCTCCCCGCTCAATACCCTCGCCAGGTATTTCTCCTTGAAGCTCAGCAACGGGCCCATCTCCCCCCGCACGGACGGTCATAAACCTTTATATTAATACGGTGCGCCCTCTCCGTGTGTCTGGCGTATAGGGACGGAGACGCCTTGGTCTTCGAGGCCCCCGAGCTTGAGCGCGTCGTCGCCTACCTCTCCCTGAGGGGCCTGGCCGAGAGGGTCGAGGAGGAGGGGGGACGCATAAGGGCGGTTCCCTACGTCGACGGCGTCGAGGAATCCCTGAGATCTCTATGCGCCACGATGCCCAGCGACCTCAAGCTGGACCTCCTCTACGCGTTGGCGAGCGACGGATGGATCGTGGACAGAGATCTGTCCAGGATGCGCAAATCGGCGCCTTCGGGCTCCCGCATAACCGTCGTGGAGTGCGACTGCGTCAACAGGCGCCTCCAGCTCTTCTCGACGGCCGACTGCAGCGACCACCTGAAGCAACTCGGCTTCTCCGTGCGGAGAGTGGGGGCGGGCGTCGAGGCCGAGAGGGAATTCAAGACGTTGGTCGAGGCGCTGGACGTCTCCGACGCCGCCCTGCAGAGGGCAGGCGCATGCTAGGCTATCTGTTGCTGGCGCTGGAGCTCGCCCTCCTTGCCCTTGCAACGTACACCGGGCGGCGGCGCATCCTGAAGGCGCTCAACAGCTCGCCGAAGGAGGAAAACCTCGACGGCCCGGCCGACGTCGACGAGCAGATACTCAACTACCTAAGAGCCCGCGGCGGGCTGGCCTATCAGGGGGACATAGTCAAGGACCTCTATCTGCCCAAAAGCACGGTGCATAAGGCGGTCAGAAGGCTCGCCGAGCGGGGCCTCGTCGAGGTGAGGCGGCAGGGCCGCATAAATATAGTCGCGCTCAGAGGGCCGGCCCAGCAACAGCCCTCCTAGGGTTGGACAGAAATACGTCCAGCAACATGGACGGCGATAGGGCCAGCAGTCTGCCCATATAGGCCCAATGCACGCCGTAGGCCTCCCTGAAGAGACCTACGGCCATCTCCCTGAATTCGTCGGCCCTCTGCGCCGAGGCGGCTATCTCCACCACGGCGCTCGACCTCCCCCTCGGCTCCACGTACACCGCAAGTCCGGGGGCATAGTATATCCTCCCCCTGCGCTCCAGCGCAGCCTTCGGCAGAGGCACCTCGGAGAGCCCGGCCAACGCCATCGAGGCCAGGCACCCGAATATGCAGCTGGACACATATTCCCTGACGTAGTTCTCAAAGGCCTTCTCCACGGCCCTGTACTCGCCTGATTTGACAAATCCATTGAAAAGACCTATCTCGTGTATACGCCTCAAGGAAGCCCTCCCGCCCCTCACGACCATTCTATATCCGCCCAGCCCGAAGCCGCCGACCACGTAGAAGTCGAAGAACTCGACGGCGCTGTCGCTGAACGGCCTAGCCGGCGCGTTGCGCCGCGACACGCCTCTGTAGGGCTCCAGCACCAGGTAGTCCACGTCCTCGCAGTCCCTCCTAACCAAGGGGCCGCCGCGCGCGTACTCGACGCAGATGCCTCCCCCGGCGTCTATCCGCAGACGCGGATGCGACTCCGTTATCAGATATGACGGCAACACGCCATCTTCCGACGGCGTTAATTTAACTACAGCAGTTACTTCAGGGGCTTCAGCAACTTGACGTCGCCGTATTTCTCGAGGACGTCTATGATCAACGGCAGAGGCTCCTCGTCGAGCGATGAGAAGCCGGCGATCCTCACCCCGTCGACAAGCCTTATGAACCCCCTCCCAACCCTTATCGTCGCCTCCCTGGGGCCGAACACCACCTTGAACGCTATCCTGTTCTCGGCAAGCCTCCTGGCGATCTCGCCGGCGGCCTCCAGCTGCTTCTTGGCAGGCCCGCCCCGCGGCCTTCTCTTCTTGAGGTCGGAGAGCTCCTCGGCAGATATATCGCCCTTGACTATGCCCCTCACTCTGTCCACGAGCGCGTATTCGCCCTCATATCCGCCGACCTCCAGATTCTCGCCGGCCTTGATCCTCTCGACTAACGCCGACAGCGAGATCCTCTCCATGGACCTACCGATAGTGGACGGTTATTTAAGCCTCAACCTTTTAATAGTGCCTTGGTGGCGCCACCGTGGCCGTGGATCTCGAGCTGTTGTCGATATGCCCGTCCTGCGGAAGGCCCATGAACGAAGACAGCAGAATCATGAGGGTTGAACACCTGACTGGCAATAGGGTGCTGGAGCGTCTGCTCATCTGCCCCCACTGCAAGGTGAAGATCAGGGAGGTAGTCTATCTGACCAGATGAGCCGAGCGCGCGCATTGAGGGAGATCGAGGACAGGAGGGCCCAATATAGCAGGTATATATGGGTAGCCGTGGCCCTCTCCATGTCGGCCGCGGTGGCCGGCATAGCGATATATATAGCGTTCGGGCTACCCAGCTACTTCCTCTTCGGGGAGCTGCCTAGCGGCATGTTGATCGCATCGTATTTCCTCTCCATCGTGGCCGCGGTAGCCGGCTATCTGTCCAAGTCGGGCGTAGTGAGGGGGGAGTACGGATCGGCCGCCAAGTTGCTTCTAGCTGCGTTGCTCTTCTCGGCGGCGGCCATAGCTCTGTCGGCCGTCGCTTTCACCCCGTTGATGTACGGCATAGTGCAGATGATCTGCCAGACCCAAGCCGTGGCCGCGTCAGAAATTTCCGCCTGTATATCTAATTTTAAGATGAATATATATATCGGTTTCGGGGCGTATCTAGTTATAAATATAATTGCGACGATTATGTATATATTATCTCGGAGGATCTTGGGCGCGTTGTTCGCCTACTACGCCCCGAGGGCGGTCAGACGTAGTTAAAGTACCGGGAGGGGTCGGCAACGCCTTCTATCAACGACAGGCTCAGTATAGATGCGAGGAGGTTCGATAGGGGGGCCTCGAGGCCGCGGCATCCGAACTCGGCGCAGAACCACCTGAACTCCTCGTAGAAATCCCCGGCGAATACGTATGGCGTCCTCGCCAGCTTGGCCACGGCGTCGCGTCTCAGGACGGCGGCTACCCAGGCCGGGAACGCGACGTTCGGCGGGGCCTCCCTCAGCGCCTTGACGAGCCCCATGAGCGACTTCATGAACGCCACGGCCACGTCGACCCTCCCGTACTTCTCCGCCTTGCTGACAACTCTGCGCGACACGTCCACGAAGACGTCCAGCCGCGGCTCGAGCGACTTGACGAACCTCAGACCCTCCAGCGCGGAGTCGCAGCGGGCCTTCTCCGGACAACGGGCGCAGGCGTCCCCCAGGGACTTGCGGGCGCACTCCACGCATGTGCCGGTCAGTTCGCATATGTCCAGACCGGGCATGGCGAATCCGCAGGAGGGGCACATGGCGACCCCACCGCTTGGGCGCAGCCTCACTTGAGGCATGTCGTCTATTTATATAAGCTGAAATACGGCCCCCTCCGTGGAGGCGCTAGTGGTTGCGGAGTCCTCGATACCGGACGAGCCCGCCAGAGACGTCTTGCTGGAGCTGAGGAAGAGGGGTATTAACTGCAGATATGTGCCCATCCAGCGGCTGTCCGTCAGAATGTCCCAGGAGGGGGTCTTCGTCGAGACCAGGAGGGGGCCCGTGAGGCCCGACGTGGTGGTAATACGGGGCATCGGCTTCCTCCTGGACTCCAACACGATGATAAGGCGGGTGACCACCCTCGAGATCTTGGAGGAGGAAGGCGCCACGGCCATAAACCCAGTCCGCGGCCTGATGGCCTCCAGGGATAAGTTGATGAGTCTATACATACTGAGGAGGGCGAAGATACCGGTGCCCCCCACGGTCGTCACCGAGGATCTCTTCTACGCATACAACGCGACTAAGGCCCTCGAGACCGTGGTCGTCAAGCCCATACAGGGCAGTAGAGGCTTCGGCGCAATGCTCTTCTCCGACCCCGATCTGGCCTTCCAGGTGATGAGGACGCTCCTGATATCTCGCAACCCGCTCTACATCCAGAAATACGTCGAGAAGCCCAACAGGGATATCCGCGTGATAGTGGTCGACGGAAGGGCCATCGGGTGTATGTACAGAATCTCCAATATGTGGAAGACGAACATAGCCCAGGGGGCGAGGGCGGAGCCGTGCAGCTTGAGCCCCGAGCTCGAGGACATAGCGGTGAGGGCCACCAAGGTGCTCGGCCTGGTCTACGCGGGTATCGACATAGGCGAGGCCAAGGACGGATATGTGGTCTTCGAGGTCAACGCCTCCCCCGACTGGAGGGGCTTCAAGTCGAGCACCGGCATAAACCCTGCCCAGCATATAGCAGAATATATCGCTCTGCTCAGACGATGACCAAATGGCTGCTCCGCTGCACCGTCTGCGGCAGTGAGCGCGTGCTGGACGTGGGATTCAACTTGACGGCGTTCAGAGGCCGCCTCTACATATATTGCAGGAGGTGCAAGGCGAATAGGGAGCACGCCGTGCTGGGCTACTACGACGACAGCGGGCGCCTCGCCCCACCGGGCGATTTCGCCGGGGTCGATATCGCCGACTAGCAGACCAGCCTCAGCTGCAGCAACAGGGTGTTCAACATCTGCTCTATCGACGTTATGCTGGACTTCAAAACCGTCAGGTTGGCCAGCGTCTCCTCCTCGCCCCTATCTAATCTGTCCAGGAGCCTCTTGGCCTCCAGCGCCTCCCTCTTCGACTCGACGTCGCCCAGAAGCCTCTTCAAGTCGTCGTTTATCTTCACGAAGCTCCTCTCGGCCTCCATGCACGAGGCGACCAGCCTCTTCTCCTTCTCGGCTATCCTCTTCTTCGACTCCTCGTATATCTGCATGCTGATCGCCCCCCTTATCAGCGCCTCCTCGAGCTTCCTGTACGAGCCCTCTATGTCCCTCCTCTCGTCGCCGAGCTTCTTCACCACGTCGTTGAGCTCGCGCATCTTCACCTCGAAGAACTTAGGTACTGCAGATATCTCCAGGTCCACGCTCTCTTTAGATATCTTGACCTTGACGTCGCTCGTATCCAGCCTATATTGGCTCGAGCCGTCCCTTATATATATAGCTATCAACTTGTGCCTCCTCACGTCGAACTCGCCGCGCTCCGCCGTGCCCAGAAGCAGCATTCCCCCTATGTATACAGGCTTCCCGCCCACCTTAGGCACCTCTCTCCGCCTCTGGGGCGCGAACAAACGCCAGAACACGACATTGGGCGCGCGGAGCGATAAAAAGGGTAATAGTTAATTGCATGTATTAAGCGGCATCTGTGGATAGGCTGCTGGAGATAGCCGAGCGGATACGTAGATGCGCGAGGTGCAGGTTGCACGAGACCAGGCGGCTGGCGGTTCCAGGCGAGGGAAGGGCGGAGAAGGGCGTCATGATCGTCGGCGAGGCGCCCGGCGAGAAGGAGGACGAGGAGGGCAGGCCGTTCGTGGGGCCCGCCGGCAAGCTTCTGACCGCCATATTGGCGAGACACGGCGTAGATAGGGGGCGCGACGTGTTCATAACAAACGTGGTTAAGTGCCGGCCTCCGGGCAACAGAGAGCCTCTGGAGGACGAGATAGCCGCGTGTACGCCCTATCTGGTGGAGCAGATAGCGGCGGTTAGACCCAGGCTGATAATAGCCCTTGGCGTACACAGCGCCAGGACGCTGATGGGCCTCGCCGGCCGCAAAATCGCGAAGATCGCGGACGTGAGGGGCAAGTGCTTTGAGGTCCGCATAGGCGCCGTCGACACCACCCTCTGTGTGACGTACCACCCGGCGGCCGCGCTCTACAACCCCAAGCTGAGGGGCGCCCTCGAGGAGGATCTCGCGAGATTCATCGGAGGCGGGGGAGGCCTATTAAAATACATGTAGCGGAGAGAGGCTGTGATGACTTATCCCCGGCTGGATCGGTGAAGAGCGCTCGATTGTCTGAAAAATTATTAAAGGGCTTGTGGTTCCGTGGATCTGCTCTGCGCCGCGAGGCTCTCGTGCACTCCGGCCGACTATAGGGGCGAGGCCGAGAGGGCCGGCGAGCTCTATCCCCAGGAGGCAATACTGGAGAGGGTAGTCGAAGTGCCCGGCGAGGCGCTGAGGGCCCTAGCCTCCCTGAGGAACAACGGCATAAAGAATAGGGCCTTCGGCTTCCTCTCGGGGAGCCTCCTCGTCGACTGCTCCGGCGGGTCTGGAATATGCCGGCAGCTTCAAGCGATGTCGAGGGCCGGGCTGGCGGAGGGCTTGGGCGATTTCTACTACGTGCCCCACACGGCGCTGAACGAGAGGTTGCTCGACTATCTACCTGTGGAGGACGAGGGGGCGCAACAGATCAAGAGGCCCTACGCGGTGAGCCTTTCGGGCATCTCCGGGGGGGATCCCATAGAGGCGTTTACCGGCTATGTGGGCTCCGCCGGATATTTTATGTGGGGAAAAGTCGAGAAAATATTAACTAAAATATCATTTATACCTCAGTTAATAAATAAGTATAATACACAAATAGATATTTTGATAAAGCTTGATAATAAATATATTATCAGTATTAAGTATATGGATATCACTAGGACGGTGCACATGGGCTTCTCCGCCGTGAACGACTACTTGAGGTACGGCGTTGACTACGCGGTCCTCATGCATCCCTACGTGAATCCCGGAGTCCATAGGTCCGTCGCCAACAGGCTGGCCGAGCTCGAGATCTCGCCGAGCGGATACATGGCGCTGGATCTCGTAAACGAAATGTTATACATATATAGATTTCCTAGGCATAATACATATCTCAGCAAGTATATCTCATCTCATTCACAATCCATGGCTTTACGTTCATATATTGAAAGTCTATGAAGAGGACGTTCGAGGAGGCATATAGCAACATCTTCAGCGAGGCGCCCAATATATTATCATATATTTTAATTATAGTTATTCTAATTGATACTATTATTAAAAGAACTTTATTATATATAATATTCTTTTTAATTTTCTACGCGTTCTTCTTCTTCGTCGGGCGGCGCCTATGGACGCGGACCACCGTGTTTAAGGTCACCTCCTTCGCCCTAGGCCTCGGCGCGTTGTTCGACCTGCTTTTGGGCAGACCTCCTCTGCACTACCTGCTGATCTCGTCCGTAATAGCCTCCTCCATGTCCATGTCCCTACACTGCAGGGACGGCGTATATCTGGCGCCTGTCGTATTAACTCCGCTATATTACCTCTATGTAGGCGACTACCCGCTCGCGGCAGTCGCCGCGGCCTACGCCGTCTCCATGCCGCTGTTGAGGAAATATCTGGCGGGCAGAGTCAAGGGCAGCGACGCGCTGTGTATGTTCAGCAGCTTTCTCTACTCCTCGGTCTCGGCCGAGGGCATGTTCGACCACGTCTTCAAGCCTCTGGGGGTTAAGGACTTGGGTAAGATCCATCTATACCTCATAGAGGGGAGGCACTTGGTTGTCGTCTCGGATTTCCACCCAGGGCCGTTTAGGAACGTCGGCGGGGGCATCCTGGTGGAGAAGCTCGTCGCCAGAGGGCTCAGAGGAGGCTACGACGTTGTGTTCATCCACGGCGTAGGCGGCCACGAGCGCGATCCGGTGTCTTCCGACGACGTCGAGAGGATAGTCAGCGAGGTCTTCAGGGCCGCGTCCTCCATGCAGGCCGTCGACGTGCTGAGGGGCATAAGGCCTAGGAGGATAGAGGTCGGCGACGTGAGGCTGACGTCCTATTCGCTGGGGGTCGGCCCGCCGCTGGCCATAGTGTCGCGGGTCAACTCGGCCTCCGACGACGTGCCTCTGGACGTGGCGCAGAGGGTGGACCCCAGAGGCTACGTGATGGTGGACGCGCAGAACAAGTTCGACGGTCCTCTTCGGTGGGATGACGACGACGTGGCCTCCCTCCAGAGGGCTCTCGACGACGCATCGAGGGCCGAGGGCTGCCGCGACTTCAAGATAGGGATAGGCAGAGCCGACTCCTCGCTGGTGGACCCCTTGAGGCTTGAGCTGGGGGCCGGGGGAGTTGCTGCCGTCGTAACCGACTGCGACGGGCAGAAGAGCCTCTTGCTGATATTCGACGGGAACAACATGGACGGCTCGTTCTATAGGGAGCTGCGGGACAGACTTAGCGGCGCCTATGCCCTAGTCGAGGCCATCACCACAGACACCCATGCGTCTACCGGCATGGGCGTCGGCGGAGGCGGCTACAGGGTGGTGGGCTCCGGCATACGGCGCGAGGAGCTCCTCAAGCTGGTCAACAGGGCCGTCGCCGCGGCCGAGAGCTCCCTGGGGGCCAGGAGGGGGGCCTACAGGGTGCTGGAGATCGAGGCGGACGTGTTCGGGCCCAACTTCGCCAAGATAAGGAGCGTGGTGGAGAGCTACAAGAGGCTGGGGGCGTTGGCAGTGGTCTATCTGATACTGGCCCCGCTGCTGTTCGCCTCCCTTCTCTAGCCTCGGCGGAAACATAACTTTATTAATGTCGGACGATGTGCTACGTATGTCGGATGTACCGGCCTCAGAGCCGATAATGGACTACCTGGAGAGCATGATAGAGCGGCTGGAGCAGTGGGTCAAGGAACAGCAACGGATAGTGAACGACCTGGAGACCCACGGAAAGGTCATGGAGGTCGCCGACCGGCTGACCCTGCTCTACTCGGCCCAGGCCATGCTGAACTATATAGGCCGCGTGTTGAAGGACTTCGAGTCGTGGCTGAACAACCCGCTCGTCACCGCCATAATGCCGCTGGACATGCTCAGACGTCTCGAGAGCATGTTGCGCGAAGTCGCCGTGAAGTTCATCCAAGTCGACATAGACCACACGTCGGAATACCGCGATCTGCTGGCGAAATACGCCAAGGAGGGCAAGGTCCCCGAGGTCGTCACCCTCTACATAATGCAGAGGGGGGCACAGGGACAGGGCGAGGGCGGCGGAAGGAGGAGGGGAGGCGGCCAGGAGACCCCTAGGTTCTTCTGACCCTTACGTCGATCCTTATTTTGTATACATGCGGAGCGTAGTCCCTCACGATTTTCCGGCTCACTACGGCGCATCCGCCACATAGAGACCTTACGAGCTCCTCAGCCTCGCCGAATGGATCCTCCTCGGGCCCGGTGTAGTAGAAGTGGAGATATCCGCCGTCCTCGACGCACCTGAGGACGAGGTCCAGATAGTCCTTCGCGCCCAGCGGCAACGTCATCAAGACCCTGTCGGCTCTGGCGGCGAAGGCTGAGCAGAAATCCGCCACGTCGGCCTTGACCGGCACCACCGAGGTCAGCTTGTTCATCTTGACGTTTTCCACCATATACTTGAAGCCCCAGGGGTTCAGCTCGACGGCGTATATCCAGCGGACTTTCCGCCTCTTGGCTATGGCCACGGCGTACGGCCCGACGCCGGCGAACAGGTAGAGTATCCGCTCGCCGTCTTGGGCCATATCGGCCAGCTCGGCTCTGTCGCTCTGATCCCTGGGAGAGAAGTAGACCTTTGTGGGGTCCACCTTTATGAGGTAGCCGTGCTCTCTGTGCACGACCTCCGTCGGCCCCTCTATCAACACCTCGTAGTTGTAGAGCCTGTAGGGACCGGACCTGGCCCCCCTGCGTCTAAGCACAGCCTTGATGTTTTTATTCAGCCGCCTCACGGCATCCGCTATCTCCAACTTGTAGGGCTCTAGCTCGTCGGGCAGCTCCACGATGGCGAGGGCTCCCTGCCGCGAGCCTATTATGTCGAACGACGAGGGCACGGCCGCCAGAAGATCCTCGGGGACGACCCCCTTCAGCATATTCCTGAGGGCCACGATACGTAGTGCGCACTATAAAAGTCAGTCCCTGACCCCGGCCTCATCCATCGGCGCCAGTAAGCTCTCCATCAAGTTTATAATGTTCGGACCGATATTTAAGACGTGCCGAGGCCGAAGAAGAGGGAGGAGGCTCAGGAGGAGCCGGAGGTGGAGGTGGTGGAGCGGCCTGCAGCCGGACAAGCCGAGCTGGACGTAGAGGAGCTGGAGGGCATCGGCAAGGTGACGGGCCAGAAACTTAAAGAGAGAGGGTACTACACAGTGAGGGATCTCGCCTTCGCCTCCGTCAAGGAGATAGCAGATATCATAGGCAATGAGGAGAGGGCCGTGCAGATAATAGAGGCGGCCAGGAGCATGCTGGGGCTGTCCGGCTTCATATCGGCCCTTGATGTATACAGAAGGCGCGTCAACATAAAGCGTATATCCACCGGCGTGCGTTCCCTGGACGAGCTGCTGAACGGAGGCGTGGAGACGGGCGCGGTGACCGAGGTCGCCGGTGAGTTCGGCGCCGGGAAGACGCAGTTCTGCCACCAGCTGGCCGTGATGGTCCAGCTTCCCGAGGATAGAGGCGGGCTCAGCGCCAAGGCCATATACATAGATACGGAGAACACGTTCCGCCCTGAGCGCATTACGCAGATGGCCAGAGCGCGGAGCCTCGATCCGGACCAGGCGCTTAAGAACATATACTACGCCAGGGCCTACTCCTCTGACCACCAGATGATCTTGGTGGAACAAGCCAGGCGGATCATAAAGCAAGATAACGTAAAGTTGCTGATGGTCGACTCGATAGTGGCCCACTTCCGCGCCGAGTTCCCGGGCAGGGAGAACCTGGCCGAGAGGCAACAGAAGCTCAATAAACACATAGCGGATCTCCTGAAGGTGGCCGACGCCTACGATGTGGCTGTCGTCGTGACCAACCAGGTGATGGCCCAGCCGGACGTGTTTTTCGGCAATCCGCTGAGGCCCGCCGGAGGCAACGTGCTGGCCCACGGCGCAACCTACCGGCTGTGGCTCAGGAAGAGCAAGGAGAACATAAGGATAGCGAAGATCTTCGACTCGCCCTACCACCCCGAGCGGGAGGCCACATTTAAAATAACTGAGGACGGCCTCACGGACTAAATAGGGATAAATAATTGTATATATACTCGAACTTAAAGTTCTTTATGACAAAATCCCTAAATCTGCCGTAGAGGTTGTATATCGGGATCCTTCTGGCGCGTAGGTAGAGCTCCTCGGCGAGGCTTTTGAAGCCGGCGACCGCCATGCTGACAGTCGCGTCCAGAGCCAGCGTGTAGACCAAGGATCTCCTCACGTCGTCGGCCTCCACCGGTATGTCCTGCGGGTTGAAGCGGGCCGCCAACAGCCGGACGTCCCTCCGCGCTATATATAGATCCACCACGCGTCTATAGAGGGCCGCCGACAGAATCCCCGCGAGCTCGCCGACGGCGTGCTCGGGCCGCGCCCATATGGACACGGCATCCACATCGTTCAACGCGCTTATGGCCGCCAGCTCGCGCCACAGCGACAGCTTGTCGGGACTCACCACGACTACGGCGTAATGGCCCCCGCTCTCGACGGCCTTGGCCCCCTCAACGTCGGCTCCGGCCAGCTCCCTCGCAGAGTCTCTGTCCGCAAATATCAGGACGACGTCGGCGGGCACCTCCCCGAATTCCCTCAACGCGGCGAGCACCTCCTCGACCTCCCGCCTGTCCACAGGCCGCAGCTCTATCACGTCCATGGCGGCCTACGACTGCAATACTTTAAATTGACGTAACGGAACTCGTCTATGGGTTTCGACGTTGTGTTGACCACGGATAGGGGCATGATGAGCAACTACCACGGGAAGGAGTTTTTGGGCTTCGGCACCACCGGGCCCGTTTTCGTCGAGCTCCCCTTCGGTTTCTCCGAGAGATTCCACACCTTCCTCTTCGCGCCGAAGATCAAGACGGACAAGATGGGGAGGCCCGCGCAGGCGCCCTACGGCATGAGGAAGATAGAGGCTAAATTGCTAGATGCGGGCATAAACGCCGTCATAATAGATCCAGACCACGTCCCTAGATACCTCAAGAGCGCCAAGATCCTGATGTTGAGCCACCACGACTACTTCGGCGTAAATCCCCCGTCGAGCACTTGGGGCGTCATACTCGGCAGAGAGACCCTCAACGCTTACCTCTTCAGGAGGTTCATGGAACGGATAGAGGGGCATATACGGGAGGCCAAGAGGGCGGGCGGCTTGAAGGTCATGGTCGGGGGGCCGGCGGCCTGGCAGTGGCTCTACTACCCAGACTTGGTGGAGCGCTGGGGCATAGACACGATATTCGACGGGGAGGGTGACAGGCTGATAGTGGAGATAGTCAAGAATACTCTGGAGGGGAAGACGCCGCCGAGGTATATCTACGTGGGGGCCTCCGAGGCCCCGAGCGTCGAGGAGATCCCCACCATCAAGGGAGCCTCCATAAACGGCTTGGTCGAAATAGGCAGGGGATGCCCCAGGGGCTGCGCCTTCTGCTCAGTCACGTTGAGGCCTCTGAGGTGGTATCCCCTCAGCAAGATCGAGGAGGAGCTGAAGGTCAACGCGAGGGCCGGCGTAATCGACGGCATTCTGCACTCTGACGAGGTGCCTCTATACGGGTCCAACGGGGTTGAGCTAAACCCCACGGCCCTCATAGAGCTACATAAGCTGGCCAAGAGGTACTACAGAAAGGTTGGGTGGAGCCACACCACCTTCGTGGCGGTTCTGCTCGCCGAGAGGAAATACGGGAAACTCATGACGAAGATAGCCGACATAATAGAGGATGAGCATCAGGACTGGTGGGGCGCCGAGATAGGGCTGGAGACCGGGTCCGTGAGGGTCGCCAAACAGATAATGCCGGGCAAGGCGGCGCCCTACAAGATAGAGCAGTGGCATGATATCGTTGAGGAGTCCATGGCCATAATGCACGAGCTCAAGCTCATACCCGCGGTGACCCTCATAGTGGGTCTCCCCGGCGAGCAGCCCGACGACGTGGTTCAGACCATAGAGCTGATAGAGCGGCTGAGGCCGTACAGATCCCTCATAGTCCCGCTGTTCTACGTGCCCATGAGCCACGTCAAGGCCGAGAAGACAGGCTGGCTGGATAAAATGAACCTATACCCTGAACATATAGACCTCTTGAAGGTGGTCGCGAAGCACTCCATCTTCTGGGCCCGCGATATAGTCAACAAGTTCTATTTCAAAGGCCTCCGCTACTCGCCCATTAGATTATTAACAAATTATTTCATAAACTATGCAGAGAAGAAGCTGGACAGCATAGAGCCTGACATAGAGCGGTATAAGGAGATGTTGAGAGCCAAATGGAACGAGAAACGCCTAGATGTGTTGAGATACGCCTAGGGCCTCGGCCAGCTTCCTCGTCAGATCCACCACGACCCCGCGCCTCATGTTGGCCTCCAGCTTGGCCAGCTCGCACAAGGCGCCGCAGCTCGATCCGCAACACGACAACTTCGTCTCGCCGTCGCACTCCGCCGCGTCGATCCCCCCGCAGATATGTCTGGATAGATAGGCCCACGCCGCCTCGAAGAGGGCCGAGCGGCCTACGCCGCTCTTCAGGGCTACCCTATTTACTATGCCATAAATATCTGTTATATATATTATAGATTCATACTTATATTTTTTCAAGAGAATTTCTATACATGATAATTTATACCTCGGCAGCTCCGCTGTATTTAAGGTGGAGACCCCGCAGGACGACATCACGTGCGCAACCGCGTCCCTCACGGACTCGTCCGCCTTGACCACGGCTATTACGCCGTCTCTCCAGTCAGGCATAGCTATGCCGAACACGTGGAGGCCGGCGTCAAATTTAATAAAAGCTACTCCCCCAGCCGCATGGCCGGCGAAATCTGCCTGATCTGCCAGGCCAGGGGCAATGGGTATTTCGTGGCGGCGACTGAGTATAAATGCACCATATGCGGCGCCGCGATAGATTGGGACAACGCCGTGTCCCACTACATGAAGCACGTGAAGCCGTCGGGCAACGACGTCATCTGCGGGATATGTAACGCCAAGGTTAAGAAAAACGATGTGAGGAACCACATCCGTGGCCACTTCGCGGTGGGCGAGGACAATAGGTATTTCTGCGGCGTCTGCGGCAGGGAGTTCGTCGATCGGGAGGCTTTGCTCGTCCACATAACGAGGACCCACGAATGAGCCCGCTGGACCTCCTGGCGTATTCGCTGGTGCTTATATGGCCCCCCTACGTGGCCAACGGATTGGCCGTGTTGGCCTCCGCCCTGCCGAAAAGGCACCCGATAGATTTCGGCAGGAGGTGGCGCGGCTCTAGGATATTCGGAGACGGGAAAACCTTCGAGGGCTTCGCGATAGGCCTCACCCTAGGGACCACCATAGGGTGGCTTCCCAACCTACTGTACAACGTCCTCAGCATAGGCGACGCCGCGGTTCTCTCCGCGTCCGCCCTCCTGGGGGATCTGCTCGGCGCCTTCATAAAGAGGAGGCTATGCCTCCCGCGCGGACACCCCGCGTTTCCTCTCGACCAGCTGGACTTCTTGCTCATGTCTCTGCTCGTCTATTCCCTATATACATATATACCGATAGCCGCTATATTCATCTCGGCCTTAATAACGCCGGCGATCCACAGAGCGACCAATATCGCGGCCTACCGGCTACGGCTGAAAAAAGAGCCTTGGTAATCCTTTAAAACTGGCGTGGACTATCCGCTATGTCTATAGTTCTCGGCGATAGGTACACTGTCGATTTATTCAAGTTGATGGGATTCAACGGACGCGCTTTCACCGATGCGAAGGAGCTATATGAATATATATTAAAAAATATTAATATATATAATATATTTTTTATTTCATCAAACTTCGCTAGACAGCTCAGAAAAGAGCTAGACGAGCTCAGGCTTAGAAATACAAATAAGATATTCGTGGAGATACCAAGCGTCCTGGAGAACATGGAGAGGGAGGTCAACTACCTTCAGCTCGTCCGCCAGATACTCGGCGGATAACGGCGCCGAAAACACTTTAAAAATAGGCCGTTAAGGCCTCCATGAGCCTTTTCGAGGATCTAGTGGATCAGCACATCAAGGAGCTCGAGGCCTTGAAGCAGAGGCTTCTTAGCGAGGTCGAGACTAAGATTAAACAGAGATCCTATGAACTGTTATCTAAATATTCTGAAGAGATAGGCAACGTTCAGAGCCAAGTTACGCTGGAGCGGGAAAGGATTCTCTACGAGGCGCTTGTGGAGAGCAGGCGGATTATATCAAATACCTATGAAGATTTATTAAAAGAAATTGAAAAAGATATAAGGGATTACATTGATAAAAATAGGACGAATGAGCGGTATATAAAATTCCTGGAGAACGTGCTTCTGAAGGCCAAGGAGGTAATCGGGGAGGACGTGTTGGTGTATTCATCTCCGAAGGATAGGAACGTCCTGACCATATTAATGCGAAAACATGGCCTGAGGGGAGAGGTCGTCGATAGGGACATGTCGGGGGGGCTTATCGCGTCTTCACGCGATGGAGCCATTGTGCTCGATATGACGCTGGACACCTTGCTGGAGACCAACGTGGATGAGATAAAGAGGGCGATGTCGTCGGTGCTATGAGCGGACGGATAGAGTATATATCGGGCCCTGTGGTGAAGGCCGATCTGCCCGGCGCCAGGCTCTACGAGCTCGTCTTCGTCGGCGAGCTCAAGCTATTCGGCGAGGTGGTCAGAATACAGGGCGATAAGGCGTTTATACAGGTGTATGAGGACACCACCGGTATAAGGCCCGGGGAGCCCGTTGTCAGAAGCGGCGAGCCTCTAAGCGCTTGGCTCGGGCCGGGCATCCTGGGCAGGATATACGACGGGGTCCAGAGGCCTCTGAAGGCCATATTCGAGATGTCAAATACGCCGTTCGTGGCCAGGGGGATAGGCTACGACCAGGCCCCGCCTCTGGACCTCAAGGCCGAGTACGACTTCAAGCCCCTCGTCAAGGTGGGGGAGGAGGTGCAGCCGGGCGACGTGCTGGGGGCCGTCCAGGAGACTTCGTTGATAGAACACAGAATTATGTATCCGCCTCTGCCCGGCAACGGGCCTGGGGTGGTGGAGTGGATAGCTGAGGGCAAATATAGGGTCGATGACGTCATAGCTAGGATAAGGATGAGGTCGGGCTCTGTGGAGGTCAAGATGTGGCATAAATGGCCTGTGCGTAGGCCTAGGCCCTTCCGCGAGAAGCTCCCGCCGACGGAGCCGTTGATAACCGGCGTGCGCACCATCGACACGATGTTCCCCATAGCCAAGGGCGGCGCCGCCGCTATACCGGGGCCGTTCGGCTCCGGGAAGACTGTGACTATACGCACGCTCTTCCTCTACGCGCAGAGCAGAATAATAGTGCCTGTGCTCTGCGGCGAGAGGGGGAACGAGGCGGCCGACGCGCTTCAAGGTCTGCTGAAGCTGAAGGACCCGTATACCGGCAAGTCGTTGCTTGAGAGAACCACGATAATAGTGAATACGTCGAATATGCCCGTGGCGGCGAGGGAGGCCTCGATATACACCGGCGCGGCCATCGGCGAGTACTTCCGCGACATGGGCTACGACGTGCTCGTGTCCGCAGACTCCACGAGCAGATGGGCGGAGGCCATGAGGGAGGTGGCTCTACGTATCGGCGAGATGCCGAGCGAGGAGGGATATCCGGCCTATCTGCCCACGCGCCTGGCCGAGTTCTACGAGCGCGCCGGCCGCGTGTTCCTAATAGGCAGCAAGGAGCGCATCGGCTCGCTCACCATAGCGGCCTCCGTGAGCCCGCCGGGAGGCGACTTCACGGAGCCCGTAACGTCCAACACGTTGCGCTTCATAGGGGCTTTCTGGCCTCTATCCCCCCGCCTGGCCTATTCGCGCCACTACCCTGCGATAGATTGGCTGATGGGGTTCTCCCGCTACGTGGACGCCGTACAGGAGTGGTGGTCTAAGGGCGTAGATCCGGAGTGGCGCCGCATCAGAGACGTCTTCCAGTCGATTTTGAGCAGAGAGGCGGAGCTGCAGGAGGTGGTCAGGATCCTCGGCACGGAGGCCCTCAGCGAGCAGGAGAAGCACATCTTGAACGCGGCATTTCTAATAAGGGAGGGCTTCCTGAAGCAAGACGCGTTTAATCCCACGGATACCCCGTCTATGCCCAAGAAGCAAGCCCTCCTGATGAGGGCCATCTATACGTACTACGAGGCTGGGCTGAAGGCCGTGGAGGCCGGGGTCCCCGCCTCGTCGCTCAGAGAGCTCGACTTGGTCAAACGCCTTCCCAGGCTGAGGATGGAGATCAAGAACGATGAGGCCGAGAGGGAGCTCGGGAAATTCATAGAGAGCCTCAAGGCCGAGATCAACGCTCTCATCGCGAAGGCCAGGGGCTGACGGCAAGAGAAAAAAGGTTTTATATCGACAGATGGAGGGGCATGTGAGCCGGAAGATACTGGAGCATGTGCTGGGCCCCGTAGAGGTTTCTATACTCACCAAGGAGGAGGCCAGAGCTCTCTTGAGGAGGCTTCACGTAAGGCCTTGGCAGATACCCTGGATCAGGTCGAGCGATCCTCTGGTGAAGGCCGTCGGCGCGAAGCCCGGCGACGTGCTGAAGATAGTCAGGCGCTCTGAGACCGCGGGAGAATCAGTTATATACCGCCTCGTGGTGCCCGGCTGATGGTCGATCTGCTCCCGTTACCGATAAGGTACAGGTCTGAGGACGGCGGGTTCCCCACGTCGGATGATAGGTGGACGTTGGTCAAGGCCTTCATCAGAGACCGAGGGATAGCGGATCACCAAATAAGGGCCTTTAACGACTTCATAGACAGGAAGTTGCCCAAGATAATAGAGGAGATGGGCGTCGTCGAGACCGAGATAAAGGGCTTGAAGGTGGCCATAGAGCGCGTCGAGATAGGGTGGCCGAGGATAAAGGAGCCCGACGGCTCCGAGACCGCCATATACCCCATGGAGGCCCGGCTCAGAAACGCCACGTACAGCGCCTCGATGTACTTGACGGTGACTCTCTACGTCGAGGACGAGCCGTATGCGACAGAGACCATATACGCCGGCGAGCTGCCCATAATGGTCAAGTCTAAGAAGTGCAACCTCACCAGGCTGAAGCCCGAGGAGTACCCCAAGCGGTTCGAGGACCCGGAGGACCCCGGCGGCTATTTCATAATAAACGGGAGCGAGCGAGTCGTCATAAGCCAGGAGGACCTGGTCACGGACAGGCCTATCTACGACGCGGGCGACAAGCCCACCATCAGGTATCTGGCCAAGGTCATATCGACGGGGCCCGGCTACCGCGCCACGATGACCGTCGAGTACCACAAGGACGGCGTCATATACGTGACCCTATCCGCCATACCCGTCAGGATCCCGTTCACGGTGTATATGCGCGCCATGGGGCTCGAGAGCGACCAGGACATAGTCCTGGCGGTCTCGGACGACCCAGATATACAGAAGGAGCTGCTGCCCTCGTTGCTGGCAGGCCAGGAGATAGCCACGACTAAGGACGACGCGTTGGACTTCATTGGCGGGAAGATCGCGGTCGGCCAGCCGAAGCCCATAAGGATAGAGAGGGCTCTCCAGATACTCGACAAATACTTCCTGCCGAACCTCAACCCCCAGAAGCCCGACGAGAAGGCCATGGAGGAAGCCAGGATAAAGAAGGCGTTGCTGCTGGGGCAGGTGGTTAAGGGGCTTATAGAGATGCAGCTGGGCAGAAGGAAGCCTGACGACAAGGACCACGTGGCCAACAAACGCGTGAGGCTCGTTAACGACCTCCTGGCCCAGCTGTTCAGAACCGTCATGAAGCAATTCCTCCAGGAGCTCAAGAACCAGCTAGAGAAGTACTACGCAAGGGGCAAGATACCGCATCTCCAGACCATAGTCAGACCCGATATCATAACCGAGCGCGTCAAACAAGCGCTGGCGACGGGCAACTGGGTCGGCGGCAAGACAGGCGTCTCGCAGATACTGGACAGGACCAACTACCTCTCCACGCTCAGCTATTTGAGGAGGGTCGTGTCGTCGCTCAGCAGGACCCAGCCCCACTTCGAGGCCCGCGACCTCCACCCGACCCAATGGGGCAGGCTGTGCGCCGTCGAGACCCCCGAGGGTCAGAACGTCGGGCTCGTCAAGAACCTGGCCCTACTGGCCGAGGTAACTATAGGGGTGGACGAGGCCGCCGTCGAGAAGATGTTGACCGAGCTGGGCGTGGTGCCCGTGCTGGAGGCAAGGAGGGGAGGGCTCGAGGGCGCCGAGGTCTACCTAAACGGGCGGCTCGTGGGCGTACACCAGAACCCCGAGGAGCTCGTCAAGACCCTCCGCAAGATGAGGCGGCAGGGCAGAATCTCGGACGAGGTCAACGTGGCCCATATAGGCGACGCCGTCTACGTCAACTGCGACGGCGGACGCATCAGGAGGCCCCTGCTGGTCGTCGAGGACGGCAGATTGAAGCTCACCAAGGAGCACGTCCAGAAGCTCGCATCGGGCGAGCTCACCTGGAACGACCTGGTCAAGATGGGCGTCGTGGAGTACCTAGACGCAGACGAGGAGGAAAACGCCTACATAGCGGTCGGCCCAGAGCCCGATATGGGCAAGTACTCCCACATGGAGATAATCCCGTCGTCTATCCTAGGCGCGATAGCGTCCATAATACCCTACCTGGAGCACAACCAGTCGCCCAGAAATCAATACGAGGCCGCTATGGCGAAGCAGTCCCTCGGCCTGCCGCAAGCCAACTTCATGTACAAGCTGGACTCGCGCGGCCACATGCTCTACTACCCCGAGAGGCCCATCGTTACTACCAGAGGGCTCGAGCTGGTCGGGTACTCCAGGAAGCCCGCGGGCCAGAACGCCGTGGTGGCCCTCCTCACGTACACCGGCTATAACATAGAGGACGCCGTCATCATGAACAAGTCGTCGGTGGATCGCGGCTTCCTCCGCTCCAACTTCTACCGCACCTACGAGACCGAGGAGCAGAGATATCTGGGAGGCGAGGAGGATAGGATAGAGGTGCCCGACCCCTCGGCCAGAGGATATAGAGGGCCGGAGGCCTACAGCCATCTGGACGAGGACGGAATAGCTCCCCCCGAGGTGTACGTCACAGGCGGGGAGGTCATCATAGGCAAGACCGCCCCGCCGAGATTCTACATGACCCTCGAGACCGAGAAGATCCTGAAGGAGAGGCGCGACGCCTCGATACCGGTGAGGCGGGGCGAGAGGGGGATCGTCGACAGGGTCGTCATAACCGAGTCGCCCGAGGGCAATAAGCTGGTCAAGGTGCGGCTGAGGGAGCTGCGCGTGCCGGAGCTCGGCGATAAATTCGCCTCGCGCCACGGCCAGAAGGGCGTCATCGGCATGTTGTTGAGACAGGAGGACATGCCGTTTACAGAGGACGGGATAGTCCCCGATATAATCGTCAACCCCCACGCCATGCCCTCGCGCATGACGGTCGGCCAGCTGCTGGAATCGATAGCGGGCAAAGCCGGCGCATTGACGGGGCAGCTGGTGGACGCGACGCCCTTCGAGGGAGTCACGGAGGGAGAGCTGAGGGAGCTCCTCATGAAGCTGGGATTCAGATGGGACGGGAAGGAGGTCATGTACAGCGGAATAACCGGCGAGAAGCTCGTCGCCGATATATTCATAGGCATAACCTACTACCAGAAGCTCCACCACATGGTGGCTGACAAGATACACGCCCGCTCCAGAGGGCCCGTCCAGATACTCACGAGACAGCCCACCGAGGGACGTTCGCGCGAGGGCGGGCTGAGGCTCGGCGAGATGGAGCGCGATGTGCTCATCGCCCACGGAGCCTCCGCCCTCCTCTACGAGAGGATGGTCGAGTCGAGCGACAAGTACATCATGTACGTCTGCGAGCTGTGCGGTCTCCCCGCCTATCTAGACGCCAAGACGAACAGGCCGAAGTGCCCCATACACGGCGAGTCGGGCCAGTTCGCCAAGGTAACGGTGCCCTATGCCTTTAAGCTGTTGCTTCAAGAGCTGATCGCGCTGGGGATTTATCCGAAACTAGAGCTCGCGGAGATCTTGGAATAACGAACTTAGGTCCCCTCTCGCTCTCCCGATTAGTAAGACGGGGTGCGTTGTCGTAGATGGCTAGGGCAACCTTGCTGTGCGACGACATAAAGCTCGTATGAGGTGAATGGTCAAGAAAGCGGAAAATGAATAGGTACATTCTTGTAGGAAAAATTCCGGCGATATTTGACGTATGGAGATCTAATTACTCGCTAGATCTTCCTAGTAATTTCTCGTTGAACCAAGGAACTAACGAGTTCCTTACTGCGGTAATTATCGTGCCTAATCTACCATGGATTAGCTCGTGAACTAGGAACTTAGGTCTACTGTAGAATTTGACATAGGCCCACTGTAGCATCCTCTGCGCCTGCTCCCTCGTAAACCTATAACCCCTCATAACCGCTCTGAGCGTTGTGTAGTGCTCCCAGTTCCAGTCCTCGATTAGGTTCTCGTTGACGGCTTGGTAGTAAAGTGGCGTTCCTGGATATGGAGTGGCCACAGTGAGTTGGGCGTAGGTCGGGTTCAGCTTCATGGCGAACCTCACGGTATTCTTCATGTCGTCTATGGTCTCCCACGGGAAACCTATTATGAATGAACCAACATGGTCTATGTTAATCTCCTTAGCCCATTGGAACACTCTATTGGCTTGTTCCAACGTTATGTTCTTGCCAACTCTGTTTATGGTGTCTTGACTTCCCGATTCGACGCCGAAGTAAAGCGCCGTGCATCCATGCTCCTTCAATTTCGCCATCATATCTCTATCTATTGTATCGACCCTCGAACCACATGAGAAGCTTATGTCAAGCCCTCTCTCCCTAATTTCCCTAAGGAAATCATAAACAAACCTCTTACCTAGCGTGAACTCATCATCGGTAAATACGACAATATTTGTCTTGTATTTATTAACCGCATCCTCGATCTCGTCGGCCACAGCCTCAGCCGACCTATAGCGGATCATTCTGCCCCAGAAATACGACGTGGAGCAGTAGGAACAACCGTATGGGCAACCCCTACTAGCCATCGCATGTATTATCCTGATGGGTTTGCCAAACAAGGTGTACTTATCCATCGGCAATAGGTGGCGGGCTGGCGGCGGCAATTCATCCAAGTTCCTAATGGGCGGCCTATCGGGCGTTCTCACAATTTCGCCACCGCGCCTAAACGCCAAGCCCCTTATCGACTTTAGACGCTCTGCGTCGAGACCGGCCTTCTCCATAGTGTTCACCAACTCCAAGGTCGTGTACTCGCCTTCGCCTCTAACCACAACATCGACTCCGTTGCTGAGCGCCTCCTCGTACATAAACGTGACGTGAGGACCGCCCATTATCACGGGCAAGTCCTTATCGTACTCCTTAATCGCCTTAGCCGCATCGTAGGCCTTGTATATCGTCGGCGTTATAGAGGTAATACCCACTACGTCGGGGCTCCAAGACTCGACCTCGTTTATGAACGTTTTTAAGTCGACGCCCTCCGTAGGCGAGTCAATTACCCTAACTTTATGGCCGGCCATCTCCAGAACTGCGGCTATCCAGGCGAGACCCAGCGGCGGCGCCTTAAGGCCGAGCACTTTGTACAACTCAAGTTTATCGATACCTGGCGGGACCGCCAGCAGGACTCTCATGGCCTCACTTAAACGCCATCGGCGATACTTTAATCTTAATCCGCTTTAGATCCTCCGTCAATTTACGCCACTCTGCCGAGTTGTAGATGCAGCCTGGGTCCGGCGCCAACACATCGCCGAAGTAGTTGTACGCCCTAGCCCTACAACCGCCGCATATCAGCTTGTACGGACACTTGCCGCAGAAGCCTTCTAGCCTATCCCTATCTCTGAAGTTTTCCATAAATGGGTCCATCCATATGTCCCAGAAGGACTTGGTCCTCAGGTTGCCCACCGGATATGGCAGGAAAACGCAAGGCGTTAAGGTGCCCTCAGGCTCGATAGCCGCATAGACCCTGCCGGCGCCGCAACCGCCGATGAATTCGGTCAATTCCCTAGTTATTGGGTCGTTGGCTATGACGAAGTGCGTCGGCGATACGTCCTCGCCAGCACTTAGTTGATTGACCACCCTACCGTACTGGGGGGCCGTGCTGATTATCTCCATCTTCCTTTTCTTCGTCTCAGTATAGATATGTCTAAGGAACTCCTCCCTCTCCTCTGGCGACAGATCGATCTCGAGATTCTCACGGCCTCTACCCACCGGCACGAAGTTAAAGAACACAACCTTATTGACGCCAATTTCTTGGGCTAAATCAAGTATGCTATCGACCTCTTGTATGTTGACCTTCGTTACCGTAAACGCAAGGGCTGTGGTGAAGCCCAGCTTGACGGCGTTCCTCAACCCCTGAACGGTCTTGGACCAAGCGCCAGGGACGCCCCTGAATTTGTCGTGAACCGCCGGATTGGCGGCATCTATGCTCATCTCAACGTACCTAAGCCCAAGCTTCTTGGCTCTCTCAGCAAACTCCAGACTCGCAAAAGTTATCCCATTCGTGGCAATGGCCGGGTAGAAGCCCCTCCTACTTATCTCAGCCAGGACTGGCCAGAAGTCCCTGTGCACCGTCGGTTCGCCGCCAGATAGGGCAATTGCCGGCACGCCTGCCTCATCAAGCTCCTTGACAACTCTAAGCTTCTCCTCAAGCGTTAGCTCGTTAGGCAACGGCCTTCCTGCGTTCTGATAGCAATGTATACACTTTAGGTTGCAGACGTTTGTGAAATTCCACACAATGAAAAACGGAGCAGGCAATTTCTGGGGCGTGGTTACGCCGAACAGCGCAATGCCGCGCAACGTCGTAACTATACCCCTCCTCAATGCCGGGTCGCTCAACAATTCCTTGATGGAATCCTCGTCGGCGTGAAGCCACGCCGTAGCCAGCTTCATGCCCATCTCGAAAAACGGCGCCACGAAGTGGACGACCGTTGGGCACTGCTCCTCGCCGACGTATTTTGCCAACACCCAATCCATCAACGGCTTCCTTTCACCGTTGAACTCCACCTCCTTCGTGAACAGTCTTAGGACCCGCCTAACAGCGCCCTTGTTCAATATCCTAATCGCCGCAATCAACGCGCCAGCCCCGCTTCCTGAGTTCTTATTATTTTTCTCTATAATCTTATCAAGGTTTTCACCTAACGATGACACAATAATTTTAATTCCCGTTTCCTATATTTAAATATACATATTAACTGCCGTTCAAATGATTTTTTGAACAACGCCGAAGATGGAGAGCCTAGAGGCTGTGGCTCAGGCTGGACTGTGTATCTGGGAGACGGGCAGGCGTCGAGGATAATAATAGAGGGCGAAAGGACTGCTTGACGGAGGCAGGGCTGTTGATTGGGGTTAGGGCGGCGCCGCTATAGTTGAAGACTTGTCTAGGTGGCGCATGCGGCCTTCCGGCGCAGGCGGTTCGATCCATCGAGGGGCGGAGTTGAGGGCACAGTTGCTGGGGCCTTGGTATGGCTATTTAGTCGCAGGATGCCGGAAGAAGGGGAGCCATATCTGCATTACACCTGACATGGCTATCGATGTACCTGCGGAGATCTTGGAGTGAGGCCTAGGGAGCCCGCCGCGTCGATATATGAAAACTTATATAGCGGGTCTCACCGGTTGCCGTGGCCGTTCAGCAACAGGATTACATCCCCACTAAGACTATAAGAGATGTAAAGTTCGGAATCCTCAGCTCCGACCTAATAAGGCGATATTCGGTCCTCGAGATAACTACGTCAGAGATTTACGACGAGGGCGGGTTGCCCATCCGCGGCGGATTGATGGATAGGAGGCTCGGCGTCGCGGAGCCGGGAGCCCGATGCGAGACCTGCGGACAGCCCTACGACGTGTGCCCCGGCCACTTCGGCCACATAGAGCTTGTGAAGCCGGTGATACACGTGGAGTTCGCCAGGTTTATATACGACGTCCTGAGGGCCACCTGCCCCAACTGCGGCAGGATAATGCTGAAGGACGAGGAGATCAGGAGGTACAGCGAGCGTCTTCAGAGGCTCAGGGGCAGGTGGAAGCTGCTGGCCACGAATCTCCACGAGAAGATCCTCAGGAAGGCCGCCGAGAGGACCACCTGCCCTCACTGCGGCTATAGACGCAACAAGGTGAGGTTCGAAAGGCCCTATAATTTCTACGAGGAGACCGAGGCGGGCGCCTTGGTGAAGCTGGACCCCGAGACCATCTTGGAGAGGCTGGTCAAGGTGCCCAACGGCGACCTCGAGCTCCTGGGGGTCGACCCCACGGTGGCTCGCCCCGAGTGGGCGATCCTCAGGACGTTGCCGGTCCCGCCCCCCCACGTGAGGCCCTCCATACAGCTCGAGACCGGCATAAGGAGCGAGGACGATCTGACCCACAAGCTGGTCGACATAATGAGGATGAACGAGAAGCTGAAGATAGCGCTGGAGACAGGCGCGCCTACCAACGTGATAGACAACCTCTGGGACCTTCTCCAGTACCATACCGCGACCTATTTCGACAACGAGCTGCCGGGCATACCCCTGGCCAAACACAGAGGCGGCAGACCCCTCAAGGGCATAGCGCAACGGCTTAAGGGCAAGGAGGGGAGATTTAGGGGGAGCCTTTCCGGCAAACGCGTCAACTTCTCGGCCCGCACGGCGATAAGCCCGGACCCCAACCTGAGCATAAACGAGGTCGGGGTCCCCGTCGACATAGCCAAGGTGTTGACTGTGCCCGAGAGGGTCACCGAGTGGAACCTCGACTACCTCAGACAGGCCGTGATGAGGGGGCCCGAGACTTGGCCCGGCGCCAACTACGTGATAACGCCTGAGGGCAGACGCGTCGATCTGCGCTACGTCAAGGACAGAAAGCAGCTCGCCGAGAAGCTGGCCCCCGGCTGGATGGTCGAGCGCCACATAAGGGACGGGGACATAGCCCTCTTCAACAGACAGCCGTCGCTACATAGGGTGTCCATGATGGGCCATATAGTGAGGGTCCTGCCGGGCAGGACCTTCAGAATCCACCTCGCCGTATGTCCGCCCTACAACGCCGATTTCGACGGAGACGAGATGAACCTCCACATACCGCAGACGGAGGAGGCGAGGGCCGAGGCGCGGACCTTGATGCTGGTCCAAGAACACATAGTGACTCCGCGCTACGGCGGCGCCATAATAGGCGCCAGGCAGGACTATATTATAGGCGCCTACCTCCTATCGCGCAAGACTACCCTCCTCACGAAGAAGGAGGCGGCCTATCTGGCCGGCGCCATGAAGCTGGAGGGAGATCTGCCGGAGCCGGCCATAATGCACCCCGTCGAGCTGTGGACGGGGAAGCAGATCATAAGCATGGCGTTGCCCAAAGACCTCAACTGGGTTCAGCCGACTGCGTTCAAGTCCACCTGCAAGGAGCCCTATGGATGCGAGACGGACGAGTGGATAATAATAATAAACGGCAACATGGTGACGGGCACTCTGGACAAAAAGTCCATAGGCGCCGAGCAGGTGGACTCGCTCTGGCACCGCATAGCTAGGGACTACCCGGCCGATATAGCCAGAAGGTGGCTGGACTCCTCTCTGCGGGCGTTCCTGAGGTACCTGGACCTCAAGGGCTTCTCCATAGGCCTCGACTCGCTCCATATACCCGACGAGGCCATGGCCGAGGTGGATAAGATCATAAGGAGCGGCATAGACAAGGCGATGGAGCTCATAGAGCTCTACAGGGAGGGCAAGCTGGAGGCCATGCCCGGCTACACCGTGCAGGAAACCCTCGAGAACAGGCTGGCCGAGATACTCTCTAAGGTGCGCAGCGACGCCGAGGGCGTCGTGGACAGATACATCAACAGGAGCTCGGAGGCCTACCTCATGGCCAAGACGGGGGCGCGCGGGAGCTTGACCAACATAGTCCAGATGGTGGCCACTCTGGGCCAGCAGACCATAAGGGGCGAGAGGATCAAGAGGGGATACAGGACGAGGACCCTGCCGCATTTCCCCGTGGGAGATATAGGGCCGTTCTCGGGCGGCTTCGTGTCGTCTTCCTTCATCAAGGGCCTTACGCCGGTGGAGTACTTCTTCCACGCAGCGGGCGGTAGAGACGGCTTGATAGACACCGCCGTGCGCACGGCCCAAAGCGGATATATGCAGCGCAGAATAATCAACGCGCTACAGGACGCCTATGTGGCCTACGACGGCACTGTGCGCTACGGCTCCGGACTTCTCCTACAGCCCCTATACGGCGACGACGGCACCGACGTATCCAAATCCGACCACGGCAAGTCTGCAAACGTAAATATAATGAGGCTCTACATAAGGTGATGTCGGTCGCGAAGCTGCTCGAAGACCTATCGTCGGCAATCCCCAGAACTCTCTACGAGGACCTCAAGAAGGCCGTCGAGGGGCTCGACGAAGAGACGGCGCTACGGCTGATCTACAGGACGTTGAGGCTCTACGCCCTATCTCTTATAGATGCCGGCGAGGCCATAGGCATAATAACCGCCCAGTCCATAGGCGAACCATCGACGCAGATGATCCTGAGGTCTTTCCACTTCGCCGGCCTGAGGGAGTTCTCCATGGCGCGCGGCCTGCCCAGAATGATAGAGATAGTCGACGCCAGAAGGAAGCCTTCGACGCCTCTTATGTATGTCTATTTGAAACATCCCCACAATAAATCTAAGGAATCAGCAACAGAGGTCGCTAAGAAGATACAGCTGACCACCATAGAGAACCTAGCTAAATTTGTCGATGTAGACTATATAACGTACGGCATCACTATAGAACTAGATCCGGAACAGATGAAGTATCGAGGAATAAATATTAAAGATGTAGAGAGGATACTTTCTAGAATGCGCGGTAAAGGCGTATCTATAGAGATAGAGAGATATACTATAACCATTAGGCTCGAAACCCCCGACATGTTGAAGCTGAGGAAGCTACGCGACAAGGTGCTCCAGACGAGGATAGGCGGCATAAAGGGCGTCAGGAAGGTCCTGGTCGATCAAGACAGAAACACCGGGGAGTGGTACATCATAACCGAGGGCAACAATCTGGAGGGGGTACTGCAGCTGGAGGAGGTCGACCACACGAGGACCTACAGCAACGATCTGCACGAAGTCGCGGAGGTGTTGGGGATCGAGGTAGCCAGGACTTTGATAGCGCTCGAGATCAAGAGAGTCCTCGCGGAGCAGGGCCTCGACGTGGACAGCAGACACATGTATACTGTAGCCGACGCCATGACCTGGCTGGGCAAGGTGAGGCCTATCGGCAGACATGGAGTCGTGGGCTCAAAGGAGTCGCCGCTGGCCAAGGCCGCCTTCGAGGTGACCGTGAAGACGTTGGTCGAGGCGTCGGTGAAAGGCGAGGTAGAGCCGTTCAGAGGGGTCTTCGAGAACATAATTGCGGGGCGCCATATCCCCATCGGCACGGGCATGGTCAAGCTGCTGATGCGCCTCTAGCCTAAAACTTATATATGTGCCTTAATTCCAAGGGCCGTGAGCTCGTCGATAGATCTGGCTAGGGAGCTCCAGGTGGCGATCGCGACCGGCAAGGTGTCCATCGGCTACAAAAGCGTCAAGGACGCCGTGCTCGGCGGACGCGCCAAGATGGTGGTTCTAGCGGCCAACGCCCCGCCGAGAGTTAGGGGAGATCTCGAGTATTACTCGAAGATCGCGGGCACTCCTATCTTCGTCTTCCCAGGCTCCAGCCTGGAGCTGGGCGCCGCCGCCCGAAAGCCCTTCAAGATATCGGCCATAGCGATTATAGATCCAGGCCAAAGCGAGATACTGAAGTTGGCTGGACATGCCTGATATAAGGCTAACCGACGAGGAGATCAGGTACGCCACTCTCTTCGAGTCGATGACCGGAGTGACGCCCCTAGATGTGGTGGTCGACGGCGACTACAACAGGATAATTTTCGTCGTCAGCAAGAACCAGGCGGCGCTGGCGGTGGGCAAAGGCGGCAACAACGTGAGGATGTTGAGACAGATCATAGGGAGGGACATCGAGGTTGTCGAATACGCGGAGACCCCCGAAGAGCTCATAAAGAACAGCCTATACCCAGCCAGGGTTATAGCGGTTAAGGTGACCAAATCGCCTTCCGGCAACTTGGTGGCCATAACCACAGTTGTGCCGGAGGACAAGAGCATCGCCATAGGCAAAAACGGGAGGAATATAGCCAAGGCCAAGCTACTGGCTAAGAGGTATTACGACGTGGATAGGGTCGTGTTAACTTAACGGGCTCCGCATCAAACTTTATATACTGCCAGAAGTAAGGCCCTGTGCCCGGCAAGAAGTCCCCTGTCGGTTTATTCGCGGCGAGGAAGCTGAAAGAGAAGAAGCAGAGGTTCAAGTGGAACGACATAACCTATAAGAGGAGGGTTCTAAGGCTGGCCGAGCGGTTCGACCCGCTGGAGGGCGCCCCGATGGCGAGAGGCATCGTGCTCGAGAAAGTCGGCGTCGAGGCGCGTAAGCCCAACGCAGCCGTGAGGAAATGCGTCAGGGTTCAGCTGGTGAAAAACGGCAAGGTCGTGACCGCGTTTGTGCCCTACGACGGCGGGCTTAACCTCATCAACGAGCACGACGAGGTCATAATAGAACGTATCGGCGGGCCTGAGGGCAGATCCCTCGGCGATATCCCGGGGATAAGGTTCAAGGTCACTAAGGTCAACGGAGTTTCGCTTCTTGCCGTGCTACGCGGCAAAAAGCAGAAGCCCACGCGTTAATGCCGTCTGCAAAGGTCCTAGAACGGGATTCCCTACACCTAAAAATCTACGTAGAGGGGGTAAAACCCTCTTTGATAAATTCCATAAGGCGAATTGTTATATCTGAGGTTCCAGTTTTCGCTATAGATCAAGTACTTATAGTCAACAACACATCCTCTATGTACGACGAGATGTTGGCCCACAGGCTCGGGCTGATCCCCCTCACCACCCCCCTTGACCTCTTTCCAAAGATAGAGGAATGCGAAACCGGCATGGTGGACCCCGCCGAATGCACCGTCAGGTTGACGCTGCAGATAACCGCCGACGACGCCAGGACCGTATACTCCGGCGATCTTGCGTCGGACCACCCCGACGTGAAGCCGGTATATAGCGACATACCCATAGTTAAGCTTGTTAAAGGCCAGTCCATCTCGCTTGAGGCATACGCCAGACTCGGCCGCGCCAAGGAGCACGCCAAGTGGCAGGCCGGACTGGCCTCCTATTACTACTTCCCCAAGTTGACGGTTAAGGGCGAGGATCCCCAATGCCTCGCTCGATGTAAATCCATATGTCCCGACGCCTTTGGAGACAGCCTAAACGAGTTCGACCCGTATAGATGCAGTTTTGGCAAGCTCAAGACGTGCGAGAACCTCTGCAACGGCCTATTGACCGTGGATTGGGATCGGTTTAAATACATAATGAATATCGAGTCTTATGGCAACATGTCTGTCGATAAGATGTTGAGCGAAGCCTTCCGCATATTCAAGGTTAAGCTGAATACATTTATCGAAGCTCTGGAGAGAGAAATCTACAGACGGACAAGCGCAGAGGCGGGGGAAGCCAAGGCCGATAACGTTTAAATACGGCCAGAGAAGAGGCGGCGTGCCGCCTAATCCCACAGGCCCTACTAACGTACGGCTGAGGATGTTGGCTCGATTCCTCAGAAAGGCAGCTAAGTCCAACGAGGCGCCTATCTGGGCCTACGTGGCCGACTTGATATCTGCGCCGCGGAGACGGAGAGTGGCCGTAGGTGTAGGTAAGTTGAACAAGCTTGTGAACGACGGCGATGTGGTTGTGGTGCCAGGGAAGTTGTTGGGCGGCGGCAGGCTACAGAAGAAGGTGACCGTGGCCGCCTTGGCCGCCTCCAGGACGGCCGCCGAGGCCGTGCTCGAATCCGGCGGACGGCTAGTGCCCATATCTGCTTTGGTCAGGGAGAACCCGAAGGGCACCAACGTCAAGATAGTGATATGAGCAAGCCTCTGCCTCAGCGGATAGAGAGGGGGACCGTCGTGATCGACGCGACGAACCATGTGGTGGGGAGGTTGGCTTCTGCTATCGCCAAGATCCTCCGAGATAATAAAAACATAAACGTCATAGTTGTCAATATAGATAGAGCCTTTATAGTAGGTAGCAGAAAGATGGTGGTGAATTGGTACGCTAGGAAGATATCTCTGTGGAGGACCCACTACAATCCGGAGAAGGCAGGCCCCAAGATACCCAGGAGGCCAGACCGCATATTCAAGAGGGTCGTCCGCGACATGTTGCCCTATAAACAGAAAGAGGGGAGGCTCGCATTGAAGAGGCTTAGGGTATTCATGGCCATGCCCCCCGACCTAAAGGGGGAGCTCTACTACGTCCCTGAGGCCTTGATAAAGCCCAGGCCTCTATATAAGGCCGTGACGCTGGAGGAGCTCTGGAGGCTCATAGACCCCAAGGCCTGGGGCAGATGGAGGGAGGCGCAGATGCTGTCGGAAAAGTTAAAACCCTCGACTAGATAGGGGCTATGACAGAGGCCGCAGAAGCCGCAACCAGGGCTCCCGGCGCCTATGTGGCGCAGGAATCCCCGCGCGTGGTGCTCGCCGTTGGGAGGAAGAAAACAGCCGTGGCAAGAGCCGTGGTGAGGCCTGGCGTGGGGCGTGTCAGGGTGAACGGATACCCCTTGGAGCTCTGGCCCGTCGAGATGGCGCGCCAGAAGATGGCCGAGCCGTTGTTGCTGGCAGGGGATCTGGCCAACAAGGTGGATATAGATGTGGACGTACATGGCGGCGGATATATGGGCCAGGCTGTCGCGGTCAGAATGGCGATCGCGAGAGGCCTTGCGAAATACTTCGAGGACCAGAAGCTGAGGGATCTATACATTAGGTACGACCCGTACATGCTGAAGGGCGATCCCAGGAGGGCCGAGCCCAAGAAGCCCGGCCTTAAGCACGCGCGCTCCAAGAGACAAAAGGCATACCGCTAACGCCATGATGGCCCCCGTCCGTTGCTTCACCTGCGGGAGGCCTCTGGGGCATCTATGGGAGCCCTTTAGGCAAAGGGTCCTGGCCGGCGAGGATCCCGGCAGAGTGCTCGACGAGCTGGGCGTGTCTAGGTATTGTTGCCGCAGGACTCTGTTGGCCCACGTGGATTGGATCGACGACGTCCTCAAGTTCGAGGCCCGCTGAGAGGCTTCCGTAAAATTTTATTAACGGGCTTGAGGTGCTGGGCAATGTCGAACAAAGGCCAGCAATTGAAACTGCCCTCGCCGCTGAAGGTGCTCTCCAAAATGGTGAATAAGGTGGTCGTCGCCAGGCTTAAAGGCGATGTGGTCGTTCGAGGTGTCTTGAGCATATACGACTCGTGTATGAACTTGGTCCTGGACGACGCCGAGGAGCTCGACAAGGCCGGCGCCGCCAAGATGAAATACGGCAGGATACTCATAAGGGGGAGCCAGGTAATTTATATCTCCAGCGAGGAGGCGGCGGCATGATCACCGTAACGAGGGCCAACAGGGCGCCCGTAGAGGAGCAGGACATCGAGATCGTGGAGCGGAAGGGCCAGGGACATCCTGACTATATCGCCGACGGCATCTCGGAATACGTCAGCCTCTACCTATCTAGATACTACCTTCAGAAATACGGCGTGATTCTCCACCACAACGTGGACAAGACGTTGGTGGTCGGAGGCCAGGCGAGGCCTGAGTTTGGAGGCGGCGACGTGATCCAGCCGATATATATACTCGTCTCGGGGCGGGCCACGGTGGAGGTGAGGCGTGGCAACGGGGTCGAGCGGGTACCTATCGGGCCTCTGGTGCTTGAAGCCGCCAGGAAGTGGATTAGGGAGAACTTCAGATATCTGGACCCCGACAGACATGTGATAGTGGACTACAGGATCGGGCAGGGCTCAGCTGACCTCACCGGAGTCTACGACCTAGGGGCCAAGTCGATACCTCTTGCCAACGATACATCTATCGGCGTGGGCTACGCCCCTCTATCCCCACTGGAGAACCTCGTGTATAGGGTCGAGCGCACTCTGAACTCGGTAGAGCTGAAGTCGAGGCTGCCCGAGGTCGGCGAAGACGTCAAGGTCATGGGCGTAAGGATCGGCCGAGACATCAAGCTCACCATAGCGGCCGCCATGATCAGCCAGCTGGTCAAGGATAAAGACCACTATATATCGGTCAAGGAGGAGGTCAAGAGGCGCGTTGAGGACCTCGCGGCGAAAATAGCGCCTGGATACAACGTATCTGTGGACGTAAATACGGCGGACAAGCCCGAATACAACATATTCTATCTAACCGTGACGGGCACAAGCGCGGAGCACGGCGACGACGGCATGACCGGGAGGGGCAACCGGGCCAACGGCCTCATAACTCCCATGAGGGTCATGTCGATGGAGGCCTCCGCCGGCAAAAACCCGGTATCCCACGTGGGCAAGATATACAACGTGCTGGCCCAGAGGATAGCCGACAGGATCTATGCCGAGGTGAAGGGAGTGAGGGAGGTCTCAGTCGAGGTGGTTAGCCAGATAGGGAAGCCCATAACCGAGCCGAGAATACTCAACGTCGAGATTATCACAGACGGCGGCGAGCTGACAGGCGAGCTGAAGAGGGAGGCTGAGGCCATAGCGGCCGAGGAGCTGAGCCGCGTGACCGCGATAACGCAACTGGTGCTTGAGGGTAAGGTCAGGCTGTTCTAGCCCGGCAGACGCCTTCTATATTCGTCAAGCAGTTTCTTGAGATCAAACCTTTTCTCAGCTAAGGCCTTCCTTATCGCTTCGGCTATCTCTCGCCTCTTGGATTCGTCAATTATGTAGTAACCTTTAGATTTATATCTAGTGACAAGGCCTACGGGCACGCCGGACACGCCGTTGCTCACAGCCTCCTCGACCGTCGAGATGTCGCTACACAGGGCGCCGCCGGTCTTCCTGCATTCGGCCACCTCGTCCTCTCTATACAGCCTGTATCTGCCCGACAGTAGACCCAAGACGATTTCCATGAGCTCCTCCGCGAATTTCTCCTTCTCCTCCATGCAGGCCTTCAACGAGCTGGAGAGGTCCTCGACGCGTCTCTGCAGCTCCCTATATTTCGCGTCCCTCCACAGGGAGTCGCTGAGGGCGCGGGACAGCGAGGAGACTCTGGATCTAAGTTCCTCTAGTTCTTTTTCAAGTTGTCTTTTTTCATATTCTAGAGCATTTATCATAATTTTATTATATTCATCTATATTTTTACAGGATTTTTCTATAGGTATATATATTACTTTTGTATAACCCGCTTCTCTATCGCCCTTAAGGACCTCGGCGGCGGCCTGCGCTATCGACTTGCCCTTAGCCACGAGCGCCTTGGCCTCGGCCAGCTGCCGCCTGGTCAGCACAGCTCCGAAATCCCTCTCGAGTTTCTCGAACTTGGTCCTATACTCGGCGAAGGCCTTGTAGGCAGCCGCCAGGGCGTCCCTCTCGTGGCTGGTCCCCACGGGGTATCCTATCTTCTCCACGATCGAGCTCTTCTCGCCGACCGACAGATCCCTGTCGGGTTTGTATAGAACCGCGCCGCTCATGGCGGCCAGCTTCTTGACGTATTCAGGGACGTCCGACACGTCTGTGGCTATTACGACCGGCACGCCCCACTGGTAGATCCTCCTGAGCGACTCCCCTCTGGGCAGATTCCTCCTGGCCTCTGTATGTAGCACCTTGCCCTCCAGGTCCATTATGGCGATTCCGGTAACCACCCCGGGATCGACCCCCACTATCAGATACCGGCCTCCCTGCTCCGATCCGTAGGACTTCACAGGCTCGGAGAAAACCCTTATCACCACGTCGGAGCTCTTAAGGGGCTTGACGTACCTCCTGACCAGATCCCTCCTGGCGTAGACCACGAATTTCGCCGAGGTTATGTCGCCCGACTCCTCCTTGAAGAAGAGGTCGTAGTCGAGCCCGACCTCGTTGAGCCGTCTAGATATGCGGTCGGCCAGATCCCTTATCCTGTGTTTAACGTTCCGCATATACCTATTGCGGCTCATCCCGCCGGGGCTTGTGGAGGAGACGCGCTTTATCAATACTACTGTCTCCTCCTCGTACAGCTTGATCTTGGCCCCGAGTCCCCTCTCGGCCAGCAACGCCGCGAAGAAAGACGTCTCTAGAGGGTCCAGCCGGCCCCGGACGACCTTGAAGTGTTTCTCCACCAACGCCTCCATGGGCAGGCTCACGTTGTCCTCGCCACGCGTCACCTCGACGACCTCCACGTTGAAGGGCAGTCTGCCCAACGCCTTGACGACGATCCTCCCGTGCTCCATCAGCTCCGAGATGCTGTCCACGGCGAGGATCCCGGGCCTGTACTTCTTGATGACCTTCAGCAGATCGGCCGCCGACGCGGTGCCTTGCTCCAGCGCCGAGCCGGCCTCCACTACGGTATAGGCGAATTTATCCCTGCCGCTTATATCTAGGCCCAATATCCTCATGTCTTTATAAATGATCTCAACACTCTCTCATATACATTACTAAAATCTATTTGTTTATATTTGTTGTTTACTATAATATTAATTAATCTATTTTTATCTATAGATATATTGAATCCAGAAAAGAGCTCCTCCAGGCGCGCTATATCCCTCGACAGGGCCTCGACAGAATTGGGGCTAGACGCGGGGATCCACTGGGGCCAATCTATGACGTACGCCCTATCGCCCACCAGTATATTGTACGGCGATAGGTCGCCGTGTATTATGCCGTTCTCCAGCGCGACCTCCACGGTCTCGACGACGTCTCTAGCGGTGGGCAGGGCGTCCTCCGGCCTGATCCTGCGCGCATCTACCCCCTCGATGTATCTCATCACCACCACGTGTCTGTTGACCGCTATGGGCTCGGGCACGAGGCCGCCTCCGTCGAACACGGCGCTCAGCGCCGCGAACTCCGCATGGGCTGAAAGCCTGGCTTCGTAGAGCTTAGTCAAATGCCTTCTCCTGGCCAGGAAGGCGCGCGCCTTCCTGGCTCTGATAAACGAGGAAGTGCCGGTCCTGTGGAACTTGACGGCCGCCTTAACGCCGCTGGGGATTTCCCCAGAATAGACCACCGACTCCTTGCCTACGCCTATGGGCGTCGGGGATATGCTGACAAGCTTCCCCGATTTCCTTAAGGTGTGTAGGGCCAGCACGTCGTATGCGTTAAACGTCAGCCGGAAGCCCTCGTAGGGGCCCTTGATCCTCTGTATCAGCCCGAGCCTATTCAGCTTGGAGAGAGATCTGCCGACGGCCCCCTCGTCCCTTCCGGCCCACCGCACGACCAATCCGTACGGTATGTACTCACGCCTGACGTGCGCCGCCTCGAGGAGTCTGAGGACCCTCAGGTCGAGCCTATCCAGGGCGTTGTAGGCCTCCACCAGAGACCTAATGGACACCGAAAAATATACCGGAATAAAAATTATTGCAATGCCGCCGCTCTCCCGCGGCGCTGTTGGGCATAAATATTTTATCGCCACTCCGCGCTCAGCAACTGTGGGGAGGGCCATAGTGACCCTGGTGTCTAGGGAACAGGCCGAGGTTGGCCATAGGTTTAGGGTTGTCAGAATACCCGACGAGTGCTCCAGCTGCAGGCTGTACCAAGTCTGTATGGGGAGGCTCAAGCCGGGCAGGACCTATGTGGTGGCTGAGGTACGCCCGTCGTTAGGCCAGAGGTGTAAGATCACAGGCGGCGAGATGACGCCGGTAGTCGTGGAGGAGGTCCCCCTGAGGCTTCCACTGCCCAGGAAAAAGGCGCTTGAAGGCGTCGTAGTCACCTACGAGGGCGAGTGCAGAGGGTGTAGGGACTGCCCCGGCGAGGACACGCTGAGCCCCGGCGAGAAGATACTGGTGGAAAAGGTGTTGGGCAAAACCGTATGCAACGGGCGCGAGTTCTTCGTCGTCGAGGCTAGCCCCGTATGAGCCTCTCGACCCTTCTGAAAAGTCCGGCGAAGCCCCTATAGAGCCTCTTCTCAAGCGCCTGTTTCTTCAGCTCTCTGTATAGCTTCTCGGCCTCCTCCCTCTTGCCCTGTCTAGCCAGCTCCTCCGCCTGCCTCAAGCCGACAACTATGGACCTAGCCGCCTCCTGGAGTTCCTCCGCCATCGAGCGAGCTACTCCCGCTATATTTAAAGATGACTAAAGGCTTATAATACGTCAGAGCCTCCGCCTCGTGGAGCGGGCCGAGATCTACGTGAAGAACCTAGAGCGGGCTCTGGAGACCTTGAAGCTCGCCGACAGCAGAGCCAGAGAGGTGGCCGAGCTGGCCGAGGCGTACCTGAGGGACTCCAAACACTACCTCTCCAGAGGCGACGTGATTACGTCGATAGCCGCCGCGTCGTACGCCGAGGGTCTGCTGGACGCCTTGAGGCTCTTGGGCTACGCCGAATTCGCGTGGAGCAGGCCGAGCGAGATCGAGAAGAACTACAAGAAGGTCCTCATAGCGGGGACCTTCGAGCTTTTGCACCCAGGCCATATAAGCTATATGGAGCAGGCCTGGCGCCTAGGCCGCGTGGTCGCCGTAGTTTCCCGGGACGTAAATGCGGCTAAGATAAAAGGCCGTAGTATAGCTATACCGGCCGAGAACAGGGCCAGAGTCGTATCGAGCATATATTACGTACATAAGGCGAGGATAGGCTACGAGGACGACATGCTGAGGGTGGTTGAGGAGGAGAAGCCGGACGTGGTCCTGCTGGGGGCCAACCAGCCCTTCGACGAGAGACCCCTCGCCGAGAAGCTCAGGCGCAGAGGCGTAGAGGCCCAGATACTGCGCGCCAATCCCTACGATTGCGATCTATGTTCCACCACGAAGATTATAAATAAAATACTGGAGACCTTCTGTGAGAGTTCCAGAAGGATTTAGAATAGATCTAGCGAGGAGGGTACAGAGCAGGCTGGCCGCGAAAGTCGCCGAGGAGCCCCTGGGCGATTTCGACGTGGTGGTGGGGCTCGACGTCGCGTATAGAGGAGATGTGGGCATCTCGGCCGCCGTCGCCTATTCGGTCCGCGAGGGCAGGGCGGTGGGCTACAGCTGTTCGGCCAATATGGTCATCTTCCCCTACGTGCCGACGCTTCTATCCTTCAGAGAGCTCATGCCGATGGTTAGAGCCTTGAGGAGGCTGACTGTCCGCTACGACCTAATCATGGTGGACGGACAGGGGGTCGCCCACCCGTACGGGCTGGGCATAGCGGCCCATCTGGGGGTCGTCCTCGGGGCGCCGACCATAGGCGTCGCCAAATCCAGGCTGTTCGGAGAGATCGTCGGCGATAGGCTGGTGGATCCGCGCAACGGGAAGGTGATAGGCGCCGTGGTGAAGTGCCGGAGGCCTCTGTACGTATCCATAGGCAATAGGGTGACCTTGGACGACGCGGTCAGAGCCGTGAGGACGCTGTGCGCCGACGGCGGCATGCCTCTGCCGATACAGCTGGCCCACAACAAGGCCAACGAGCTTAAGAGAAGCGTCGCGGCGGCCTCCTTCGACAAGTGGGGCGAGGCCGGTTGTTAGACCATCGTGGTGGAGACCTTGACCTCCTCCTCAGCGACGCCGCTGGCGGTAACCACGGCCAGATCTATCCCGCCGCCGGAGACGGGGTCCCTCTCGAGCGCCGCCCTTATGGCGTTTACGGCCAGCTTCCTGGCTCCCTGCACGTCGATATCCTTGCTGTAGTTCGCGTCGAGGATGCTTATGGCCATCTTGGCCCCGGTCCCCAACGCGGCGTAGTCGTCCTCGATCAGACTGCCCACCGGGTCCAAGACGAAGATGTGGGGACCCTCCTCGTCGTAGCCCCCCACCAGCACCTCGGCGATAAACGGCATGATCCTCCTGTTGAACATGATCACCGAGAGGAGCTTGGCCATAGCCGCTACGCTGGGCTTCCTCCTGGACTCCAGCTCGTACATCTTGGAGTTGACCCTCAATATCTTCGATATGGTCTGCATGTCGGCGATGACGCCTGCGGAGGCCAGCGCCAGCCTGTCGTTGACCACATACACCTTCTTGCCGGACGAGCTCAGAGAGTAGAACCCATAGGTTATCCGCTTCTCCGCCGCGAGGACGACGCCGTCCTTAGCCTTTATGCCGACAGCCGTAGCGCCGATGCCGTACTCCTCGGACATGGCCCCACCTCCATGCCACCTTT
>NZ_LCWM02000003.1:0-30514 GCF_002077075.2 Thermoproteus sp. CP80 | reverse complement strand
ATTATGTTTATCTTAGCTCCGCAGAATTTACAGCGGTACTCGCCGCCCCGCTCCACCAGATTGACCTCGACTATGTCGAAACCACGCCTCTTGATCACAGGCCTCCCGCACTCGGGGCAGTAGGTGTGCTCGTACTTATGTCCGGGCACGTTTCCCACATAGGCGTACTTCACGCCCTCGGATTTCGCCAACTCCACGTGCCTCTCCAGGACCTCTACGGGCGTCGGGGGGACGTCCGACATCTTGTAGTCTGGGTGGAACCGGAGGAAGTGTATCGGCACCTCGGGCCCCAGCACGTCCACTATCCGCCTCACCATATTCCTGGCGTCATCCAGGCTGTCGCCGTATTTGGGGACCACCAAATCGGTTATCTCGACCCAGATCCCCCTCCTCCTCATCTCCTCGAGGGTTTGGTATATGGTCTCGACGTCGGGCACCATGGAGAACCGGGCGAGGAACCTCCTGTTGCCGTTTCCCTTGAAGTCGACGGTGGCGGCGTCCAGAAACTCCGAGGCGTACTCGACGGCCTCCGGCGTCATGAAGCCGTTCGTCACGAACGTGTTGAAGAGCCCTCTCCTGCGCGCGATCACGCCTATGTCGTGCGCGTACTCCATGAAGATGGTCGGCTCGTTGTAGGTGTACGTGATCCCGTGGGCGCCGTACGCCTCGGCCAGCTCCACCACCTTCTCGGGCGCCACCTCGAAGCCCTCGACCCTCCTCCTCTGGCTTAGGTCGAAGTTCTGGCAGTACTGACAGGCCCAGTTGCAACCGAAGGTGGACAGAGACAGCACCATAGCGCCCGGATAGAAGTGGGTGAGGGGCTTCTTCTCTATGGGATCCACCGCGATCGCGGAGATGAGGCCGTATACAGACAGATATAGCCTGCCCCCTACGTTGGCCCTAACGCCGCAGAACCCCCAATATCCCTTAGGTATCTTGCAATACCTGGCGCACGCCGTACATACGACGCGGCCGTCGGCCAGGGGCTTGTAGAGGACCGCCTCCTTCACGGCTAGCTATGCGTCACATATAGAAATTTACTCCCCTCCCCGCCACCTTTTTAACCGGCCCTGTGCTGGGTTGTGTGAGCGTTCTCAAGCGCTGGTTCACCTCGGGCTGGGAGGCCATGATAGGCCGCTTGAAGGCGCATGTGGGCTACTCGCTTCAAGCCCTGGACTTGATACAGCAGACGATAACCAAGCCCGATGCGACGGAGGACTATCTGGACGAAATCGTGAGGAAGATAACAGCTATAGAGAGGGAGGGCGACGAGATAATAAGGCAGATCGACGACAATATATCCAAGGGGGCCTTGGTCCCCAGCGTTATAGGTAACGCGGAACTTCTACTAGATAGAATTGATAATATATTAGATAATATTTACTATATCTCTAAAGAAATTAAAAGGGGATATGTTGTATGGAGAAATGACAATATTAGAAAAATAATTGGGGGAAAATTCAGGGAGATGCTGGACCTCGACAGGACCATCATCGAATACGTCGGCGCCATGCTCGAGAGGACCAGGGACTTGGAGTTCTGCAGCAGATACGCCAGGATGGTCAGCACGCTCGAGGAGGAGGTGGACGAGGTTAAGGAGTACATATTGGACGAAGTATATAAGCTGAACCTATCGGCGGTGGAATTCAACCACATAATTTCGTTGATATATAGCGCAGACCGCATCGCGGACAACGCACAGGATGCAGTGCAGCTATTGATGTCCATCATCTCAGCGATCTAGCCCGCTATCGTTATATAGCTGGCTTCAGGCGCCTCTATGATCTCGGTGGAGAGCGCAGGCGGTCTCGTCAAGATAAAGGCCGTGGTTGCCGGCAGGGAGTACACGGCGTCGGGTCTACGCTCCGACTATCCAGCGGTGGTGGGTCTGTTGTTCATACAGATGCTGAAAGACGGCGTCTCTCTCGACGACATTTGTAAAGCAGTCAGAGAGGCTCTTCAGCATCTGTAGACCTCCACCGGCTCGCCCACTCTGTGCCCCAGCCTCTCCGCGGCGTTGCCTCCGTTGACGGCTACCTCGAGAAACCCCTCGCTGTTTATCAGAAGGATGGCCTCGCCGGCCTCGGCATAGCCGTACGACTTGAGGAGCCTCATCCTATATATTTTCCCCGAGATATTTACACACAGTTTATCGCCGAATTCCGCGATTTCTTTTATAATTTTTTCTCCTATTGAGGTGAAGATGTTCCCAAACCTATCGACATATATCAGCTGGCCCCTTATCGATCCCCCCTCCCTCACGGCCCCGGGCTTTTCGAGCCTCACGTAGTCGGCTATCCTCACCCCGAGGTAGCTGGGGGCGACGCCCTTGGATAGGAGAGCCGCCGCGAAGGCAAACACGTCGCGTCCGTGGAAGGTGCTCGACGCCGATGGCAGCTGCGCCGTTATTCTGTATGCCTCCTCTACTCCGTCCTCCTCGGCGGCGAGGCTCAGCAGGCCGTTGTCAGGCCCCACGAAGAAGTAGCCCCTGGTCCTCAGCAGTATGGGCACGCGCGACGTGCCGACGCCCGGATCGACGACGGCGACGAAGATGGTCCCCCTCGGGAACCACCTGTAGGCCCTCCACAGCACGAAGGCGCCCGTGCGCACGTCTTGCGGCGGTATCTCGTGCGTTATGTCGACTATGGCGGCCTCCCTATCTATGGAGAGGATCACGGCCTTCATCTCCGCCACGAAGTAGTCCCTGGTCCCGAAGTCGGTGAGGAGCGCTATCATGAAGGCTTGGATCCGCCGCGTTTTATAGAATATCTATAAAGAGCCCATAGGGCCCGCGCGGCCCTCCTCGGCGAGTTGTAGACGGGCACTCTGCCCCTGAGCCTCCTCTCGAGCTCCTTCACGGCGGGCGAGTTCCCGATGCTGACCGCGACGATGGGCTTTCCCCGACTGGCCGCAGCCGTTATGTGGTCGGCCAGCCTCTCGTCGAGGCCGGGGGGATGTATCAGGGCCGCCACGAGCGCCATGTCGAAATAGTCCAACGCGCGCTCCAGCACGTTGGCGAAGTCCTCGTTGGCGGCGCCGCCGGTGAGGTCTATGGGGTTCCCCAGCGAGGCCAGAGGCGGGAGGATCCGCTTGAGCTCATCCGCGAGAGGCTGCGGCGTCTTCGGCACCGAGAGGCCTTGCTCCAGCAGGAAGTCCGTCGCCTGCACGCCGATGCCGCCGGACGACGTAACGACGAGGACGTTGGGCCCCCTGGGCGGGGGCAGGAGGGCCAGGGCCTGCGCCATGTCGAAAAGGTCGATGAGGTCCTCGGCCTCTATTGCCCCCGCCTGTCTGAACAAAGCCCTATAGTAGTCGTAGTTCCCCGCCAGAGCCGCCGTGTGGGATCTGGCGGCCCTCGCGGAATCTGCGCTACGGCCTGCCTTGTACACCAGCAACGGCTTCTCCCGGGAGAACTCCCTAGCGGACCTGAGAAAACCCTCCACCTCCTTGCGCCTTCTGAACCCCTCTAGGTACAGCGCCGCGACCCTCACGTAGTCCAGGCCCCTTAGGAGCTCCAGGATCTCCCCCTCGTCTATGTCGGCCCTGTTGCCGACGTTGACGGCCAGGCCTATGCCCACCCCCTCCGCCGCCGCCCAGTCCAGCACGGCCGTCATGACGGCGCCGCTCTGGCTTATAAAGGCGATGGGCCCTCCGGCGGGTCTCGCGGCCTTCTCCTCGGGGAGGAACATGGTGTCCAGCCCGACCTCCGCGTTGTAGACGCCGACGCAGTTGGGGCCCAGGATGCGCATCCCGTGCTCGCCTGCGGCCCGCACGGCCTCGGCCTCCAGCTCGTAGTTGCCCGCCTCCGCGAAGCCTCCGCTTACCACCACGGCGACCTTGACGCCCTTCTTGCCCGCCTCCTCCAGAACCTTCGGCACCGCCTTCGCCGGCACCGCCACCACCGCCATATCCAACCTGTCCTCCACCTCCAGGATCGATCTGTAGAACTTGGCGCGCCTGCCCTCTATATACCCCTCGCCGTAGTTGGGATTTATTAGGTAGATCCTCCCCCTGAACCGCTTCATCAACTGCGCCGATATCGTGTAGCCTATGGTCCTAGGCTTCGCCGAGGCCCCGATGACGGCGACTGAGCCCGGCGATACGAGCGCCTCGAGCGTCACTGATGCGCCTAACGGGTTTATTTTAACGTTGATTCGGTCGCATGGAGGCGGTGGCCATAGACGGATCCTACGGGGAGGGAGGAGGGCAGATCTTGAGGACGGCCCTCGCGCTGTCCAGCCTGCTCCTGAGGCCGGTGGAGATACACAACATAAGGGCCAAGCGGCGCAACCCAGGCCTGCAGCACCAGCACCTAACGGCCGTGAGGGCCGCGGCCGCGTTGACCGACGCGGACGTCGGCGGGGCCGAGATAGGGTCCACCAGGCTCACGTTCTCTCCGCGCGGCCGTAGATGCGGCGAGTTCTCCTTCGATATAGGGACCGCCGGAAGCGTCGGGCTCGTGATCCAGACGGTGCTGCCCGTGTTGTTGTTCTCGCGGTGTAGATCCAAGGCCGTCATCAGAGGCGGCACCGACGTCCCCATGGCCCCTCCGGTGGACTATATAGCCAACGTCATGTTCAGGCTTCTGGCTCACATGGGCGCGAGGGCCTCCATAAGGCTGATTAAGAGGGGGCACTACCCGAGGGGAGACGGCTTGGTCGAGCTCATCGTGGAGCCGGCGGGGCGGCTCGCCCCAGTGTCGTGGAGGGAGCGCGGAAATATAACTAGGATCGCCGGCATTTCGCACGCGGTGAATCTGCCGCGCCACGTGGCCGAGAGGCAGGCCAAGGCGGCTGAGGAGGCCTTGAGGGGGCTGGGCGCGCCGGTCGAGATAGCCGTAGAGCATAGGCAGGACGGCCTAGGGCCCGGCTCGGGCGTGGTCTTGTGGGCGGAGACCGACGGAGGCTTGGTGCTGGGGGCCGACGCCTTGGGCGAAAGGGGCAAGCCCGCCGAGGCGGTCGGCAGAGAGGCCGCGGAGAAGCTCCTGAGGGAGATAGCGTCGGGCGCCGCCTTGGACGCCCACATGGGCGATATGATCATGCTATACATGGCGTTGGCCGAGGGGCCCAGCGAGGTCGCGGTATCCGAGATCACCTCCCATTCGAGGACCAACGCATACGTAATAGAGAGGTTCCTGCCCGTCAAGTTCTCCCTGGGGGATGGAAGGCCGGCGACCATCTCGGTGACGGGAATAGGCCTCAGGGCCGGCCCGTGACGGGGTGGAGTATTTATAGGGCTGCGGCCCGGCCCATACGTGAAGAGGCTGAGCTACGCTGATCTGTGAGGAGTGGACGTATGCTGATTTATATAGAGGTTGTGTAGGTCCGTGCGTTTCAATACGCCGTACATATATTCGCCCGAGGAGCTGAGGAGCTACTTCTTCGGACTGTATAAATCCGCCGAGGCCAAGAGCCCCTCGACCGAGCCGGGCTTGGAGAGGCTGAGGCGGCTCGAGGCCGTGAGGATCAAGAAGTCGGCTGGAGGGCTGGCCAGAGCCCTCAGGGAGATGGCCCTCTCCATGCCCTTCGTGGACGACCTCCATCCGTTCTATAGGGAGCTCCTAGAGCTGGGCGTGGGGACGGCCAGATATAAACACGCCCTGGGCAAGGTGGGCAACGCGGCTATGGCCGTCAGATCCATCTCCAGGGAGGCCTTGATGGGCTTGAGGACGGCGTACTCCAAGGAGCAGATATACAGGGTCAGAAGGGCCTACGTAGCGAGGATAGTCGACCTAATAGGCGATCTGGCGCCCGAGCTGGAGGCCGCCAGATCCGCAGCGGCTTTCCTCAGGAGGTTGCCCGACATAGACCCGGATCTATTCACCGTGGTGATCGCCGGCGCGCCCAACGTGGGGAAGAGCAGTCTGGTCGGCTGTCTCTCCACGGCGAAGCCCAAGGTCGCCGAGTATCCGTTCACGACCAAGCAGATCCACGTGGGCCATATATTCGTCAGGGGAGATAGGATACAGGTGATAGATACGCCGGGTCTGTTGGATAGGCCGCTCGACGAGATGAACAAGGCCGAGCTCCAAGCCGTCCTAGCGCTGAGATATCTCGCCAAGGTCGTCGTGTTCCTGGTGGACCCCACCCACCACGGCGGCTTCGACCTCTCAATTCAGATGAACATCTTCAATAATATTAAAAATAATTTTGAAATTCCTATAATAATAGCAATAAATAAAATAGATCTAGCCAGTGATGACGATATAAAAAATGTGGAGAAGTTGTTCGGAGGAGGCCATATGAGGATATCCGCCAAGACGTGCTCCGGCGTCGAGGAGCTGAAGGAGAGGATCCTCGAGGAGCACTACGTCCCCTTCGCGCTGCAGAGGCTGAGGAGAGCCGCCGCAGAGAGGTGAGGCTCAGCAGTTCCAGCGCCGGCGATGCGACGCCCCGAATGCCTCCTCATCACTGTGATTACCTGATCGCGGCTAAATTAACTATATCGCCGAGCCTCCTTACCTCGTAGGTGGCGCACCTCTCCGTTGCGGCGACCTCCTCCACATCAGCGCCGCTGTACATGCGCACCGGGAAGTCCATATTGTCCGCAGACAGAGCCCTCAGATCGGCAAGGAAGGCGTCGGCGGCGCCTCCTCTGGCCAGGAGCACGAGCTTGCGCGAGCGTATTCTGGCGTACCTCAGCACTTGTTTAGCCCAGTCGTTCGGCCTATCCCGCGAGTAGTCGACTTCGATTATTACACAGTCTACCTTAGACCCTTCTGCCTTTACGGCCATGAGGAGGCCTTATGGTGTCGTGTGGTATCGGGGTTACGTCCTCAATCCTGCCTATCACGAGGCCGGCTCTGGCCAATGCCCTTATGGCGGCGCTCGCGCCGGGCCCCGGCACCTTCATGCCGTAGCCGCCGGGCCCCCTCACCTTTATATGCACGGCGTTGATCCCCCTCGCCAGAGCCAACTGAGCCGCCTTATAGGCGGCCTGCATGGCGGCCCAGGGCGACGGCTTGTCCTTATCCGCCTTGACCACCTGGCCTCCGCTGACTCTGGCCACGGTCTCCGCGCCCGTCAGATCGGTGATGGTGATAATTGTGTTGTTGCTGCTTGAATAGATCCAGGCGATGCCCCAACGTAGTTTCTGGGGCTTGGCCTCCGTGGTTGGCTGTTCGCCGGCAGACACAAAGGGGGTTTTCCCCTCTTTAATATATTTTGCGCCGGTCAGGACTGCGCCCAGCTGGGGGCCTCGGATCCGCTGGCCGATGTAGCTATCGCGGCGACTATCCTCTCGTAGTCTCCCTGCACCCTAAACACCTTAACTCTCGACGACTCGCCGTATATCAGGTGCGCGTCTAGCCCAATCCTCTCGAAAAATCTATAGGCCGCCGCCACGTCCCTGAGGGGCACCTCCTCGCACGTGTAGAGGACTAGGTCTGCGCCTTCCGCGACCAGCCTCTCCTCGCCGTCTGGACAGCCTCTGACCACGACCAGCCTCACATAAGTCCCCTCGGGCGTATGCCATGTGTTGTGCTCCACGACGGTCCTCACATCCATTACGCCTTCTCCTCGACCTTCTTGGCCGTCTCGGCCTTGAAGGCGACGTAGGATCTGGCCAGGTCGCGCACCACGTCGAAGCCCGTCAAAACGCCGACGAGTCTGCCCTGCTGGTCGAGCACCGCCAGCATCCCGTGTTGCAACAGGCGCCTGGCGGCCTCCCTGGCGCTGAGGGTCGGCGGCACGGACGGCGGCGGGTCGTCGGCTATGTCGAGCGCCGTTAAGGTGCCCGCCTTGGGGTACCTCAATCTGCCCGATCCCTCCTTCCTCAGCCCGCCCTTGGTCACCACGAAGACGCGCTCGCCCCTCAGGCTCTCCTCTATCGGCACCAGCGACAGCTTGCCGTCCACCACCGCGCCCTTTATGTCTCCGCCTTCGGCGACCAGCACGCCGTCCAGCTCGTACTTCTTCATGACGTCGATGACGTGGGATACGCTGTGCATGGGGTTCACCACAGCTATATCCGCAGGCGTCATCAGCTCGGCCACCGTGGCGTCGTCTCTGCCCCTCTCGGCGTATGCCTTGACCAAGTCGTCTCTGGTCACGACGCCGAGGGGCTTGCCGTCTCCGCCCAGCACCAGCACGTAGTCCAGCCCCGACGAGAGCATGGCGTACGCTATCTCCTCGGCGGATGCATCTGCGGCGAGCTTCGGCACATCTATCTTCATGAGCTCCGACGCGGTCCCCTCCTCTCTGAGGACCTTGGCTTGCTCGCCCGGCATTACGCTCTCCTTCAGCACCAGCCTCTTGCCCTTCTGGACCTTCCAATACCCAAGCGACCTCTCGGCAAGATAGAACAACAGGTCGCGCCTCGAGATGAAGCCGACGGTGCCTCCCTCCTCATTAACCACCGCGACGACGGGGGCCTTGGTCCTGACCATCACGCGCCTTACGTGGGACACGCTGTCCAGAAGGCCCACCGTGGGTATGTCCGCCCTCACGAGCTCGCGGGCTCTGACCCCCGTCGCGAACTTCGCAGGCCTCGCCGCGGTCTCCCTCGGCTTGGCCTCGAGGGGCTCGGAAATAGGCCTCTCGGGCTCCACGTCCTCTCTGCCCTCCTTAGGCCCCTCGAAATACGCCTTGAGGACGTCCCAGACCGTCACGGCGCCGACCGGCCTCCCGTCCTTGTCGACCACCGGCAACACGTACACTCCCAGAGACGCCATGGCGTTGGCGACCTCCTCCACAGACGTCTTAAGGGTCGCCGCCGGCACGCCGGTGGACTCCAGAGCCCTCACCTTGGGGGGCCGGGACCCCCCAGAAGACCCCCGGCTGGCCCCTCTGCCGAAGATGGGGCGGGGCTCCCTTCTGGGCCTCAGCCATATGGACGACTTCACGAAATCCCACACCGTCAACACGCCTGAAACCACGCCGTCGGCGTTGGTCACCACGACGCCCTCCACCTCGCCGCCCGCGAGCCTCTTCGCCTGTCTCTCCACGGGATCCCCCTCCCCAGCGAGAGCGACGGATTTCCCAAACTCGCTGTACACCGCCGCTACCGACTTGGCCTTAGGCTTCATGCGCCTCACAGCCTCCAGAAGCCCGCGGAGGGTGGCTATGCCCAGATACTTGCCGTCTCTGTCGACCACGACGGCCCCGGGGACCCTCCTCTCCTTGAGCAATCTGTAGAGATCCTCCACGGTTGCATCAGCCTGCACAAACACGGCGTTGTTGACCACGTCGCGCACCCTCCTGTCGTCGGACCTGTCCCTAAGCAGGAGGATCGACTGAGGATATATAGCCCCGTCCACCACGTCGACAAACGCGTTTCTGAACACCGGAAACATGTCGTGGGGGAACTCCCTGAAGTAGCGCCATACGGCCATCAGAGTGTGGGTGGGGACTATCCTCACAGCGGGGAACTCCATCACATCTCTGACGAGCCTTGGGGGCGCGGCCTCGGCGCCCCTCTCTGCGAGCTTCGCCTCCACCTTCTCCATAGAATTCTATGAGGCACTATTATATATACCCATGGACCGGCGACCCGGCGACATACCCTATATATTCATATTTATCGAGTTTTTCTATATATTTATCGAGAAAATTCGAGAAACGTCCATTGAAAGGCCCTACTATTATGTATGATTCATCCTTCATCAAATCTATAGTTTTTGTTATAAATATAACATTTTTCACCTCGAGTTCTTTTAGTATGTTGAATATTTTTCTAGAGAATGTTATGATAAAGCCGCCGTATTTCAGATACAACAGGTACGATATCAGCACCGACTTCGGATCGTCGCCGAGCTCCACCGAGCCCGCGATGCTCGGCCACGAGCTCAACCCGTCTACCAAGTCCCTCAAGATGGGGGCGCCCGGTATCTGGGGGTCTATGCGCCTGGCTCCGCCGGATTTAATGTATGTATATATCTCCTCGAGCACCTCGCGGCCCGAGAAGCCGTAGATCTCCATGACGGCGGCCACGGCCCTCGCCGCCTTGTCGACAGGCACGTCGAACAGATTGGCGGCGATTGAGGGGGCGCCGCGCGGAGATAACACATATGCTCTGGGCAGCTTGCCCGCAATCCTCTCCGCGATCTCGCCCTCCGATATGACCACGAGCGGCGCCTCCATCGACCTCAACTCGGGGAACAGTAGGTATAGATATTCGGCGAGCAGGTCCTCGAACTCCCTCCGCGCCTCCTCCCCAGTCTTGACCGATAGGGGGAGGCACCGGGGGGATCTGCACCGATATAGGATATCGCCTTCCGGCGAAAAGAACACCAAATCGCCGCTCGCGGCGGCGCCTCCGCGGGACAGCGCATAGAAGGAGCCGGGGCCCTTCGCGACAGCCCTGTGCTTTGCCAAGACCTTCATCGCCTCGGCGGGGCTGGTCGCAGCCGCCGATATTTTCGCCAGGCCGCTCCTGCCGGCCTTAAGTCCGGCGAGATAGCCCAGAGCCGCCGATAGCGCCAAGGCCAAGACCCTGAAAAGGCCCGATATAGGTAGCTCGGCCGCCAAGCCGAACGATGAGAGGGCCAGCGCGATCTGGGGATAGAACGGAGCCAGCAACAGCGAGGAGGCTCCCAACAGCATCGCGAAGGCCTTTATGGAAGGCGCCGTATGTATCAGGAGGATTGCCGCGAGTAGCGACGACGCGGCGGCTATGCTCTCCCTCTCTATGCTTCCATATATTCTGTAGAGCTTCAAAAATATTTTTATTTTATTAAAAAATATGGCAACAAGCAAAATTAGTACTATCAAAATAATACTATGAAATAATATAAACAATATGAGAAGTAGCAATAAAAACAACAGTAAACGCCTCACGCCCACACATTGAAATACGATGTGATATATATCGACTACCGGCGTGTCGACATCGGCGCCGCCGCGGATAGGCCTCGCCGCCCCGCCCCATGAGGCGGCCCGCGGGGCCTTCGGCGGCGTCCGCATCTGGGCGCGTCTGCCGGCCGCCCGGGCTCCGTCTGTATATATATCTGAGATATCGTCCACGTGGTAGTACAGGCCAGGGTGCAGATAGGCATAGTTGGGAAGCCCAACGCCGGCAAGTCCACTTTCTTCGCGGCGGCCACCATGAAGGACGTCAAGATAGGGCCCGTGCCCTTCACCACGGTTGAGCCCAACGTGGGCATCGGCTACGTGCGGAGGGAATGCCCCTGCAGAAGCTTGAGGTGCAACCCCGCGAGCTACTTGGTCCTCGACGGAGTCTGCTACATACCCGTGGAGCTCGTCGACGTGGCGGGCCTGGTGCCGGGCGCCTGGCAGGGGAGGGGGCTCGGCAATCAGTTCCTCGACCACATAAGGAGGGCCCCCGTGTTGATACACATAGTCGACGCGTCGGGGTCCACGGACGAGGAGGGGCGGATGGTCAAGCCTGGCACCAGAAACCCCGTCGAGGATGTCGAGTTCCTAGAGAGGGAGATAGACATGTGGCTGGTCTCTATCGTGAAGAAGGATTGGGACAAGGCGGTGAGGTTCTCCGAGTACGGCAAGAGGCCTCTGGCGGATTTGCTCATGGAGAAGCTGGGCGGACTCGGCTACAAGAAGGGGCAGGTTGAGGACGTGCTCGAATCCACGGGGCTTTCCAAGAAGCCGCCCAGCAGATGGGCCGAGGGCGATTTCCTCGATTTCGTGGGCAGGCTGAGGGCGTATAGGCCCATAGTGATAGCCGCCAACAAGGTGGATCTGCCCGAAGGCGAGGAGGGCTATAGGGCCCTCAGGAAGGCCTTCCCCGACAGAATAGTCGTCCCCACAAGCGCCGAGGCCGAGCTCGCGTTGAGGAGGGCGGCCAACAGGGGGCTGATACGCTACAAGCCGGGCGATCCCGACTTCGAGGTCGTGGGCCAGCTGTCGCAGCAACAGCTGGCGGCGCTGGAGAGGGTCAGAGACCTCGTGAAGAGGTTCGGAGGCACCGGCGTGGTCGCCGCCATCAACGCCGCCGTGTTCGACGCGTTGAAATACGTGGTGGTCTACCCCGTCGAGGACGAGCACAAGCTCGCCGACAAGAACGGCAACGTCCTGCCAGACGCGCTGCTGGTACCCGGCGACGCCACGGCCAGAGACGTCGCCTATATGATCCACAGCGAGGTAGGGGAGAGGTTCGTCTCGGCCGTGGAGGTCACCACCGGCAGGCGGCTGAGCGCCGAGAGCAAGGTGAGGGACGGACTCATCCTGAAGATAATCACGCGGTGAGACGCCGCGGAGCCGCGCCCCCGCGAGGCGCGCAGAAGCAACGATGCGGCGGAGAGGCCGCAGGGCTATGTGGCAGGCCCGACAGAGGGATGAGCCGCCGTCTTCACTGAAGCGATCTGCCCCTCAACAGCTTTACCCAGGCGTTACGCCTTATGAAATCGGGCGCCCCTTCGGCGGGCCCCGGCGCCTCCACGGCCTTGCCCTCGGCTGTCTGCCTGCCGTCTAGGAGCTTCTCCAGCCTCTCCAAGACGTACTCGAGCCTTTTGACCAGAGGCTCCAGGCCGTCTGTGCGCGGCGTCGGCGGGGAGGCGGCGAAGCTGTAAACAAGGGACGAGCTGGGCATGGGCATAACTACGGCGTAGTAGCTGTAGCTCTGCTGGGGAATCCCTCCCTCGTCGTCGCCGCCGACCTGCGACTCGGAGAACCTCCTGTACTTCGAAAGCGCCTTGTAGACCGTGTTTATGGATATGCCCAGCCTATTGGCTATGTCCCTGGGCCTCAAGCCGTTGTTGTAGAGCTCCACCACGCGTTGCTCTGTCGCCGTGAGCTTCACGTCGCAATGTATCAGAGGGTTAATTAAAGGTGTTGAGGTATTACGCGCAGGGCCGGCGCGCAGATCCGTTTTATCAGAGATATGTGATCCCGCGGTTGGATCGCCTATCATCGAGGCCCCCCACGGGCCAACTCCGGCTCCGCCCACTATCGAGGCTCGTGTTTATAAGCCTTCCGTCGGCGCCGGGGGCCGGCCAACACGCAGTTATTCGGGCAGCACCAACGATCCGGGGGCTACGCCGCCCCTCAGCACATCCAGCAAGAGCCCGGGCCTCCTCCCGTCGATTATATACATGGGGATCTTGGACCGCCTGAGGATCTCGAGGCTCCAGAGGTCTGCGAGCTCGTACGTGCCGGGCAGCGCGCTCGACCTCAAGATCGCGGCGAGCTCCGACGCCCTTATAGTCGGTATCCTCTTCGCGTTGGGGTTCCTCCTGGGGTCGTCGTCGTATATCCCGTCTATATTGGCGCAGTTGATCAACGCCCTGGCCCCTACGGCCTCGGCGGCCAGCGCGGCCACGGTGGCGGTCGACTGCCCCGGCTGAAGGCCGCCCATGACCACCCTCCTCTTGTGCCCCAGCGCCGTCAGCAGTTCGCCTAGGGACTCAGCCGGTTTTGGATAGACGTCTTCGCCGAGGCCGGCTATTATCAGCCAGGCGTTTAGCCTGCTCGCCTCTATGCCTATCACGTCCAGCAGGTAGTTGCCGGCGCCTAGCTCCCGCGCCGCCTCTATGTACGATCTAGCCGTCGTCCCGCCGCCGGCGATCACCACGACCTTCTCCTCCACCGACTTGATGATCGAGACGTACTCTCTGACCAACGACCTATCGTCGAAGATCCTCCCGCTCAGCTTCACCGCTATCATCGCCCCGCCAGAAATCTCTCGACGCCTCTCTTTATGCCCTCCTTGACGTATTGAGGCATGTCGAGACCCTCCAGCTGGAGGGACGCGCCGCCGCACACGTTGGACAGCTCGTCGAGATGCCTAACTGCGTACTCGATGGCATCTCTGTCGTTGGTGGCGTAGACGGGCTCCAGTATGGCCGAGTCGGAGCAGTCGGACTGGAGCCAAGCCGCCCTGGACCGCGCCTGCGAGATCTTGCTGAGAAGCTCGTCGGGATCTACCTCCTGCCCCCTCAGGAACGCCTTGAGGGACCTGCCGAGGATCTTCCTCCTGACCTCCACCCTCACGGGCCCGGCCTCCACGGGCCTCTCCTCGGCAAGCGCCTTCATGACCGTATCGGCGACGGAGGCCAGCTCCAGATCCCCCGCATATTCCTTCCTGAGCCTGAGGCATTCGCACAGCCTGGCCAAGGCGTTGGCGTAGCCCTTCGCAATCTCCCCCACAACTATCTCCAACGGTGTGGGCACGCCTTTAATTACCTGCAATAAATATGTTGGTGATGAGGTCAGGCTAGCGTATTAATGACGAGGGATCTAAGCGCTGAGCGCTCCGCCGAAGGCCTACAAGATGCACGTCGTCCCCAAGCCCACGGCCTGGGCGATCGGCCGGCCGGTCGAGCCGCCCTAGGGATTGGCCGTCTCGGCCAAGAGGCGGAGCCGCTGCCACCGCGGTTCTTCGGCCGTACTGTGCCGACGATGGCCGGAAGAACTTGGATGGGGCCGCCGGGATTTGAACTCCCGGGGGTCCCCCTCCCGGGATCTTGCGGGCGTGCCCGCGGCGACGCCGCTCCAAGCCGCACATCTTACCAGGCTCGACTACGGCCCCCGGATCGAGAGTGTGTCGATTTTAAAGTTATGAGGGCGATTGCGCCAGCCTCCCGAGCGCTATCCTCTCGGCGAGGAAGTCCCTGATTGAGATCACTCCATATATCTCGTCGCCTCTCATAACCACGATGTGTCTGATGTCCATCTCCCTCATGAGGCTCCAGACGGCCTCCACGTCGTCGTTGAAGTTAACCGTGACGACCTCGCGGCTCATGACCTCATCGACGGGAGCCGTCGGCGGGACCCCCGACGCCACCGCCCTCACTATGTCCCTCTCCGAGATAACGCCGATCAGCTTGCCGGCGGATACCACGGGGAGGAAGCCTATCCGCCTCTCGGCCATGATCCTAGCCGCCTCCTCTATGGTCGTCCCCGACTCGACGACGATGGCAGGCCTCCTGGCTATAGCCCCCGCCTTCACGGAGATGTACTCCACCAGTCTTTTAAAGATGCCGGTATCCAAAACGCGGAAAAGCCAGATTTACGAGAAATATGTATATATTCCAAGACCTATAAGGAAAAATCCTAAAATCAGCAAACTAAGTCTACCTGCCCTCATGGCCGCAGGCAGGACAAAGCCGAGCGAGGAGAGGATGGCCTTGGCGACCGGCTCAAGGACCTCGGGCATCGAGAGTATGGCCACCATTATGGCCGCGGCTATAACCACGGCCAGAACCACGTCGAGTCCTCTGTGCACTGCATCCTCCGTAATACCGCCGGAATCGCCCACGACTCCGTGCACGGAGTTTGGTAGATGCCATAATATTTAAGCCTTACGCCGATGATATTAGATATAAGTAAACAACAATATCAACTAAAATACATGTGTTAGCTTGGGCGGCTCAACAAACCGCGCTATTTCGCCGCCCTTTCCGCCAGCTTTTCCGCAAGCGCGGTCCAGAAAATCTCGGCTAGCTCGTTTTTCTTCGGCTGGTGGCTCCTTGCGGCCTCTAGGACCGTCGACGCAAGCCTCCTCTCCTCCTCGCCGGGCCTCAGCCCCAGCACCTCCAACACCCACGGATTTTCCCTAAGGAACTCCGCCGCCGCCTCGAGAAGCGCCTTCGCGAAGGCCTTCGCGGCGTCGGGATTGAGGCAGGTCTCCCCGGCCTTTCCTCCTCCGTTTTCCTCGGCGCCTCCGCCCACCTCCTTCCTGAGCCTTTCTACCTCTTCCTCCGGTATGAGCCATTTTTCTCCTTCCCTCACCGCCTTTATCTTGCCCTTTCTCGCCCAGTACCTCACGGCCGCGGGCGTAACGTCGAAGATCCTCGCGACCTCCTCGGTGGTGTACATCCTCACGTCCGCTCGATGCGGCGTGCGTAAAAACGTTTTCTGTATCACTCTGGTATTATGGAGAAAAATTTCCTCAATAGACGCCGTGATGGAAACGCGGCTTCTCGAATGGTCATTGAAGAAGCTGGTGAGGGTGGCGGATCGGCGCCGATTGTAGATGCGGGCTTCGCGGCGTTTTCGATCTGCATAAAGTTTATATAGGGGTTTCCGTTGTGGGGCTAATGTCGGCGGGGCGAATATAGCTACTTCTGGCTTCGCTGTTGTCTACATAGCTAGGCGTGTCTTCTCCGGGGGGCCATGGACGTAAGGAGGGTTTTGGTCGTCGGCTCGGGCGCCATAAAGATCGCGGAGGCCGCCGAGTTCGACTACTCGGGGTCGCAGGCCCTCAAGGCCTTTAGGGAGGAGGGCATAGAGACGGTCTTGGTGAACCCCAACGTGGCGACCATCCAGACCTCGAAGGTCCTGGCGGATAGGGTCTACTTCCTCCCCATCAGCCGCGAGTTCCTCGAGCGCGTCATCGAGCGCGAGCGGCCCGACGCCATAGCCTGCGGCTTCGGCGGCCAGACCGCGCTCTCTGCCTGCGTGGATCTACACGACTCGGGGGTTCTGGCCAAATACGGCGTGAGGGTCGTGGGGACTCCCGTGGAGGGAATACGGAAGGCTCTGTCGAGGGAGCTCTTCCAGAAGGCCATGAGGGAGGCCGGCGTGCCCATCCCGCCGAGCCTCTCGGCGAGGAGCCCCGACGAGGCGCTCGCGGCGGCCGAGGAGCTGGGCTACCCGGTGATGGTGCGCGTCTCCTTCAACCTCGGCGGCGCGGGGGCCTTCAAGGCGAGGAGCAGGGGCGAGCTGGAGTCGCGTATATACAAGGCCTTCGCCCAGTCGGCCATAGGCGAGGTCCTCGTGGAGAAGTACCTCGAGGGGTGGAAGGAGATTGAGTTCGAGGTGGTCCGCGACTCGCACGACAACGTGGCGGCCGTCGTCTGCATGGAGAACATAGACCCCATGGGGTACCACACCGGCGATTCCATAGTGGTGGCGCCCTGCCAGACCCTCACGGATGAGGAGTACCAGACCGCCAGGGATATCTCCATAGCGGTCGAGAGGGCCATATGGCTCGTCGGCGAGGGGAACGTCCAGGTGGCTATAAACTACGCGGGGCCGGAGCAGTACGCCATAGAGACCAACCCCCGCATGTCGCGCTCCAGCGCCCTGGCCTCCAAGGCCTCGGGCTACCCCCTGGCCTATATAGCGGCCAAGCTGGCCCTCGGCTACCGTCTCGACGAGGTGTTGAACCAAGTGACCAAGCGCACCGTCGCCGCCTTCGAGCCCTCGCTGGACTACATAGTCGTGAAGCACCCGCGCTGGGAGAGCGACCGCTTCGGCGTGGAGGAGGGGCTGGGGCCCGAGATGATGTCCATAGGGGAGGCCATGGGCATAGGGCGCAACCTCGAGGAGGCGTGGCAGAAGGCGGTCAGGATGATAGACATCGGCGAGCCGGGCCTCGTAGGGGGGCCTCTCTTCAGATCGGCGACCCTCGAGGAGTCTCTGCGCGCTCTGGAGCGCCACCTCCCCTACTGGCCTATATATGCGGCTAAGGCTCTCTACCTCGGCGCGTCGGTGGACCAGATCTACGAGCTGACCAAGGTGGATAGGTTCTTCATCGCCGCCTTGAGGAGGGTGGTAGACGTCTGGAAGGCGCTCGAGTCGGGCGGCGCATCGCCGGAGCTCCTGGAGGAGGCCAAGAGGCTGGGCTTCTCCGACGAGCAGATAGCCCTCGCGCTGGGCGCCAAGCCCGAGGATCTGGCGAGGAGCAGGCGGAGGCCCGCCGTGAAGAAGATCGACACGCTCGCCGGGGAGTGGCCGGCGGACACCAACTACCTGTATCTGACCTACGGCGGCGAGTTCGACGAGCCTTCCCCGAAGGCGGACTACCTGGTGGTCGGCGCCGGCGTCTTCAGGATAGGGGTGTCTGTGGAGTTCGACTGGGCCACCGTCAACCTGGCCCTGGAGCTCAAGAGGAGGGGTTACCGCGTCGCCATACTTAACTACAACCCAGAGACCGTCTCCACCGATTGGGACATCGTCGATAAGCTCTACTTCGACGAGATATCCGCCGAAAGGATATTGGATATATACGAGAAGGAGGGAGGCCCCGTGGTGGTCCTCTACGCGGGGGGCCAGATCGGGCAGAGGCTCTACCCCAAGCTGGAGGCGCTCGGCGTCAGGATAGGCGGCACCCGCGCCTCGTCTGTAGATCTCGCGGAGGATAGGAGCAAGTTCTCGAGCCTGTTGGACAGACTCAACATAAAGCAGCCGCCTTGGTTCTACGCCAGAAGCGTCGAGGAGGCGTTGAAGCTGGCCGACGATCTCGGCTACCCCGTGTTGCTCAGGCCCAGCTACGTCCTGGGCGGCACCTACATGGCCGTGGCGAGAGACGGCAGGGAGCTGTCCGAGTTCCTCACCAAGGCGGCGAGGGTCAGCGGGGAGTACCCCGTCGTCGTGTCCAAGTTCATGCCCTACGGCATAGAGGCCGAGGCCGACGCGGTCTCGGACGGCAGGAGGGCCGTGGTCACGCCGATAGAGCACGTGGAGCCGCCCGGAGTCCACTCAGGCGATTCCACCATGGTGATGCCTCCCCGGAGGACCCCGGGCTGGGCCGTGGGGAGGATGGCCGAGATCGTCTACACCATAGCCAGAGAGCTCGGCGTAAAGGGGCCTCTCAACGTCCAGTTCATCGTGGCCGACGACGTATACGTCATAGAGGCCAACCTCAGGGCCAGCCGCTCCATGCCTTTCGTCAGCAAGGCCACCGGCGTCAACTACATGTCGCTGACCGCCGACGTCTTGACCAAGGAGCGGCTGCCCTACGAGGAGGAAATCACTACGTTGAGGTCCTCCAAGTGGTGGGTCAAGACCGCGCAGTTCTCCTGGAGCAGAATTAGAGGGGCGTACCCCAGGCTGGGGCCAGTGATGTACAGCACGGGCGAGGTGGCCTCCTTCGGCGACGTCTTCGAGGAGGCGCTCCTCAAGAGCTGGCTCTCGGCCCAGCCCAACAAGATGCCTAGGAGGAACGCCCTAGTCTACACCTTCGACGAGGCCTACGCTAAGGACGTCGAGGAGATAAGGAGGGCGTTGAGCTGGCTGGAGCTCCTGGAGCCCGGCCCTGAGGTTGTGGACCTGATAAAATGGAGGAAGGTCGACGTCGTCATCACAGCAGGGGTCACCCCCGAGAGGGACTACGCCATTAGGCGCGTCGCGGCCGACACCTCGACGCCGTTGGTCCTACACCCGTCGCTGGGCTTGGAGCTCGCGAGGGCGTTCAACTGGCTCCGCGAAGGGGGGAAGCTCGCCGTGGAGCCGTGGTGAGGCTGGTCGTCGACATATTGAAGGAGGAGGAGAGGATGCTGATGAAGGCGGCCGAAAGACTCGGCGTAAGGCTGGATATAGTGAGGGTCGACGGACTGGATCTAGCCGAGGATGTGGAGGACGGCGTCTACCTCATAAGGACCCTCAGCCACAACAGGGCGGTCGTGGCCGCAGCCCACGTGGAGGCGTCTGGGGCGATCTCGGTGAACGGCTGGAGAGCCCTTGCGGCCGGCTGGAACAAGGCGGTCGCCCTAGCCATGCTCAGAGCCTCGGGCCTTCCAGTGCCCAGAACCCGGCTGGCCCCGGCGGCCCCCGACTCCCCCGAGCTCATAGTGAAGCCCGCCTTCGGGAGCTGGGGGAGGAAGGTCGCGTTGGCCAAGTCCAGGGAGGACGTCGAGGCCCTCCTAAAGGGGGCCGACCCCGACGAGGTCTACCTGGTGCAGGAGCGCATAGGCGACGGGACCGATATAAGGGCGTTCGTGGTCGGCTACAGGGTGGTGGCGGCCATGATCAGAAGGCCTCCTCCCGGCGATTGGCGCAGCAACGCGGCCAGGGGCGGGCTCGTAGAGGGCGTGACGCCGCCTCCGGAGGTGGAGGAGCTTGCCGTCAAGGCCGCGAGGGCCCTCAACGCCGAGTATGCAGGCGTCGATATACTGATAGGCAACGGCGCCCACTACGTGGGGGAGGTCAACATGGTGCCTGAGTTCAAGGCGGTCTCGAGGGCCAGCGGCGTCGACGTGGCGGCCGAGCTGATGGAATACGTCCACGAAATGGAGAAAAGATAGGTTTAGGCCCTGGCCTTCGCCTTGACCAGCTGGATGAATTCCCTCATCCAAGCCGGGTTGTCGGGCCAGGCTCTGGAGGTCACCAGGTTCCCGTCGACGACGACCTCCTGGTCGACCCAGACGCCGCCGTTGTTCTCCACCTCGGGCCTCACGGCGATGTAGCTCGTCATCTTCCTCCCCTTAATGACCCCGGCGGCTGCCAGTATCTGGGGCGCGTGGCAGATAGCCGCCACCGGCTTGTTGCGCTCGAAGAAGTGCCTCACTATCCTCTTGACGTCCTCCGACGCCGCCACCCTGACGTACTCCGGCATCCTGCCGCCGGGTATCACCAGCCCGTCGTACTCCTCGGGCTTCACCTCGGCGAGCGTTTTCGTAACCCACTTGAAGAGGTAGCCCGGCTTTTCGCTGTAGGTCTCCCAGCCCGGCTCGAAGTCGTGCACAACGGTCCTTAGGTCCTTCTTGCTGGGAGACGCCACGTCCACCTCGAACCCCTCTTCCTTCAGCCTGAAGTAGGGGTAGAATATCTCCAACGACTCGACGGCATCGCCCGCGATTATCAGTATTTTGGGCCTTGCCATGATACACAACGGCCAGATATTTATCTCTTTTCCGGCCCCAGGCGGGTTTTGGCCCTGGGCCCAGCGGCTCAAGACCGCGGCTGAGATCTGGGACGCGCATCTGCGGCGACGCAACCGGCCGCTGCCGGCAGATAGGGCGCGGAGGACGTTGCGACGTGGCCGTCAGACGATGATCAGAGGCACGTAGAGCTCGTCCTCGGTCAGCCCTCCATGGTGCCCCTTGAACTTCAGGGGGTCCTCGTTCCTGCGTTTATATAGGTACATGGCCGCGAGCCCTCTGCCAGGCAGCGCCACGTAGTCTCCCAGCCTATCCGCGAAGCGGCCTTCGCAGGGCCCCAGCAACCCCGTCCCGACGGCCTCCTCCCTCGACATCAGCTGGAACTCGCCGTGTTTGGACAAGAGCTCGCCCAGATCCCGCGCACCGGCCGAGGCCTTTAGGTATAGAGCCCTCGGGTCTCCGAAGGGCGGGACGGCGAGGGCCCTCAGGAGGTCGGCGTCCTTCGAGAGGTCCTCGTTCCTCTGTATCTCCTCGTGGCCGTGATCCGCCGTTATCAAGATGTCGGCGCCCTCCATGTGGCGCCTCGCCAGCCTCAATACGTCGTTTAGCAGCCCGTCCGCGGCGGCCGCCGCCTCGTCCGAGCGGGGGCCGTATCTGTGCTCGACGCTGTCTATCGTGGAGATGTAGATATAGGCTAGGGCTGAGTCGTTCTGCCGCAGGAGGCGGCCTGCGTTTATTAAGGCGTCGTAGTGCGAGACGTAGTCGAAAACCTCGACGCCGTCGTAGAGGATCCTGCTGATGCCGCCGTTGAGACCTCTCGGCAGGAAGGCCAAGGTCTTCACGCCCGCTCTGGACAGATCCGCGAACGCGGTCGGGGCGTTGAAAAGCGCCTTGAGGTCGTACCCCGCGTTGTTCAGCCCGTCCCTCTCGCCTAGCATGGGGCTCATGGCCAACGCATCTATAACGGCGCCGGCCTCCTTGAGGTAGAAGCTCCAGGCCACGACGCCGTGCTGACACGGCGTCAGCCCCGTGGATAGGGTCGTCAAGGTAGATGCGGTGGTCGACGGGAAGACCGTAGTTATCCTGTAAACCCCTCTGAAGCTCCCGGCGTAGTTCCCAGCTATCTTGGCGAATAGGTTGAACCCAAGTCCGTCGAGCAGAACCAACGCGACCCTCCTCGACGACAGGCCCAAGCCGAATCTAAACTGCGGGCCTCTGGGGGACAGGCCGAAATGGGCCAGCAGCGCGTTAGGCACCGAGTTTATTCCTCCGCCGCCGTAGTCAGGCACCTCCACACGTGGCGACCCCTATGCGTATTAAAAGATGGCATCCGTCCGGGCCGGCCGAGCCAGGACCCGGGCGGCGAAGCCGATGCGCTCCGGCGGCTAGGCGCTGGAAGTCCAGTCCCGCATGTGCCGATGGAGGGCTACGTCCGTATAGGATATTGGCTACGTGTATGTCGATGCCGACCGCCTTGCTCGCATTAGCCGTGAGCTGTCGCATCTATGTGCATCGACAGAATATATTTAAAAGGATCTTTCATGGACAATTTCTATGAACAAAAAACTCATCTTGGCTATAACGGCGTTATTGTTCTTGGCATTGGCTTCGTACAGTTTAGCCGGAGCCAATAATTCCTCCGAGACCCATGCGAACCTGTACGTGGTCTTTCTCTGGCACATGCATCAGCCGCCCTACGTTCTGCCCAACGGGACGGCGCTGGCGCCTTGGCCGCGGCTCTGGGTCACTAAGGGCTACTACCCCATGGTGGCGTTGGCTCTCGCCGAACACGCCCACGTCACCTTCGACTTCACGCCCACGCTCCTAGAGCAGATAGAGATGGTCGCCGAGGGTAAATACGACGACCCATACCTCCAAGCCTCTGAGGCGAATCCCTATTCCCTGTCGGACGCGCAGAAGCTGTTCATACTCGAGCGTTTCTTCGACGCGGCGCCGATACAGATAGAGAGGTACCCCAGATACTACTGTCTATACCAGGAGGTTAGGCAGAACGGCGTCCAGTGGGCCCTGAGCGCCTTCACGCCGCAAGACTACCTCGACCTCCAGACCCTCTTTAACCTAGCCTGGTACAACGCCTATATCCTGGAGCGGGATCCCCAGCTGAGACCTATATACCTGTACGCCCTAAACAGCAACTGCACAACCCACTTCACCGCCCAGCAGAGAGACCTGCTGCTGGCCGGTTTCCAGAAATACGCCGAGAGGCTACTCGAGCTGATAGAGGAGAGAGGCGGCGGCTCGGGCTCTCTGGAGATTGTCACGACGCCCATGTACTACCCAATAATGCCTCTGGTGATCAACTTGACCTCGGCCCTACAGAGCAACCCGTACCTCATAGTGCCGCCCACGGGCTTCAGCTACCCGCAGGACGTGTATAGACAACTGCTGGATGCCAGGTCCTTCTACGGGCAGACGTTCGGGTTCGTGCCCAGAGGGCTCTGGCCGCCCGAGATGGCCGTGTCGCAGGCGGCCCTTGAGCTGATCGCCGAGGCTGGGTTCAACTACACATTCATATCGGGCTATACCTTGGCCTTGACGCTGGGCCGCCAGCCGGGCGTCCTCAACTACGTCCTGTGGTACGTCCCGACTGGATACGGGCGTCTCTACGTGCTCGCGAGAGACGACGGGATATCGAACTATATAGGGTTTGGGGCCAGCGGCGACGTGAACAGCCGCGGTCCCTTCTATGCGGCCAACAAGACGTACTGGGCCATTAAATCCGTCCAGGAGCAGTTGGAGCGGGCTGGTGTAAGGAAAGGCGTGGTGTTGATAGCGCTCGACGGCGAGAATCCGTTCCAGTACTTCAACGACGACGGAGTCCAGTACCTCACGTACCTATACCGCTTGATAAAGGATGATAAGTCTCTGAAGATGGTCACGGCCTTCGAGGCCGTACAGGCGCTTAAGTCTAAGGCGGAGCTCCTCAGGAGGCCGGTGGTCGCCTCCACCTGGGCCGGCGACTTCTCAACCTGGGTGGGCAACTGGGAGCAGAACTTGGCTTGGACCATACTCTACAACGTGCGGCAGGACGTGGCCAACTGGACGTGCATGTACGAGGCGGAGGCCGGCGATTGGTTCTTCTGGTACAGCGGCTATTTCGCCTCGGCGACGCCGTATATATTCGATGATCTGTTCAGGGCCTTCGCGCAGTGCGCGGCGGCGCAATACAACTACACCTGGCCCCTCTCTACGCCCATATACTTCTCCAGCGATGCGCAGATAGGCTGGGCGGGCTCCCCCTTCGAGCGCATAGTGACCGTGGAGGGGCCATATAACTTCGGCGTACAGATCTGGTCGCCCAACTACTCGCCTCCCAGCCCGGCCGGCGCACAGGCGATAAGGGCCGTGCTGCACTTCGGACCTGTCAACAGCTTCGGAGGGCCTTGGACATATCTATATTTCGTGCCCATGAACTTCAGCGGCGTATACGGCAATAACTACGTCTATACGGCCACGGTCTACCTCAAGCCGGGCAACTACGAGTTCATCTACATAGCGCAGGGCCAGAATACCTACTACGCCCACGCAAGCTCCACCGCCGACGGCAACTATTGGATCACGGTGCTGCCGACGCCGACGGGCTCCGTACAGGACGCCTACGTCTACCAGATCAGAGTCTACAATAACGGCGGCTACGCCTCATACAGCCCCGCCGCGGCGCCCGGCTGCGTCTACGCCCCAGCGGGCTCCACCGTCGGCGTCGTCGTGGCCGTGAAGTCCAGCGGAACCGTCTATCCGGTCCTCCACTACGGCTACGGCAGCTGGTGGTGGCCGGTCGACGACGTCTTGGCTCAGCCCGTAGGCTCCTACAACGGCTACACTCTATACGAGGCCAACGTGACTCTGCCGAGCTCCGGCATACAGTACGTCTTCGAGATATTCCAGTCCGGCGGCACCTATTGGGTAAACGTCGGCGGCGCTAACGGAGAGATCTGCGCGTCGTAAACCCCCTTTTCGCTATCCCCTCCTCTCGAGGGGCAACCTCCCCGCCTTGAGGTCCAATATCAGCGATTTCAGCTCCTCCACGGCGGCCTTCAGGATCGCCTCGCCCTTCTCCCTGGAGGCCTTGGAGGGATATCCCTGCACCGCCCTGGCGTACATCGCCTCGTACGCCCTCCGCCCGTAAACCGCGTATCTGACCTCGACCCACTCGTCGGCGTCCTGCGGCACGGCCTTCACGAGGTGCGGATAGGCCGCCATAACCTCGCTGGTCTCGTCCTCGGCCGCGTGGCCCTCCGGAGTCTCGAGGACCTTGCGCCGCGCCTCCTTGGCCAAATCTATCCACCAGTTCACCAGGACTATGGCCATGTCCGTGGACCTGGCCGCGTCCTTGGCCGCCATCCTCAAGGCGTCCACGTTGCCGCCGTGGCCGTTCACCACCACGAGGTTCTTGACGCCGTTTCTCGCCACCTCGACGAAGACGTCTCTGTACAGCCTGTGGAGGGTCTCCGCCGAAATAGATATGGTGCCGGGAAATCTATCCAGCACGTACGTGTTGCCGTACCAGATGGGGGGCAGAAGGAGCGCGCCGGCCTCCTCCGCGGCCCTCTCGGCTACGTATATCGCCATCAGGGCGTCCGTGCCAAGCGGGAGATGGGGGCCATGGGCCTCCACGATGCCGACGGGCAGAACCGCCACGGACTTATCCGCCTTCTCGAACTCGGGCCATGTGAGCTCTGCCCATTTCATGATCTTCCTTGTGGGATAACTTTTTAAATGGCGATGCCGCTCCGGGCAGATGCCGTGTTGGAGGGCATAGAGACCTTGAAGAAGGTGGTCGGGGAGGTGGTCGGGGTTTACGACTCGCCGGACTGGCTCGTCGCAGAGATATTGGGCGATCTCGCAGGTTGGGACGAGGTCGACGAGGACGTCCTCAGGCGCGCCGTCGAGCTCAACTCGTCTAAGCTACACGACATGTTTAGGAGGAATCTCCAGCTCTACCGCCCGGGGAGGTCCAGCATAAGGAAGGCCGCCCCCTATCTGGTTGCCGAGCTCTTGGAGGCAGAGGGCCTCGAGCCCGCCTTCATCAAGCTGAACGGCGCGATCCTGCCCGCCGCCTATAGGGGACGTAACCTCTACACCCCGGTGGTGCCTGTGGTGGAGGCCAAGAGGGCTGTGCTCAGCAGGCTGTCGGCTCTGGCCAGATATCCAGGCGCCTACGTGGTGGCCTCCGCGGCCGACGGAGTGCCCGGCCTCAGGCTCGAGGTCCGGAGGATCCAGAGGCCGCCGTATTATTACGCCGTGGTTGACGGGCTGGGGAGGGCGCTGGAGAGGGCCGGCGCCATTAGGGCCAGGAGGGACGGAGTCGCCGGGCGTCTCTACGCGTTCTGGAGGAGCTATAGATCTCGGGGCTATCTGGTCCTGGCCGGCCGCGAGGTAGGCGGCGTCGTGGTGGACGTCCTCGCCGTGGGGCTCGGGAAATACGGCGCTGTGGCGGGAGCCAGCAGGAGGAAGATCAACAGGCTGTCTAAGTTCCTCGACGAGGTCTACGAGCTCTGAGCGGCCGCCTTGGCCCGCCTCTCTCTGATCGCCCTTATCTCCCTCTCGCCGAGGTCTAGATGGAAGGAGAGCTCCTCTATTCCGTACCTCTTCGCGAGGTCCCTCCCCTGTTTTATCAAGGCCTCGGCCTCGTCGAGCCTCCGCTCGGCTATGAGGCTCCGCATCCGGTAGACCAGGCACTCCACGAGCTTCTCCTTGAGGCCGAGCGCCTTCTCCCTGTTGCCCTGCCTCTCGGCGTGTTGCATCAGCCGCTCCCACCTCTCGCAGACCATGGCCGCCCGAACGGGCGTCTTAATAAGCTTTCAGCCAAGAACCATCAGTTGCGATTTGAGCTTCAAGATCTTGGAGTAGACGTCGTTAAGCCCCATCCTCTTGGCCGTCTTGGCCGCCTTGACCAGCTGTCTGTTCAGCTTGGCGATATATTCCGGGTTTTTGATGACTACGCCCATGGTCAGCTTCCTCAGATAGTCCTCCGCGTCCTGGACTACTCTCTCCACCTCCTGCAGGGCCAGCTCCATGTCGAGATCGTCGCGGTCGCCCCCCTTGGCCACGTTGATGTTCAGCACTATGGGCTCCACGACCACCCTCCTCTCGGGGCGCACTATGTTGTACTTGCCCATGAGGTAGCCCGCTATGAGGTAGCGCACCAGCTCCGAGACGCCGTCGAGCCCCTCCCTCTCGGCCAGCTCCTCGAGGAGCGACTTGACCTTTTTATGCACGCGCACCGACACGATGGACCCCTCCCTATCGGGGGCGCTGAAAAGTTGTTCGTAGGTCAGGTCGAACTCCCTCACGCCGTCCATACATGGGAGCACGCCGACTTATAAACGGGCAATCCTCAAAAACGGATCGCTCGCCTGATCTTACGCCGAATGAGCGTTGGCTATTTAAACCGCGGAAACAACGCTTAAAAAGTCGCCGTGAAGGCGCGGCGTGGTCGTTGCCGCCATCATAGCGGCGGTTGCCCTCGCGCTTGCCGCCCTGGCCCTCGCCGGGCTCTACAGAGAGGCCAAGTTCTGGTCGGCTACGGAGCGCCACGAGCAGATCTGCCGCGAGGTCGACGTGGTGGTGCCCCTAAGAGGGACGCCCCCCGGCCTCGAGGAGAACCTAGCCGCCATAACGCGGCAGAGGCTCACGAACGGCGAGGCTAGGTTTGTGTTCGTTGTGGACGACGCGAGCGACCCCGCGGCGGCAGTTGCGGCGAGGTTCGGCGAGGTCCTGGTCGCCGGCTCGGCGCCCGGCGCGCCCGGCAAGAGCTGGGCGCTGGCCAAGGCCCTGGAGGCCGCGCGGGGGGACTGCGTGGTGTTCGCCGACGACGATATAAGGCCGGGGCCTGGATGGCTGGAAGGCCTCACGGAGCCTCTATCCGCCTACGACGCAGCGACTACGTACCGGTGGTACGTAGGGCGGAGCCTCTGCACCAGGGCGAGGGCGGCGGTGAGCAACACGGCCTTCTCCGCCATGCAGGACCCCCGCTCCAGATTCCTCTGGGGGGGCTCCACCGCGTTGAGGAGGGACGTGGTCGAGAGGGGGAGGATAGCTGAGAGGCTTCCCCGCTACATCAGCGACGACTACGCCACCTACAGCGCCGTCAAGGAGCTGGGGGGCAAGATCTGGTTCTCCAGGAGGTCCATAGCGCCGACGCCGGACCCCCAATGTAGATGGGGCGATATGTTCAGATGGGCCGTGAGACAGGTGCTGATGGTCAAATGGTACGCGCGCCAAGGCTGGACGGTGGGCCTCGTAATATACACTTTGAACTTCGCCTTCGGCATAGCGATGCCCGCAGTAGGCCTGGCGGCCGGCGCGCCGGCGCTCGCCGTAGGCTTCTCGATACCGTTGATAAACTTAGCCAAGGACTTCATCAGAGCGAGAGGCGTGGAGAGGCACGCCGGGATTAGGACAAGGCCCTCGGAGATCTTAGCCACCTGGGCGTTGGGCAACTTCGTCATACCAGCCGTCGTGTGGACCTCGGCGTTTGTTAAGTGCGTCCACTGGAGAGGACGGAAATACTGTGAAGGCGACGCTAAGAGTCTCGCAGAGGCGGCGGCCTACCCGGCGGCCTCCGCGCACGACGACCAGATGTGAGCAATCTGGCGATTTAGAATAACTATACGGATAGGTGGACGGAGACAACCACATCTATCGAACGCATCGAGCTCAGCCGGCCATGGAGCCGACATGCCGCACAGCCGACGTGCGGAATCGGCTACGTATGTCCGGCCGAACTGTACAGACGATAGCCGGAAAAGCTCGCTGGATGCGGGGGCCGGGATTTGAACCCGGGTCCTCCCGGCTGCTCGGGCCGGGGACCCTTTATGAGCCACGCCGTCGGCCGTCGGCGAATCCAGCCCCTAGATGACACCGGAGCCGATTTTTAAGTCTTTTGATAACTTGAGCCCGCGGCACCCGCTGGATGATTTTTAAGTGGGGGCGGATTTCTCCGTGCTGGAGCCCGCGAAGCCTTGGCGGGATCCGCAGAACTACAAACGGGCCAACTGCTGGAGGCCAAGTACGAGGCCGAACCTGCGTTGAGGTTCTTGGAGAAGGGGCTATACCGAAACGCGGCGGGCAAGGCCTTCCAGGCGTGGAGAGCCCTCCTCGCCGCTCTGACGGTCGACCGCCGGGACGAGTTGGCCGGGCGGTTCAGCGGAGTTCCAACAGGGATGGGCGCAGAGTCCAGCTGGCGGATTTCGTGACGGCCTTCATGACGACGGGGTACATGCTCGCGGTGGCGAAGGCCCTAGATGCCTCGGCCGGCACGAAGCTCTACGACCTAACCAACGCGGCGTTGAGCCTCCACGAGCTCCATTATGACGGGCTGGACAGGCCGGGCATCTACGGCAGATATCCCTTCGTCGATCTGGTGGCCGACGATGTAAAGAGGGTGCGAGCGCGGCGTTGGAGTACGTCGAGAGGCTGACCTCCTCCCAGCCTTGACGGCTCTGCTCACAACGGCTGCTGGCCTAGCCGCGCTGGCATATGGAGTCCGGCTTCATGGAGGACCAGAGGGGCGGATTCGCCGACGGCGCCGGCACTTACGCGGGGCGTTGCCCCAGGGCGCTCCAACCAGGCTGAGCTACCCCCGCCACCTTCTATGTACGTCCGGGATTTAAAGTCTTTCCCCCTGCGTCCCGCCGGCAACGCCCCTGCGTCAAACGCCCTTGGGGTAGCCGAACTTCTTAAGCGTGTCGGGCGGCTTTATCGCCAGGGCGGCGGCCCCTATGGCCACCTCGTCGTCGCCGAATTTGGCCTTCTCCAAGGCCGGCGGAGTTAACGGCGTATATTTCCTCAATCTATCCTCAACTGCCTTGAATACGTCCCAATGGTTTAGGGCTATGGAGCCCCCGACGAGGAGGACCTCGGGGTCGTACGCCGCAGTCACCACCGCTATGCCCGCCGCGTTGACATCCAGCCAATGGTCTATGAAGGCTTGGGCCAGAGGGTCGCCCTCTCTGTAGAGCCGGAAGACGTCCTCCGACGTCCTCACTTCGGGCGGCCGCCTGCCGAGCCTCTCGGCATAGGCCCTGAAGTATCTGGGGATATTGGCCCCGCTCGCCATAGCCTCCCAATGGCCCAGGCCCCCGCAACCGCACTTGACGCCGCTGGTCAAATCTAAGACAGCGTGCCCGAGCTCGTGGGCGTTCCCCTCCTTCCCCAGCAGCAAATGGCCGTTGACCACGGCGCCTACGCCCAGGCCCGTTGACACAGTTAAATAGGCCAAATTCTCGACTCCCCAGCCGCCGAGCACGTACTCGCCCCACGCGGCGGCCACGCAGTCGTTGGCCGCATAAATCGGCTTCCTGAACCTAAGGAGAGGCTCCACGAGGGGGAATCTATTCGAGGGCGAGTTGGGGGCCGCGGTGACCCAGCCCGTCCTGAGGTCCAGCGGGCCTATCGACCCGACCCCCACCGCCTCGAAATCCCAACTCTCGGCGAGTCTGGCCGCGTCTCCGACGGGGTCCGAGCCCGTCCTCAATTTCTCGCGACGCCTCACCGAGCCGTCGCGCTCCACAAGCAATACTCTGGTCCACGTGGCCCCGACGTCTATGGCTAATATCATCGCCTTGACCTGGCCTCGACCTCCCTCTTTATTATCGAGGGCAGATCATCGACTAAGGCCCTAAGCGCTGCCTCCGCGTCGGGGGGCACGCGTTCGAGGGCCACGCCCTTACAGTCGACGTAGGCCCACTTAACCTCTAGAGACATCTCGTCGTCCTTGTATCCAGCCGAGACGAAGCCGATAAGCCAATCGTCGCCGAATTTAACGGCTATTGCCTCAGGCCTCCTCAGAGAGCCGAAGAAGCCCAGGGCCCTCCTCCTAGCCGCCTTTATGGCCTCCTCATCGCCGACGCACGTCATACGCCCACCAGGCCTCAGTTTTTTATCTATTATATGGATGCCGTATCGATGCCGTAAGGCTACGTCGGGAAAAAGCTTTTAATATCGACGGAATGTACGGCAAGGGGCCCGTAGTCTAGCGGTAGGATTGAAAGCAATTCCCTAAGGCCCGCCTCACGCGCGGGAGATCCCGGG
>NZ_LCWM02000031.1 GCF_002077075.2 Thermoproteus sp. CP80 | reverse complement strand
CCCCTCCTCCTCGCCTCCCCTACAACCTCGGCGTCGCCCGACAGCACCACGCCGCCGATGCGCCCCGCCGCCTCCACCACGGACCTGTCCGCAGGACCCGCCGCGTCGACGACGAAGGGAGCAAGCATCCGCGCCACCTTGACGGCCACCCTCGCCTTCCGGCTTCTACGGGCCAGCGTCTGCAGCTCCTCCAGCACCGCGTAGGTGGTGAAGACGGCGTGTTCGGCCAACGCGGCCGGGTCCACCCTCCGCTCCACCAGATATATGAGCGAGGAGGTGTCCACGACGAGCCTCAAAGCCCCACCACCGATATGCCCAGCTTCTCCGCCGCCCTTCTGAACGCATCCGACCTGGCGGCCATGATCAGCTGGAGGCCCTTCTCCCTCGCCAGGTCCAGATACGTCGCCAGGAGCCCCTCAGCGTAGCTGTCAGGCACGGCGAGATCCACGTCGTCGATGGCCACCACGCTCCCTCCGTTGGAGAGTATGAGCTGCGTCAAGACGGGCAGAACGGCCTTGGTGAAGTTGCCGACGTTATACGCGTTGGTCCACGCGCCGCCGGCCTTGACGTACATGGCTATCCTCCCCGTGGACACCAGCCCCACCCTTACGTCGTCTATCCCGGCGGCCTTCAGGAGGCCGTAGAGGTGGTCCCTAAGCGGCTCGAACTGCGGTTGCGACAAGATCCGCGAGATCTGGTGGGCGGTGTACTGCCCCTCGGGCCCTACGCTCGTCGCCGGCAGAAGATCCACATGGGTCTCGTAGGTGTACTTCCACGCCGCCAGCCTCCTGCCGCTTATGAAGTAGTAGGCGTCCTTCAGCCCCACCCTCAGGTCGAGCAGGATCCTCTCAGCCCTCCTGAAGACCTCGTCGTCGACCTGGCCGCAGGGTATCAGGACGTCCTCGTTCAAGACCGCGTAGGGCGCGGCGCAGAGCTCCGCGTCCAGGCCCTCGGGGTACACCACCCTGCCCCTCTGGCCGCTCTTCGCCACGCGCAGAAGCTGCCGGAAGTTCTCGTAGACGGCCTGCTCGACGTATCCGCCCTTGGTGGCGTAGGAGTAGCTGTAGCCGTATAGGCCGCCCTCGAGGGCCCAGTGGGCCTCTATGGTGAACGGCGTCGACGTGTCGCCGCCTCTATGCACGTCCTCGGCCTCATGGATTATCAGCAGAGGCCCTTCGAGCAGGATCCACTGCTCGCCTCTGCTCTGCATCAGCATGGAGAGCGCCTCGAGGAGGGAGGTCTTACCAGAGTTCGGCGGGCCGAAGAGAAGGACGTGGCCCTCTAGATCCACGCAGCGGTCCAACGCCCTGAAGTTACGGGCGCAGAGCCGCCTCAGCTCCATAGCCTCGCAAGCTCGTCCCTATACCTTTTCAGCATCTCGTCCAGCTCCTCTTGAGGCGTGTCGGGAGCTATCTCCCTGCACCTAGGTATTATGTGTATGTGGAGGTGGGACTCCACGCCGGCGCCGGCCGCCCTGCCCACGTTTATGCCCACCAAGACGTCTCCACACCCGGCGGCCGCCACCACGGCGTTTTTCACGAGGAAGGCCTCTCTCAGCAAGCCGGCGAGCTCCTCGTCGTCCAGCTCCTCCAGATCGCCCACGTGCCTATAGGGAGCCACCATCACGTGGCCCCACATGTAGGGATATTTGTTCAAGAGGCCTATCGAGTACCTGCCTCTGAAGAACACCAGGTTGTCTCTGTCCGCCTCCGGCCTCCCTATATATTCGCAGAAGAAGCACCCCCTCCTGCTCTCCCCTGACACGATGTATCTATACCTCCACGGCGTCAAGACCACGCGAAACGCTCCCACCTGCCGCTCTACCCAACGCCTTTATAGGTTTTTCGAGGCGCCGCCCCCTAGGCCCTCCGGCCAGCCCGCGGACCGGGGGATGCGCGGATGGGCGCCCCGCGGCCGGCTCAGCTCTGCTCGACGCGTCTGGCCTTGACCAGTATGAATCTATCGGACACTATGTCGTATATTATCGAGAAGTCGCCCGACAGCATCTGCGCCAGCTCTACCTTCTCGCCGAAATCGAGGGAAATGCCGTATTGCCTCAACACCTCGTCTAGATCCGCCGAGCCCTCGGCCTTGAGGGAAATGAGCTTCGCCAATGCCCTCAGGTCCATCGTAGGTTTCGTCCCGCCGCATATTTTTAGGCAACGATCACGGATTTAAGGGGAAGCGGACTATTCCGCGTGCTCACGCTCCAGACGCCTGCAGTGGTGGCCATAGGCCGTAGGGCCGGGAGGCTCGCGGCTTACGACGTGGAGGGCGGTAAGTTCTACGACCTCCCCGTGGATCTGGAGGGCGTGGAGGTGGCCGAGCTCGGGCTGGACGGCGCCAACATCAGGTCTCACATAGTCATAGCCTCCTACGCCACGTCGTTGATAAAGGCCATAGCGGTCGACGGCGACGCCGAGGTGCTGGACGTCGGAGGGCTCAGGAAGATGCGGAGGGGGCCTGTCGCGATACAAGCCGTGAAGGGGCGAGAGCTGGGCAGGTGGGACGACGTGTGGAACAGGTTGATCCTCATAGGGGGGCAGGCAGGCATGCTGGCGGTGGGGGCCTCCAGAGCCGGCTCCCTCCTCCACCTGAATACGGCGCGGACGGACGCCCGCCACGTCAAGGCCTTGACGGACTCCCTGGAGTCCTTGAGGGCATTCGGCGAAGTCTCGGCGGCTTGTTCCTGCAGGCTGGGTCTACTTCCCGTGGAGCTACTGGCTAGGCGCGGCACCGAATATATATTGGTCAAGGTCTATATGAACGTCCAAAACAGGAGGAGCAACACGGCTGTGGTGATCAGAGGGTCCGGCGGCAATGTACACAAGAGGTTCATAGGTCCCCTGGAAAATCTCAATCTTTTTATCCAAGAGGCGTATAGGGCCTGATGGAGCGGGTTATCGTACTGGCGGGCGGCTTCGCCACCAGGCTGAGGCCTCTCAGCTACACAAGGCCCAAGCCCCTCTTCCCAGTGTTGGACAAGCCGATCATAGACTGGATTGTGGAGGGCGTGAGGGGCATAGCCCCCGTGGTCGTGTCAGCCCGTTATCTTTCCCACATGATCCGCGACTACGTCTCGAGGAGGTGGAGCGACGCGGCCGCCGTGATCGAGGAGAATAGGCCGCTGGGCGATGGAGGCGCCGTGGCGTACATAGCGGATATGCTCAGCCTAGACGGCCCTGTGCTGGTGGTCAACGGCGATGTGTTCACCGACATCGACTACTCCGCCGTCATAAAGGCCCATGAAAAACACGGCGGCGTGGCCACGATAGCCTTCGTCGAGGTGCCGCCCGAAAACGTGAGCAAATACGGCATAGCGATAGTGGACGACTCCATGAGGCTGAGGGGCTTCGTGGAGAAGCCGAAGGAGCCGCCGGGAGGCAGCCGGCTCGCCAACGCGGGCGTCTACGTGTTTGAGGCCGAGGCCCTCAAGGCGATCCCGAGGAGGAGAGGCGAAGTCAAAATAGCCAAGGACCTCATACCGGCCCTCCTGGAGAAACAAGATATATACGTCTATATACATAGGGGCATCTGGCACGACATAGGGACCCCCGCCGACTATCTTAAGGCCAACTTCGCCGCCCTCGACAAGTGGGGAGGCGCTGCAGAGAGGGCCGGGGCCGAGATCACGCCGCCCGTCTATATAGCTGAGGGCGTGGAGATAGGCGAGGGGGCCTCCATAGGCCCCTACGTGGTGTTGGGCTCAGGCGCCAGGGTGGGGAAGTACTCCAGGGTGAGGAACAGCGTGTTGATGAGGGGCGTGGCGGTGGAGCCGGGCTCCCACATATCGGGCAGCATAATAGGCGAGGAGAGCTACATAGGGAGGTGGGTCCGCGTGGTCGACGCCGTGATCGCCGACGGCGTCTACGTCAGAGATGAGGTGTCCGTGGGGAGGAACTCGTCGGTGGGCCCCAACAGAGAGGTCGTGGAGGACGTGCCTGAAGGCGCCACTCTGCCCTAGTCCTACCGATCACTGCCTCCATACCCACTGTCACCGAACCGGCTGACAATGCCCATATGGGAGGAGGAAAGGGGAATGGGTTAGGCGGCGAGCATGGCGGCGGCCGCGATGTGGAGGAGGTAGGGCGCGGGCCCGACGGCGTAGTTGCATGAAGGCGAGGCAGGCGTGCTGCCCAAGGGACTGCTGGTATCGCGAAGGCCAGGGAGTACATGCAGGTTCTGCGAGGCGCGGCCGCGAGGAAGGAGAGGCAGGGCGCTTCAAGCTCTGCCGGGGTAAGGGCGGCCTTTCCCTCCCCGTTTTTCCTCCGGCCGTGGGCCCTCGGCGCGGAGGGGCGTTGAGCGCGGCCTATTCTAAACTTTTCTGTAAAGTCTATACTGTGCCTTAACCGAAGGCGCCGCCCCGCTCTTCAGCGCTTTTAACCGCATTCATCCCTCCTCCAGCCTGGCCTCATCACTGCCCTTTCTGACTTTATTTAAAATAACGCGTAGCGCATTCTCCACGTCGGTCTTCGCGCGTATCCTCTTCCTGAAGGCGTCGCCGGCATCTGCGGCGATGCGGGGGCCCTCTATGTATATCCTCGCGGTGGAGGTGGGCGATATGTAGGGCCTGAACACCAGACGCCTCTCCTCTACCTGCAGCGGGCCTGTGTAGGAGTAATACCGGGACTTCGTCGCCTTGGCTATCAGCGACATGAGCCTCGCCAGGATTCTGCCCGCCCTTGCGACGTCCTCGTCGTCTATCCTCTCCTCGCGTCCCCTGCTGACCACGGCGGAATAGACGCTCTTGGTCTCTCTGTGGTACTGCATCAAGAACGCGGCCTCGTCGCCTATCAGGGAGATGGACACGACGTAGGGGCTCACCACCACTGAGAGCAGAGGCTCCCTAGAGCCTCTCGAGCGGGTCGACGCCATTAGGGCATCTGTACTGCATCTTCCTGGCGCAGACGTCGCAGAAGAGATGGCCGGTCTTCTTGCAGAGATATCTATCCTCGTATAGGTAGAGCCTCCTGCCGCACCTGCTGCATCGGCCCATCATCAAGGTCTTTATGGGGTAGACCACGAGAATCGCCCGTTGGCGATCCTATTTAAAATTTTGGCTACGTCCTCCTGCCGACAAGCCTCAAGACGACCCTCCCCCCGTCCTTGACGAGCTTGGCCCTCTCCGTGGCCAGGAGATAGGCGAGCGCCCTGTTGGGGTCGGCGCCGGCCTCCCTACACCGCTCCATGAACGAGGAGATGTCCTCGCCGTCTTTCAGCTCCACTTCGGCTATTGCCGGCGAATCGAGCCTCAGGACGCCCCTGACCAGCATATCCAGCTCTTCATGCACGTCGGCCAGCTTCCCGAGCACCTCAACCACGGCGCCCAGCTCCTTCATGAGCCTCGCCACGGCCTCGCTCAGCTCCTCGTCGCCGTAGCGCTGCGCCGCTCTGTCCAGATCCCTCAGGGCTCTGGCGAGGTCCCTCACCAAGTCCATATTCTCAGCACCCTATCCAACGTATTAGGGTGTGTCTTAACTAAGAACCTCAGGCGCGAATAGGCCGGGTATAATACCTCCTCCACGACCTCGCTCCACCCGATCTTCAGCAGGCCTGTGGCCAGATGTCTAGACCCGGCGTATCTGTCCGCCTCGTATTCATAGAGGCGCAGCAGCGCCGTGTAGAGCAGAGATGCGCCCACCAGATGTATCCCTATTAAATAAAGAGATATATTAGTATATATATAATTAATTAAATATGATCTTAGAATAAATTCGCTTATTAAAAATATAAGTATTTTATACATATGGTGGAGCTTAATATGGCCCTCCTCGTGCCTCAAGGCGGCCTCTATCTCCTCGGGCTTCAACCTCGCCAGGAGGCCTGTGGTGGCTAGAATCAGGCTACCGAAGGGCGTCTCGAAGGATATGGCGTTGGCCGAGCGGTCCTTAACCACGCACAAGCCTCTGGCCTTGAAGTGATAGGCCTCGTAGTCCCCAAGGACGGCGGGGTTCTCTAAAATCTGCTTTTTGTTCCTCTTGAGAAATTCTATATCTTTGTATTTTGTTTTTATAATTGTTATATAATCTATTTTAATACATTTATTTTTTAGATACAAAAATAAAATAATATAGCTTGCGATGATGGCGGAGACCCCCATCGCCAGCTGCAGAGATAGGTGGTGTAGCAGTAGGGCCGGCGGTACTGAGATGATGAATGGAAGGAATAGAAATATGGAGCTCATCTTAACCTCGGGCGGCTCGACCAGCCTGCCGGATCTCCAGGCCCCGATGATGGCGACGTTGTGTCTATCGTCTCTGACGAGCTCCCGCAGATATAGGAGATACGCCGCGCGCGCCTTCAAGCTACGGAGTCTGGGCCTATCCACGTCTATGGGCTCGCCGTCGGCCAATATGACGCCGTCCCTCACCTCCAGCCTCGAGCCCAAGCCCAGCTTTCTCCACTGGTCGCTCAAGTCGATATACACGAAGAGGGGCGAAAACCGTAATATATTGGCGGCGATTACTGTAGTTTTTCCGACTCCAGGATCTCCAGGACCTTATCCGTCTCGTACCTCTCCAGGAGATCCCAGAGCTTGCCCGTTCGATAGAGCCCGTAGACTTTGCCCCGCGCGCTGCGTTTAATCACAGCGATGTATCCGCGATGTACCAGCTCGTCTAGAAAGCCCCTTATCATGACGGTCTTGGCCCGTATGTCCTTCCGGCTGTATATACTTAAGTCCTGGGCTATCTTAGATGGCCTAAATGTTATAAGATTACCCTTTGCATTTTTCGTTTGATCCTGCAAAAACTGTATGGTGATCCTTTTTATCACATAGGAATCGAGCTTATCGGAATATCTGTAAATTGTACGAAAGCCTTCCATATATCATCAGAATTCACCTCTTATTTATGCATTTCTTTTCTATTTAAATACTTTAATTTTTCTATAAATATTATTTTCTCTCTTATTTCATAGACAGTCCTTTCTATGTATGACAATTTATAATTTAGATAATTAAAATAAATTTCGCAGGGTTCTAGCTCTTTGACGTCGACGCCTAACGCCCTCAACGCGGCGGCGACCCTTTTTATCATTTCCTCATCTTTTCCCATATTAAATAAATTTATAAATTTTAATTATTTTATCATTTATTATAATCGACGAATTATTTATATTAAATCTATATGAAATATGTGGTTTAACAAGCACGATGTTAGTATGAGCCAGTATGTCTTCAGGAGGTATCACGTTGGTCACCATCACTACCCTTATGCCGTATTTCGCCATTTCGGTGATTATATGCCTTATTATATTTAGGCCAATTATATTTTGGGCCTCATCGATAATTAATAGTAATTTTATATCTTTTGTTATTGGTTTATTTCTAAATTTATTATATATAAATGTTAAAATTAATGATATTATTAATATTTTTTCTTCTACTAATGATAATTCGGATAGGTCAATAATTAAATTTCCATTATATTTAATAATGAACTCAAGAGGAATTTTGCCTTTATCCATGGCATCTAGTATATATTCTAGCCTCCGCAGTATCGCTGCCTTCATCTCGGTTTCACTCTTCGTGGTCGTCAGGTATGAGTCGATCGCCTCCAGCAGATCCCTCGGCCTCTCTATCTTTTGGTCCTTTATAGATCTATATAGAAAATAAATTGATGGCTCATTTAGATTCAACGAAATACCTATTAATTCTGCAAGAATTTTTTTATTTAAACTTGATATATTTAGTTTCAGCCTCGATGCCCGTATCTTGGGACCTATGCCGTACTCGCCGTTCCAGTCGATGACGAGCGCCTTTCTGCCGCTACGTCTGGCGATCTTCCGCGCGAGGGTCGTCTTGCCGGATCGGGTAGGCCCTATTATAGTCACATGTTTGTCCAGAGGCAGATAGACGGCGCCGGTGGAGCCTATGCCTATAAACACCTCGCCGTTTCTCCAGAGATATGCGGCAAGGGCCAGCGACAGTAGGGCGACCAGCGCGGCGTCGATCATGAGCCCGGCGCATCTCTTAATACCGCCGAGTTGGCGAACCACCTCGGCATGGCCCACCGATACCTCCAGAACCTGTCGTCGATAGCCGCCACGTACTTCTCCCGCCTCTCCAGGTCCCTCATGACTCTGCCCATCGCCTGCACCGAATTGCTGACGGCCGAGAAGAGCAACACGTGTTTAAAGCCGGAGAAACCCAACCCGTCGATGATCCGCATCTTGGCCTTCAGCCAGCCGTCCTTCACGTTAGGTATGGGGAACCCGACGAGGATGGCGGCGTCCGCATCTACGTTCACGCCCTCCGCAAGAGGGCTGCCGAAATACGTCATGACCACATGGGGGACGTCTCCCAGCGGCCTATCCGATACGGGATACTCTTTAAAATTATCTATATAGTACTCATATATTTCTTTATTTGGGACGAACATCAATATTTTATGATAATTATTAAAAATATTTTTTAATATCCTTTTAATTAATAATATGGTTGATTTATTCATTCTATTTATATATCTTATCTTTATTGGATATATATCTATTATTAAATTATCGAAAAATACATTATCATAGTTTATATATTTTAAGTTAAGAAATTTAATAAATATATCGGAAAAAGGGCTGGTTATCGACGCGCTCGCCAATATCGCGTTTCTCCCCCTCAGCAGTTCCCCCACTATCGGCAACAAGACGCAACGACGGGCGCCGAGATCGCACATCTTGTCGGAAGGGGGATCCCTCTCGACGGCTAGGTCGTGGAGCAGAAGGTTGTGGGCCTCGTCGATTATCACCAGATCGCTTTCCCTCAGCAGGTCGACGATGGACGAGAGGTATTCCTGGCTTTCGAGGTAGGATATGGGCAAAACTGCGATTCTGCTCTGGCGTCCCACCGCCTGTAGATACTCATACGGGCAAACCCCGGCATCATATATATCGTCTATTTTGAGAAACCTTTTATTTATATATCTATATTTAGCTTTACATATTCCCCTTTCGCGGAGCGACAGGCAGTCGGCCGCCGTCCTTGCGCCGAACTTGCAGAGGGCAGATCTCCCGAACATGAGGGCGGCGCCTCCGCCGTAGGCCGCCGTATATGAGTAAATCTGCCACGCCTCTAGGTGCGACCTGACGAAGAAGAGGGCCCTCCCGCCCGACTCGACGGCTATCCTGGCGAGCCTCCTGCTCTTCCCGAAGCCAGGCGGAGCTTGGAGCAATATCCCCACGTAGGGCAGGCAGTTTTAGAACACCTACGACCTCTCTATCTCCGCGAGCAAGCGCCTAATGGTCTCGCCGAGCTTGCTCTCGGAAATCTCCTCCAGATCGAGGCAGTTGCGGAGAATCCCGGCGAACAGCGCCCTTGCGACCTCCCTATCCCTCTCCCTCAGGACTCTATATTTATCCATGAGGTCGCCCGTCAGAACCTGCTCCACCTTGCCGGGATCCTCGGAGAGCACGTGCTCCAGATCTCTAAGCTCGTCGACCACGTCGTCAAGCAGGTTGACGAACTCAGCAGGTTTGTTCGATATATCTATATTGACGTACGCCCTATTTATGCAGTATCTGACGAACCGGTACCGCAGCGCCTTGAGGGGGTCCATTATCGCTTGAGCTTCACCACGACGACGCCGTCCTCCCTCTTCTCCACCACCACGTCTATATAGCGAGGCGGCGCCTCTCTGCCTCTGGACCAAACCGCGGCGTTGACGGCGGGATCTATCCTCACCTTGCCCGGCTCCGCCTTCATGTGCCTCGCGGCGAACTCCCTGATTATGCCGATGGCCCTCTTGGCCCTCCGGGTGCGGGCCGCCCAGTAGGATCTGCGGAGACTGATCCTATACTCCCTCGACGCCACGACCTTGGCCTCCTCAGACATGGCCCACCGCAAGAACCACCTTTTTAAGCCTTGAGCTTAGCCCGCCTCCAGTACCGCCTGGCGGGGGACCTGGTCACCCTGTTCTTGGTCTTAATTCTGACCCAGGCTGGGGGATCTCTGTTGGAGCTCAAGGCGGCCGCGAGCCTGAGCTTCCTCCCCAACGCCTTATTGCGCGCCATGCCTCCGTCCGCGCGGGCCCTTTTTAAAGATTTCCTAAAAACGGAATCTGTACTCCTTCCTGCTCTTCTCGTATATCTGGGCCAAAATATCCTTGAGGTCCTCGTCGGTTATCGGGAGCTTAACCCTCCCGCTGGCCGCCAGGGAGATGAGCTGTTGCTCCAAGGCCTCGACCAGCTCAGGCCTCACTATCCTGAGGTTGTCCAGACGCGCGAGAGCTTCAGGCGTCAATATCCTCTTCAAGGCAAGCCGCCTCTGGGCCGCCAACTCCTCCGCCCTCCTCCGAGCCTCCGCCTGTTCCTGCATCTCCTTCAGCTTCTTCTCGCGCAACCTCTCGAGCTCCTCGTCGCCGCCTTCGGCGGCCATCACTCCTTGGGCGGAGCCAGATATTTGGCCAACTCCGGCCTGCCCTTGACGAGCTCCTTCGCTACCCTGGTGGCTATCCTATCCACGAGCGACCGCCCCTCGGGCGTGACGACCCGCCCCCTCTTAGTCCTCGCCACGATGCCCGCCTGCTCCAGCTGGTGGAGCACCTTTCTTATCACGGCGCCGCCGGCCCTCCTGGTCCTCTTGCTCCTCGCCCCCCAGCCGACCTTCGCCCTATATCCGTAGTAGGTCCTCAACCTAGACAGCCCGACGGGCCCGTCCAGGTAGAGCCTTCTGACTATCGACGCAGCCCTCACGTACCACCAGTCGTCGTCCATGGGCGGCCTGTCCTTATTGGCGCCCGTCTTCACGTAGGCGGCCCATACGGGCGGCTTCACCTGGGCCACGTTGGTCTTTAGGTAGGCGGCGAGCTCCTTGATCAACAGATCCGCGGGCACGTCCTTAACCGAAACCACGTCACCGCCCCTAGCCGGCCTATTTAAAGCTTTTCCCCGGCCCCGGCCCGGCAAAAGATTTTTATAGGGCGTTCCGATAGCGGGGCCATGCGTTTTTGTCCCAACGACGGCTCGTTGCTGATGCCCGTCAGGAAGGGCTCAGCCGCTGTGCTGCGCTGCCCTAAATGCGGCTACGAGGAGCCCATAAACGACGCCGCCAGGTCGGCCTATAGGTCTAAATCCGCCGTCGAGAGGAGGAACGAGATACTCGTCGCGGACGCCGTGGCGGAGACCCTCCCCAAGACCAAGGCCGTATGCCCCAAGTGCGGCAACGAGGAGGCCTACGTCTGGGTCCAACAGACGAGGGCTGCCGACGAGCCCCCCACCCGTTTCTATAGATGCACCAGGTGCGGATACACCTGGAGGGAATACGCCTGATATTACAAGCCAAAGCTTATATTTGGCGACGCAACTGCGCACATGGCGAAGTACACCATCACGTATGCGGACGCCAAGGAGTGGTCCTACATCCTCGACTCCATAGCGGTGCTGGTCGAGGAGGCTGCGTTCGTCTTCCGGCAGGACGGCCTCGCCTTGAGGTCGCTGGACCCCTCGAGGACCGCCATGGTGGATCTGTTCATACCCAAGGAGGGCTTCGAGGAGTATCCGGAGCTCCAGTCCGAGGTCAAGATGGGGATAAACTTCAAGGACTTCAGGAAGCTCCTCAGGAGGCTCAAGAAGGGCGACAAGATATCTATAGAGATCGAGGAGTCGAAGCTTAGAGTCAAGCTGATAGGCAAGTCCATCCGCTCCATCACGCTCCCGCTGATCGAGACCGCTGCGGAGGAGCTCCCCACGCCCAAGGTCGTCTACACCGCCGCGGTCAAGACGGCCAGCGACGTGCTCAACCAAGCGCTGAGAGACGCGGACGCGGTCGCCGACTCGGTCAAGTTCGACGTGGATGAGGAGGCCCTCTACATCAGGGCGTCGAGCGACAGAGGCGAGGTAGAGGTCAAGCTGGACAAGGGCGGAGAGCTGGTCTACGAATTCGACGTCAAGGAGCCGGCCAGCGCCACCTTCTCCCTGGAGTACCTCGTGGACATAGCGGGCAGGGCCTCCAAGGTCAGCGACATAGTGTCCATAGAGCTAGCCACGGCGAAGCCCATATCCCTGACGTTCGACATACCGGCGGGAGGCAAATTGACCTACTTCGTGGCGCCCCATATAGAGCAGTAGGGAAAAACGCTATTTCTCCTGCGCGCTCGCTAGGTCCGTCCCTATGGTCTCAGGCCCCAGGGCTGCCGCTATGCCGTATACGACTCCGGCGAGAATAAGCCAGAACGCGGCTATCATCCATATGTTTTCGCCCTCTATGGGCTTGAAGAGATCGAACAGAGGTATGGAGTAGAGCGGCATCCACGCGCTTATGAATATGCCCGAGGAATAGCCGAAGCCGACGCCGCTGGCCCTCCTCTGCGTGGCGAAACGCTCGGAGAGATATACGGGGACCAGGCCCCAGGGCCATTGGGTCAGCCAGCCGGCGAGGACTGCGCCGAGGTAGAGCAGGGCGACGTCGTTGTTAGCCGCGCCGAGGTACCATATATAGAACGAGGGGACCGCGAGGACCGCGGAGACTATTCCGGCTACGACCAAGGCCTTCCTTCTGCCCAGAAAGTCGGAGGACAGGCCCCACAGGGTGGCCGCTACGGCGGCCGCCACGCCGGAGATGGCGTAGTAGTAGCTGGCCGCGCCCTGGGTTAACCCGGCCCTAGTCAAGATGCCCGTGGCGAAGTCGAAGAGGGAGTAGCTGCTGAAGAAGAGGCCGGTCATGAACACGAAGACCGACAGGAAGGTCCAGAGAGCTGGCGGTCTGAACAGGCTGAAGAAAGGCACCTTCTCCAGATTGCCCTTCTTCTTCGTCTCGGAGAACACCGGCGTGTCGGGCATGGCGAATCTTATGTAGAGAGCGACGACGGCCGGTATCAGCCCGGTGAGGAATACATACCTCCAGGCGTAGGCCTGCATGGCGGCCTGCCCGAAGTATGCCGTGAAGGCGGTGACCACGAAGGCGCCTAACGCGGTCCCCCAGCTGAATGCCCCCTGGACTATGCCGCTGGTCATGCCCCTCCACCTGGGGGCGGAGTACTCCATGGCGAAGGGGTGGCCCGCCGCGTATTCGCCTCCAACGAAGATGCCCAGCACGAACCTGAGCGCTGAATATATCCAGAAGGCGGCCCAGCCCACTTGGTCGTACGTGGGTATCGCCGCGGTCAGCGCGCTGGCCGTGGAGTAGCCCACTATGGTTACCATCAACGTGTCCCGCCGGCCCCATTTGTCCGCAAGATTGCCGAAGATAGCGCTTCCGACCGGCCTCGCTATCAAGGTGAACGAGTAACCCACCAAGGTCAAGAAGTAGCCGATCACCTCCTGGGAAAGCGACTTAGGCAGTAAGACAAAGGCTAAGGTCGACGTCATGGCGGTCACGAAGGTCAGGTCGTAGGCGTCCAGGAAGAAGCCCAGAAATTGCGAAAAAATGGCGTTGGCCGCCTTAGGAGGCCATTTATAGTGTTCCGAGGACCATTGAACCATAGATCTGGGAATATATGGTTATAAATATTTTATTCTAAATGGTATTGTAGCTATGTCGCCTTCCGAGGTCGATATTACGTCAACTATTTTTATACCGCCGCGGCGCTCTGGACGTGGCCGCGAGGTTCCTCGAGGCGTTGTTCAGGAACTACTACAGAGGCGCGAGCCTCGACGTGCCGGAGATAGAGAGGCGGGAGGTGGGCTATCTGGCCCCGGACGGCGTCATGGTGAGGCATAGATCGTTCAAGTCGGCTGAGGAGCTGAAGTCCTTCTGCGTCGAGAGGCCGCCGCTGGGGCTCTACTATTCGGCGGCCCTCTACGAGAGGCCGGACGAGAGGGATATGGACGCCAAGGGGTGGCTGGGCGCCGATCTGGTGTTCGACATAGACGGCGACCATCTCGACACGCCCAGCTGCAGAGGGATGGAGCTCCTCAACTACAGATGTCTCGAGGACGCGAGGGAGGAGGCGTTGAAGCTCCTCGACGCGTTGAGGAACGAGCTGGGCCTCGAGGGGTTGCCCGTCTACTCGGGCCATAGGGGGTTCCACGTCCACGTCAGGTCCGACGAGGTGAGGGGGCTTGACGCAGGCGAGCGCAGAAGGCTCGTGGACTTTCTCGTCGGCCGCAATCTAGACCTGTCCAAGCTGGAGGCGAGGGTCGGGAGGAGGGTCGTCAAGCTCTACGCCGAGGAGCCTCTGGGGAGTTTGGCGAGGCTCATGCGGGGTCTCGACGACGGGAGCTACTCCATAAGGATAGACGAGGTGGTGACCACCGACGTGCATAGGCTCATCAGAGCGCCGGGCTCCCTCAACAACAAGACGGGCTTCGCCGCGATCCCCCTGTCCTATTCCGACCTGGACCGAGACGCCGAGTCCATAGTGGAGAGGGCTCTGGCCTTCAGGAAGGGCGAGGTCTCCGTGAGGCTCAAGGAGCCCGTGGGGGAGGTCCTCGGCCTCGAGATAGGCCGCGAGGAGGCCGTAGTGCCGACCTACATAGCGATATATCTCTATCTGCAGGGCAAGGCCGAGCTGCAGATCGAGGGCGGCAGAGACGTCCGGGGGCGGCGGAGCTACGGAGGTTGAAGGAGGGCGCGGGGAGGATTTATTAAATAGGTCAAGATGTTTCGTGCTAGGCGAGATCTACGCGTGGCTCGAGGCCGAGATGAACTCCAAGCTTCTGGCCAAGCCGCCGGCTCCGTCCTACGCGGAGCTGGTCAACAGGTTGAACGAGGAGCTGAAAAGGACCGCGCTGCCGCCGGCGTTGGAGGAGGGCCTGAGGACCCAGATGGCCAGGGCCTTGGCCTCGATAATAGAGATCAGGGTTAGGAAGATCGCCATGGAGCTGTACCAAGGCAGAGAGCCCCGCGACCTGACCGCCGAGGAGGAGAGGCTGTGGGGATCCCTCAAGAGGACCATGGAGATGCCGTCGAGGACGTCCGGCAGATACGAGATAGTGGTGTTCCTAGACAAGTTCCCCATGATATCGACCTCGGACTTCAAACAGATAGGGCCGTTCAACAGGGGAGACCTCGCCAAGATGCCCACGGAGGACGCCAGGGAGCTCGAGGCGAAGGGCGTCGTGAGGCGGTTTCGACCGATCTAGTCGAGCGACCTGACTATATTGCCCAATATCTGGGACCTGCCGCCGGTCGGCTGGACCAAGACCCTGCCGCAGACGAGACATCTGACGACCATCGAGGCGTGGCTGAACACCACCTGCTCGTTGCCGCAGTCGGGGCACCGTATCCTCAGGAACTTGGTCCTCGGCTGAGGTATCAACACCTTGGAGAACCGGGGCGGCATGTCAGACCAGCTCCACCCTCTTCATCCTCCCGAGCGTCTTGTGGAGCTTATAGCCGCATTTGGAGCAGGTCAGCACGAGCGTTATCTTCTTGTTGACCTTGGCGAACCTCTTCTGCTTCGGCTTAGGCGACGATCCGTAGCCCTTGAGCTTCCGGTTGTACCTCCTCTGGCCTTCAGACAGCTCCCGCCTCTTCCCCTGGTGGTACATCGACACGGCGTGTTCCGTATACGTGTCGCATCTGGGGCAGTACGCCATCACCTTCTTAGGAAAGCGCATGCCCCGCCAGACATGCCCAGCTTAAAAACGTTGCGCCGGCTAGCACGGGCGGAGGTCCACCGCCGTCGTGTTTATCCTCGGCGTCCCTCCGTAGGGATTCGGCGTCCCGTCCACCAGAGCGTTGACGGGCCTCCCCTCGGCGTCCTTCGGGATCCCCCTCATCAACAACACGCCGCGCGGGACGTCGGGGTCGGCCACAAGCCTGACCCTGATGGACGCGCCCCCCCTCTCCAGACAGGCGTGCTCGCCCCTGAAGTCCTCGGGGTTCACGTAGACGACGGGCGGCGGAGCGCCGTACTCCTCGAAGAACTGCGTGTTGGTGTGCATGGGCTCCGAGGTGAAGGTCAAGACATATCCGGCGGCCGGCCTCGCGTAGGACGGCAGAGGGCTCGCGCCCCTCCTCTCGGCGGAGAGGCTGTAGAACTCGAGCTTGCCGCTCGGCGTGTCGAAGCGGAGCGGGTCGCCGCGCCTCAGGGGGACCGCGCCTCTGGCCTTGAGCTCGACCAGAGCCATGCCTGCAGGCCTCAAGGCCCTATCCACCGCGGCCCAGGGGTCCTCGGCGATCAGGACGTGCCCCTCGAGGCCCATGGCCCTCGCGACCTCCCTAACCACCCAGTGCTCCGGCCTGGCCTCGCCAATGGGTTGCGCCGCCGCCTTGTTGTAGACGAGCAGGTTGTGCCAATAGCTGTAGATCACGTCGTCCTTCTCGAGGTACGTGGGGGCCGGGAGCACCAGGTCGGCGCATTGGGCGGTCTCGTTGAGCACTATCTCGTGGACCGCAAGGAATAGATCGCCGCGTTGCGCCGCCCCGCATATCCTATCGCCCTGCGGCAGAGTCATCACCGGGTTCGAGTTCCATACATACATCACGTCGAATTTATCCACGGCGCCGCCCAGAAGGCCCATGGGCACCACCCAGGACGGCCCGCCGGCGTGTAGGCCCCGGAGGTAGTCGAAGTCTATGCCCCAGGCCCCCGAGTTCGAGTAGAAGAAGCCCAGGGGGTCGCCCAGAAGCGCGTGTATCAACGATATCGCCCTTACGGCATCTCCGCCGTTGAGGGTCCTGCCCAGAGAGAAGCCTATCACGGTCTTGGCCCCCCTTGCGTAGAGCTCGACGAGCGCCTCGAAGGCCCGCATGCCCACGCCCGTCTCCGCCTCCACGACCTCGGGCCCGAAGCGCGTCGCGTATTCGGAAAAGGCCTCGAAGCCGTAGGTATACCGCCTCACGAAATCGGCATCGTACAGCCCCCTCCGTATTAGCTCCCCCGCTACCCCGAGGGCCAAGACGACGTCTGTGCCCGGCTTCACCAAGATCGGCAGATCCGCCGATTTCAACGTCTCGGTGGGGGCCACGTCGACCGCGGCGATCTTGGCGCCGGCCCTTTTGGCGACCGCCCACCCGTGTATGAAGCTCACCGCCGCGTTGACCCCCCAGAACACCACGGCCCTGGCGCCGGCGAGCTCCTCCGGCAACATGCCCCACGATCGGCCCCAATGGAGCTTAAGCGCCGCGTGGCCCTCAGCGCTACATATGGAGTAGTCCGTCGACGCGGCGCCTATGGCGTTGAACAAACGCGCTGGATAGTACCAAGTCAGGAGGCCTTGATTCCCGTCGTACTCGACGTGGACAACTCTGCGCGGGTCCGCCGCCTTGAGCCTGCCCGCCAGCTCGGCCACCGCCCTGCCCCAATCCACCTCGACAAAGCCCGACTCCCTCCTCATCAAAGGCCTCTTGACCCTCCTCGCCGAGCGGAGCCGCCTCACGTCGGCCCTGCCTCTGGGGCAGGTGAAGCCGAGGACCGGGAACCACTTGACCGGCCTCAGATCGGCGAGGCCTCCGCCCGAGGTCACGGGCTCGAAGATGCACGTGTCGTAGCAATCCCTAGTGCACGCCACGACGCCCACGCGGAACCTCCGGTAATTCTTAATAAATCCTCCCGGCTCGCCGCCATGGTCAGGCTAACCGACTACGAAGAGGCCGTGAAGGCCCTGGCGGCCGCCTCCGGCCTCCCCCATCTGTCGGCGGTCCCCATATACGTCGTCGGCTCGCGCGCCAGGTCGAGGGCCTATGCGAGGATATGGGGCCTCTACAAGCCTCTGCAGGAGGCGCTGGGGACCGGGCCCGTGTACGTGGTGGAGCTGTTGGATCCTTTCTGGCGGCTCGACTGCCTGGGGAGGGCCAAGGTGCTGGCCCACGAGCTCGCCCACATACCCCGCACCGCCAGCGGAGCTCTGAGGCCCCACAACGCCTCCTTCCGCAGAGACCTCAAGGTCATATCGAGAGGCGTGGAGGAGGCCTGCCGGGCGATCAGGGAGGCGGACCGAGGGGGAACGCCCTCTCTCTGATCACCGCGTAGGCCGCGTACGCCCCGCCCGCCATCAGCAAAACCGCCGATATCCCCACCAACGGCCCCACGCCGGTCAGCCTCAGGGCGCTGGCGGCTATCGGCACGAGCGGCAGGTGGCTGCGCCATTTCGGCACCTGCCTTAGGAACACCGACGGGACGAACCAGGGTATGCACAGGCTGAACATTATCACCGCTATTCCCATGTAGAGGAAGTGGTCTGCGGGGAGGCCCAGGAAGCCCAGCGGGGACAGCAGGGGCAGGAGCCTGCCCACGGCGGTGCCCCACGCGTAGGGCTCCCGCGATATGTAGACGCCTCTGACCACAGCCAGAAAGGCTGCAAACGCCAGAGCCGTCGCGGCCGGCCGCGGCAGGGGCGAGAAGATCGAGGCGAGGTATACGGCCGCGAAGGCTACGGCCGTCGCAACGCCTACGGAGAACTTCCTCTTCGCCGAGTCGACGCGCAGCATGAGGCTCATGGCGGATGCGGCGGGGAAGGACATGGCGAGCTGCCACGGGGAGCCGGCGAACGCCAGCGCGGCGAGACCCGCCATGGTCAATATATTGGGCGGCGCGTTCCTTCCCCTGAGGCCGGGGATATAAAGAGCTATGTAGAGCGCCGAAAAGGGCGCCCAGGAGAACGGCATATGCGCCAGACGGCCGGCCGCCCCCAGAGCGAACAGGGCGAGGAGGACGTAGCTCAAGGGCCTCTTCGGCATGGAGTTCGTGAAGGCGGGGTGTTGAAGGTACATGACCGAGAGGTAGAACGAGAGGAGCCCCATGGTCATCAACTCGCCGTGCACTAGGTCGGAAAGGCCCGGAGCCGCGAGCCCGGCCATGAACAACGCGAAGGACGCCGCCATGGATATCTGCGAGGCCCTGATCAGATCGACGTTGGCGTAGTAGTAATCCCTAGTGGGCCCTCGACCTATTCTGTACCACATGGACGTCCGCGGAACATCTTTTTAGTTTTTAAGCACGCGGAGGGGGTATGGGCATGTACTACATAGCCGACGAGAAGCTTAGGGCGGCTGTCGAAAAATTCGGCGTTGAGAAGACCATGGCGTGCAGGACCCTCTATCAGCTGGTCAAGCTCCACAAGTCGGGCCTTGTCACCGAGGCAGTGGGCAAGAAGGCCGAGTCCATGATGGCGGACATGTGCCCGAAGGAGCTGATCGATGTGATAGCGCAGACGACCGACTAGGGCCCGATCAAGCGAAGGCCTTCTCTATCTGTTTGTAGATGACGTATTTCATGATCTCGTTGGTGCCCTCGCCGATCTCCAGGATCTTGGCGTCCCTGTAGAACATCTCCGCCTTGCTGTCCTTGCTGTAGCCGTAGCCGCCCTC
>NZ_LCWM02000070.1 GCF_002077075.2 Thermoproteus sp. CP80 | reverse complement strand
GGAACGCCCTACAATGGAACCTACCAATTTCATTCATCATAGCCCTACTACTCACAACCTTGAGCTTCGCCGCCCTTTATGATGCCTTGGGCTTCAGGTTCACCATGGCTGCATTATCGAATAGCCAGTTGAATGGTGTAATCAACTACTGGACAGTGGCAATGGCAGCATCAGGAAACCCAATAATAAAATGGATAATAGCAATAGGATCAGTAACATGGTACCTGGCCCTTCTGGCTTATGGAGCCATAGTTGCGGTTAGGTATTGGTTTGCGCTCGCCTTTGATAGGGTTTGGCCAAGCCTCCTCACCCACCTAAGCCCTAGGTTTGGTTCACCCATCTACGCCCACTTAATTGACCTAGCCGTAACCGTGACCTTAATCACCCTGGCCGGTGTATTCTACGGAACATTCACGGCACTCTACGGTGCAACCATGGGTGCCTTAATGTACTTCATGGCCGTGGGCATTGGCGCCGTACTAATAGGTGTGGGTAAGCGCCTAAGCATGGGCAGAGGTCTAAGGGCCACGTTGACCGTGTCCGGTGCCTTAACGACGGCTGTGATGGCTTACCTGACTTACCAGTTCCTGGCATACCCATCAATATGGGGTGGGAACTGGCTAGCATACGGTGTGGTTGCCGGTGCTGTGGTTCTCGGTATTGTTGCCTACACGGTATCACGCATAGTTAACATTAGGAGGTACGGCATAGACATAGCCATAACATACACCGAAATACCACCGGAGTAGCGGTTAAAGTTAATTGCCACGAGGGGTAAAGGTTTATATTAAAGGTGGGCGTGGTTAACTTGTAATGAGCTCTATTGACTGGGATAAGCTTGAGGAGGTTGTGGAGAGGGCTGTGCGTAAGGCTAGGTCTGAGGAGCTTAAGGAAATGGCGGAAGCCGTTAAGGCCCTAGCTGAGTACATGAGGACCGGGTTCCAGGAGATCCTAAAGAGACTGGATGAGCACGATAAGAGACTAGGCGAAATAACGGAAATACTAAGGAGACATGAGGAAATACTAAAGAGGCATGAGGAAATATTGAGTGACCATGGAAAAACTCTTAATGAGTTGGTTAAGGCCGT
>NZ_LCWM02000030.1 GCF_002077075.2 Thermoproteus sp. CP80 | reverse complement strand
TTATGGGGGAGCGCCTCTGGCTGAGCCTGTCCGGCGATGCGGATCTGTACTTCAAGTACAGGATGCTGGCGCGCTCGGCCCTAGCCGCCGTGTTCGCCTCCCCGCTTGCCGCCGAGGCCGCGGCGCTCGCCCCCCTCTTTCCGCCCGCGCTCTATCTGATGCCGGCCCTCGCCTCGATCCCCCTGGTCATCCCGGCGGCGAGCTGGCTGGCGGCCGCCTACTCGGGCCTGCCGCAGATGAGGGAGCTAAACCTTCCGCAGAGCCCCCCTAGGATGTCCCTCAGGTCGTATCTGGCCCCTGTGTTGATGATGGCCTACTACCTGTTCGCCTTCTCCCCCTACTACATGGCCGTGGCCGCGTTCTACATCGGCGCCCTCTCGCGCCTGCTGTATGCGGCGGCTCTGGCGTGGTCCGCCGCGTCCCTGGCGCTCTCGGCCCTCTTCTTCTACGCGACCACGCTGTCGCGCTGGAGGCGGGCCGTCTGGAGCTGGCTGGTCAACAGGCTGTTGGAAAACGGCTACGTCTAGGCGCCGCGGGGTCTCGACGCCGGCCCGGATGCGCCGAGGGCGTCGGGGTGATGCTGAAAAAGGGCCTGGCCCGTCGGGTATATGGGCTTGAGGAGAGCCGCCGTGGTGGCCCTGGCCTCGGCCTCCTTCTTCATGAGCTACTTCTCCCGCCTGGCCTGGAGCATAGCCTCCGCCTACTCCGACCTGAGGCCCACGTTGTACCAAGACGGAGTGGTCTTCGCGTTGTTCTTCGCGGGGTACGTGGCCGTCCAGATACCGGCGGGCCTCCTCTCGGACAGAGCGGGCCCGGCGCACATCGCCGCGGCCGCCCTGTTGGGACTCGCCGGGGCCTCCGCCCTCTCCGGCGCGGCCCCCGACATGCAGGTGGAATACGCGGCGAGTCTGGCCATGGGCCTCTCGGCGGGCTGGATCTACCCCGCCACGGTCAAGCTCCTCAGCTCCGAGTTCGGCGGAGGGGAGCTGCCGGTGGCCATGGGCTACTACAGCCTCGCCTGGCCCCTCTCGGTGGTGGTCTCGGGCCTAGCTCTGCCCGCGGTCAGCGCCTCGTTGGGGTGGAGGTGGGACTACTACATGATTGCGGCGGCCTCCGCCGCCCTCGCGCTCGCCTATCTGCCGATCCGCCGGCCCGCCGAGGGCGCCTCCGCGGGGCGTCCGAGGGCCTGGAGGGCCTCCTTCGGCGGAGGCGTGGCGGTGGCCAGCGCGGCGGGCTTCATGTTCTTCGCGGCGTATTGGATCGTCGCGCTCTACGCCTACAGATATTTCCTCTCCATAGGGCTCAACGGATACTACGCAGGCCTCGCCTACTCCGCGACCGCCCTCCTCGGCGTTCCGGCGACGGTTGTGGCCGGCTATATCATAAGGAGGATCGGCGTCAAGAGGACCCTCGTGGCCTTCGAGGGGATATACGGCGCGCTCGTGATGGCGCTCGCCGCGGGCCCGGCCGCCGTGTTCCCCGACGCGGCGGCCATGGGCTTCGTGAGGTTCGTCATAACTCCGGCGAACTCCACCGCTGTGTCGAAAATCGGCGGGAGGTCCGCCGGCACCGCGGCCGGCGTGGCCAACTTGTTCTGGCAGCTCAGCGGGGCCGTGTCGCCGCCGATGGCCTCGGCCGTGGTCGCGGCCCTCGGCTTCAAGGCCCTCTGGATATTCGCGGGGGCTCTGTCGGTCGCCTCCGCCGCAGTATATCAAGCGCTTCTCGACGTGGAGTAGCGCGCCGAGCGGACCCCCAGGGGTTGGGCGCGCGCCTCAGTAGGACTTGCCAAGGGCATGTATGCCGAGCTCGCCGAGCCCCTTCTCCACCATCCTCTTGTAGAGCTCCAGCGCCAGCGCCGACGCGGGGAGGGACAGCCCCTTCCTGTTGGCTATCTCCATGGCGTAGGCCAGGTCCTTCTTCAGATGGGCCGCCTTGAAGCCCGGGGACAGGTCGCCCTTCAGGAGCTTGGGGAGATACAGCTCTATGGAGCCCGACCTGGCCGCCCCGACCGTGAGGAGCCTCGCCACCTTCTCCACGTCCAGCCCCAGAGCCTCGGCGAGCCTAAGCCCCTCGACCATGGCGATCGTGTTGAGGGAGATCACCACCTGGTTCACGAGCTTCATGGCCTGCCCGTAGCCCACGGGGCCTGCGTATATCACCTCCTTGGCGAAGGCCTTGAAGACCGGCAGAAGCCTCTGGAAGAGGTCCTCCCTGCCCCCCACCATGACCGTGAGGGTCCCCTCCTCGGCGCCCCTCTGGCCGCCCGTCACCGGCGCGTCGAGGAACTCGATGCCGCGCTCCGCCAGCCTCTCGGCGAATTTCCGCGCCCAGTCGGGCGAGTTGGTGGACATGTCGACGACCACAAGCCCCGGCCTCGCGCCCTCGACGACGCCCCCGGCCCCGAAGAGGACCTGCTCCACGTCGGGCGCGTCGGACACCATCTCGATGACCACGTCGACCCTCCTCGCCAGGTCGGCGGGGGACTCGGCCACGTGGACGCCCATCTTCCCGAAGGGCTCCGCCTTGGACCTGGTCCTGTTGTACACGGCGGCCAGGAGCCCGGCCCTGTGCAGATGCCGCGCCATGGGCCCTCCCATTATGCCCAGACCTATGAACCCGACCTTCATGGGCTGTGGCCGGAGACCTCAATAAATATCTTCAGCTGAGGGAGGCGGCCCGCGGGCGCTCCAGCCGGCGGGATCGGACAGCGCGTGCCGCCTTGCTGGAGGCCCGCGGCGGGCTGGACGCGGCAGGCCCGAGCGGCTACTCGGCCTGCGACACCAGCTTCTCCCTGTTGGCGACCCGCGGCGTGGCGACGGCCAGAACTGCGCTGAGGGCGAGGGCCGCGGAGGACAGCGCGACGGCGACCGCGACGGCGCCGCCGAGGTCCAGACCGCCGAAGAACGGCAGCATGGAGAACAGCAACGCCACGCCGGGCGCGAGCGATATGGTGTAGGCCACGTTTTTGGTGGCCCCCACGCCGGTCGCCATCTTGAACAGCTCGGGCTTGGTCAGGCCGATGAAGACTATCAACACGGCCCCGGAGACCACGGAGGCCAGCATGGCGAGGGCCGCGGCGGGCATCACGGGCATTGCGGCGGGCGCCTCGAGGGCGACCACTGCGCCTATGGCCGCCAGGGCCGCGAGGTAGAGCGCCGCCGCAGCGCTCAGGGAGGCGGCCAGCAGGCCTCGGGCTATCTGGGCCAGCTCGACGCCGTTGCCGAGCAACATCTCGTATACTCCGTTCCTTATGTCGGCCTGTATGGAGCCGCCGGCCACCATGGCGGCGGTGGCGGACGCGCCTATGCTGGAGGCCAGCGAGAGCGTGAGGACCACGACGGCCACGGCCCTCTCGTAGGCGAGCTGGGGCGACATGCCCGGCGGGATCCCGCGTATGTTCTCGGGCCGGATCAACGGTATCAAGAAAGCCGCCGACAGGGCTATGATCACCGCGAGCGCTCCGTTGACGGCCAGGTTGGCTCCGTAGTAGGAGCGCCCTGACCTCCAGACCCTGCGCAGGAAGGGCCGCATCATCGCATCAGCTCCTCGACGGCCGTGCTCCTCACCTCCTCGACTGAGTAGCCCAGGGACCTCAGCTCCTCGACCTTCTCCTCCGGCCTGTCCGTCTCGACTGTGACGACCTCGCCGCCCTTCCTGGCCCTTATGGCGACGCGCCCCTTGAGCCCCGAGGGCGGCCCGCTGTAGGCGAGGCGCCCGCCTCTGAGCGCCAGCAGCCAGCCGGCCGCCGCCTCGACCGCGGAGGGGTCGTGCGTCGTGAAGATCACATATTCGCCCAGCCTCCTCAGCTCGCCCAGCACCGCGCCGCGGTACTGCACGTCCAGGCCCTCCAGGGGCTCGTCGAGGAGGTAGACCCTCCGCCTCAGGGCCAGCACGACGGCCAGCTCGGCCCTCCTAGCCTGGCCTCTGCTGAGCTCGCCGACCTTTCTGCCCATGAGCTCCTTGAGGTCCAGCAGATCCACGGCGTAGTCCCGCCGCTCTGCCCCGAGGACCTCCCAGTAGAACTCCAGCTCGTCGCCGACCCTGGCGTTCGGGTCGAGGCCGCCGTGAGGCAGATAGGCCACGTCGCGGGGGCCGAGCGGCCTCCCGTCCACCTCCACGCGCCTCCTGGCCGGGATAGCCCCGGCGACGGCCCTCAGCAGAGTGGTCTTGCCCGACCCGTTGGGCCCCACGAGGGCGGTGACGCCGGGCGGAACCGAGGCCGACACCTCCACCACGGTCCTCCCCCTGTACCCCGCCGAGACGTCGAGCGCGAGCATGGGCGGTCGGCGCCCTAACCTCCTCAGCGCCTGGCGTAAACCTCGGCGTATCTGTAGATCTGCTCCACGTCGGCCTTGAGCCTGGCCAGGTTGTCGTCCAGCTCCCTTATCTTGGGCTTTATCTCCTCCTCCCAGACCCTCAAGGCCCTCGGCGGGGCCCTTCTGGCGAGCTGCGCCGACCTGACGGCCGCCGCTATCTCCAGAGGCCTCAGCTCCCACGGAAGCCTCTCCGCCTCGAGGCGTCTGGCGTGGACGAACCTCTCCCCCATCTCGACCGCCTGGAGGTGGTGGGCGAAGAGGTGGAGGAGGGAGGGGAGGGTGGATCTGTAGTTTATCCTCACCACGCCTGGCTCGTAGACCCCCGCGATCCCCCTACAGGGCCCGTCCGCCTGCCCCCCGCATTCGTCCAGAGGCACCGCGACAGCGGCCACCTTGGGCTTCGGCACCCCGAGCTGCTCCGAGATGGCCTCCAGAATCCCCTCTGCGCTGTTGGCTATATCCTCCAGGGGCTTGAGGACCAGCTGGTCCAGAGCCCTCAGGGCCCTCCCCAACGGGTCCATATATCCTCGATATTCCCGGACATAAATCATTGAAGCCCCTATAAAGGCCCGGCCCGACGACTAGTGTTGGTCGCCATCGTCGGCCCCATGTTCGCGGGGAAGACCACGGAGCTCATCAGGAGGGTCGAGAGGCAGATAATAGCGGGGAGGTCGGCCGCCATCTTCAAGCCCTCCATAGACTCCCGCTACGACGCCCTGTCGGTGGCGGCGCACAACGGGCTGAGGCTCAGGGCGGTCGCCGTGCCTCCCGACGAGTCCGGCGTGAGGGAGATAGCGGAGGAGGGGGCTAAGTACGACGTGGTGGCCGTCGACGAGGTCCAGTTCTTCCCGCCCTCCCTCGCCGAGGCCCTCGACGGGCTGGCTGACGACAGGCTGGTCATAGCGGCCGGGCTCAACCTGGACTACAGAGGGGAGCCCTTCGAGACGACCATGCGCGTGGCCGCGTACGCCGACAAGGTGGTGTCGCTGACGGCCGTCTGCAAGATCTGCGGAAGGCCGGCGACGAGGACCCAGCGGCTGATCGGCGGCAGGCCCGCCCCCGCGGACGGCCCCAGGATACTCGTCGGAGGCGGCGAGACCTACGAGGCCAGGTGCAGAAGGCACCACGTGGTGCCTGGCCTGCGCGAGGGGGCGGGCGCGCCGCGCCGGATCGGCGGACGCCGCGCGGTCGGCTAGCGCCGGCCCTCCCCGGCCCGCCGAGGGGCGCCCGACAGCTCCGCTCCGTGCCTCGCCCAGAGCTCCTCCAGGGCCTTCATGTGGTGCTCCGGCAGCGGCTTCCCGTCGCTGGCCTCGGCGTACTCCTCCAGCTCCTGGACCGTGGTGGCCGTCACGAGGACGGAGGTCACCGGGAACGAGAGGACGAACTTCAGCGCGTACTGCCCCAAGGTCAGCCCCAGCTCCCTGGCGAGAGGCGCCACCTCCCTCTCGACGATCTCCCTGGCCCTCCTCAGCCACCCGACGTCCCTGAGGGATCTGTGGTCGGTCGGCGGGAACGAGGGCCTGAACCTATCGGTCAGCACCTCGCTGGCGTGGGGGACCCGCGCCAGGAGCATCCTCCCCCGCCCCTCCTCCGCCAAGGTCCTGCCGGGCTCCTGCTCCAATATGTTGAAGACGAACATAATGGAGTCGTAGCCGGCCCTCAGGGCGGCCCGCCCCTCCTCCAGGACCTGCACCTCGGGGCCGAGGGCGGCGCCGACGTATCTGGCCCAGGCCCCCCTCAGCCTCAGGAAATGGGCCGCGGCCCTCTCCAGATCCTCCCTAGGCGGGTTGTGGAGCTGGATCAGGTCGGGCCTCCTGCCGAGCCTCTCGGCCGACTTCCTCAGGGCGAACTCGATGTACTCCGCGTCGTAGCGGCGCGGCGGCTTCGCGGGGTTGGAGTAGAAGTCGTACCCCACCTTGGTGGCTAGATACACGCCCTCCCTCCCGGCCAGGAGCCGCCCCAGGAGCTCCTCGGACTTCCCCCGCCCGTACACGTCGGCCGTGTCGAAGAAGTTTACGCCGAGGTCTATCGCCCTCTCCACGAGCCTTCTGGCGTCCTCCCCGTGGGCCCCGCCGTACATGTCGCTCCCTATGGTCCAAGCCCCGAAGCCTATCTCCGAAAGCTCCACGTCGCCGTACCTCCTGTACCTCACGCACCTCCCGAATCTCCTAAATAAGTAAGGCGCCTGCGGCGAAGTATACGGCGTAGGCGGCCGCCGTGGCTGTCGCCAGCTGTACCGCCAGGGAGAGCGCCGTCAGCCTCCAGCCGACCTGTCCGGCCATGGAGGCGACCGTGGCGATGCAGGCGGAGTATACGGCCGTGAATACGAGGAGGGCCAAAGCCGCCGGGACCGACAGGCCCGAGAGGAGCGGGACTGCGCCCAGGGCCTCCATGAAGCCCCAGACCACCTCCTTGAATATATAGCCGGCTATAAGCGACGTCGAGACCTGCCAGGGCACGCCCAGAGGCGCGAGCAAGGCGCCGAAGGCCCTCCCCGCCTCGGCGAGCCAGCTCCCCGACGCGTCCGCGACGAAGCCCGACGGGCCGAAGTGCGTGAGCGGCCACAGCGCCGCCGGGAAGAGCGCTATGAGGAGACCCGCCTTGGCCAGAAAGCTCTTGAAATCGAACCAGACCTTCAGCGCGTATATCCTCGCGTTGGGCAACATGAGCGGCGTCGGCGGGAGGCCCTCCACAGCGGGGACCGCCTTGAGGAGCCTCCTGTAGGCAGAGGCCGCGGCGAACACGACGGCGGCTGAGACCGCGTAGGGGATGAACACGGCCAGCGGAATCAGGTAGGGCCTCGACGAGAACGCGACGGCCGCGATGGCGACGAATAGGGACAGCCTGGCGGAGCACGGCACGTAGGGCACCAGCAGGGCCGTCATGAGCCTGTTCCCCCTGCCCCACATCACGCGCACGGTCGAGAGCGCCGGCACGTTGCACGCCGAGGCCACCATGAGGCACAGAAGGCCTCTCCCGGGCACGCCGAGCGAGACCAGGCGCGACTCCAGGGACCGGCCCAGCGCCCCTATGACGCCCGACTCCTCGTACAGAACGACTATCGACACCGCGATCAAGATGTAGGGCAGAAACTCGACCAGCGCCGATACGCCCAGCCACAGCCCGTCCGCGAGGAAGGACGAGAGGACCGGCGGAAGGCCGGCGGAGGCTATGGCGTCCGCCACGGCGTCGAGCGCGGGGTCCAGATAGGCCAGGAGGCCCGGCCACGGGCCCGCCCCCTCGAGCGCGGCGAACATTGCGAGGACGGACGCGACGGAGAGGGCGAGGAGGGCGGCAAGGGCCAGCGGAGGCCGCGAGAAGACGGCGCCGGCCAGCCTCGCGGCGGGCCTCACGGGTATATCCACGGCCTTGACCGGCGTGGGCCCGTCGGGGGACCAGCCCTCCAGGAACCGGGCCAGCTCGGACAGGCCGGCACGCCTAGCGGCGGACGTGTAGAAGACGGGCACGCCCATCTCGGCCGAGAGCTCCTCGGCGGAGAGCTGGGGCGCCCCCAGGTCCACCATGTTCAAGACGAAGGCCACGGGCCGCCTGCGCCCTATATATTCGACGAGCGCCAGCGCCTCCTTGAGCGCGTGCGGCGCGCCGACGACCACCACCCCGTCGTAGTCGCCCTCAAGGGCCTCCCTCAAGGCCAGCACCTCGTCCTCGTCCTTGGGGCTGTACGGATTGAAGACGCCGGGCAGATCCACTATCTCCACCTTCCCCCGCAACACGCCCGAGTTGACCTCCAGAGTCTTGCCCGGGTAGTTAGCGGTCTTGACGTAACGGCCTGTGAGGGCGTAGAACAGGGTGGATTTGCCCACGTTTGGGGGGCCCAAGAGGGCTATCCTCCTGGCCACGCCGTATTAACATTGTTACTATAAAAATCTTAACTATCGGATTTACTATCGAAAGAAATTTTTACACAGTAAACACTTCTACGGCCTAGCCGCCCCAGCGCCCCGGCCGCCCAACAGGTCGCGGGCCATTATCAGCAGGATGCTTGCGGCCATGGCCGAGCCGGCCAGGAAGGCGAGGCCCGCGAGGCTGGACCCAGCTTTCGTGTTGATGTAGCCGACTATGTAGGGGCCGGCGAAGCCGCCGAGATTGCCCACAGAGTTTATAAGGCCGATGGCGACCGCCCTGGCCACGCCGGCGAGCCTGCGCTGCGGTATGGGCCAGAAGGGCGGGTAGAAGCCGTAGATGCCGGCGGCGGCCAGCAGAAGCGCCAGGAAGGCCGCGACGGCTTGGGAGGCCAGCGGCGCGGCCAGAAGGAGGCCGACGGCCCCGAGGAACACCGGAACCGCCGAGTGCAGAAACCTCTCGCCGCTTCTGTCGGACGACCTCCCGATAAGTATCATCGCGGCCAGCGCCACCGAGTAGATCACCGCGTTGAGGACCCCCACGACGACCGAGCTGCCGCCCGTCAGCGCCTTGAGGATCTGGGGCGACCAGAAGGTGATGCCGTAGAGGCCCGTGGTCGCCAGGAAGTATATGGCCGCCAGCAGCCACGCCTCGGGTATCTTCAGCCCCGTGAGCCAGGAGGAGACCCTCTCCGGCGGGTGGGACTCCCGCTCCTTCCTCAGCTCGTCCTCCAGCCACCTACTCTCGTCCTCGGAGAGCCACCGGGCCTCCCTAGGCCAGTCGGGGAGCAGGAACAGCACGGCGATCCCCCACAGCACGGCCGGCACGCCCTCCAGTATCAAGACCCACCGCCAGCCCTCGAGGCCCAGCCAGTTGACGGTCAGGAGCAGCCCCGATATGGGCGAGAGTATTATGTTGGCCACCGCTATGGCGCTCATGAAGAGGCCTACCGCCCGGCTCCTCTCGTCCTCCAGAAACCAGTGGGTCAGATAGACTATTATGCCCGGGAAGAAGCTGGCCTCGGCCAGGCCCAGCGCGAACCTGGCGGCGTAGAGCTGCCACCTGTCTTGGACCAAGCCGGTGAGCGACGCCATCAGCCCCCAGCTTATGAGTATTCTGGCGATCCACTTCCTGGCGCTGAACCTCTCGACTATGTACGTGCCGGGTATTTCCAGTATGAAGTAGCCGATGAAGAAGATCCCGGCCGCGAGGCCCAGATCGGCGTCGGTGAGGCCCAAGGACTGCTTCATCCCGAGGCTCGCTATGCCCAAATTAACTCTGTCGATGAAGGCGAGGAGATACGCTATCCATATAATCGGGATAATATATCTCCACTTCTTGGAAAGTATCTCTGTAGGTTCTACCATTAGAACATGGAATAGTGAGGTTATTATATTTTTCACCGTCCTTATTGTAAACAGGCGGTGAGCGGCCGTGTTTATCCGCGGGGCTTATAGATGCCGGGCCCGTCCCTGCCGTGGACCTCGCGAGGCTCGTTGAGATACAGGTGGAGTTCTCGCGGCGGAAGTTCCCGCTGTTTTGGGAGGTGAGGGACGGCCGCGATCTGGCGTTGAGGCTGGAGTACCTCACCAACGCGCTGGCGGGGGAGGTCGGCGAGGCGGCGAATCTGGTCAAGAAGGTCGTGAGGAGCTCCGTCTACGGCCACGGCGACGTCAAGCTGGAGGATCTGAGGAAGGAGATAGAGGAGGAGCTGACGGACGTCTTCATCTACCTCCTGACGGCGGCGGGCCTCCTCGGCATGGATCTGGAGAAGGCCTACTTCGAGAAGCTAGCGAAGAACGAGAGGAGGTTCTGAACGTCGAAGGGGCCAAGCCTCCCGGGTCTCCTTAAAAACGAACCTGGCGGATATGCCATGGCCGGCTTCAAGCCCCTTGCGGGGATAAGGGTCGTCGACATGACGTCGGCCATGGCGGGGCCCTTCGCCACGATGCTCCTGGCCGATCTGGGGGCCGAGGTGGTCAAGGTGGAGCCGCCCGAGGGGGACCAGTCGAGGGACTGGGGGCCTCCGTTCTACGGCGAGAAGTACAGCAGCTATTTCGCCAGCATCAACAGGGGGAAGAAGTCGGTGGTGGTGAACCTCAAGAGCGAGGGGGGCAGGCGGGTCCTGTATAGGCTGGTGGAGAGGGCGGACGTCTTTCTGGAGAGCTTCAGGCCGGGCACCGCGGCGAAGCTCGGCGTCGACTACGCAGCTCTCCGCGGGGTCAACCCGCGGCTTATCTACTGCTCCATATCGGGGTTCGGCCAGTACGGCCGATATAGGGACAGGCCGGGCTACGACCTCATAGCGCTGGCCATGAGCGGCTTGATGGACCTCACGGGGGAGCCCGAGGGGCCGCCCGTCAAGTTCGCGGTCCCCATCGCCGATATAGTGACGGGCATGTTCTGCGCCGTGGCCGTCCTGGCGGCGCTCAGATCTAGGGATAGAGGCGGCGGAGGGGCCTATATAGACATGGCCCTCCTCGACAGCGCCCTGGCCATATCGACGCACCAGTCGGCCGCCTATCTGGCCAGCGGGAGGGTGCCGCGGAGGCTCGGCAGCGCCCACTCCAGCATAGCGCCCTACCAGGCCTTCAGGGCGGGCGACGGGAGGTACTTCATAGTGGCCGTCGGCACGGAGAAGCTGTGGAGGGACTTCTGCAGGGCTATAGGCAGGGAGGACCTCGCCGACGATCCCCGGTTCTCCGCCAACGACAGGAGGGCCGTGAACAGAGAGGCGCTGGCGGCTGAGCTGGAGAGGACCTTCTCCCAGAGGCCGGCGCAACACTGGGTGGACGTCCTCCTCGGCGCGGGCATACCCGCCGCCCCCATATACAACATGGCCGAGGCCCTCGGCGACGGGAACACTAGGGAGAGGGGCATGTTGCTGGAGCTGTCGACGCCTCTGGGCCCGGTCAGAGTCGTCGGGAGCCCCATCAAGGTGGACGGGGAGCCCGTCGACGCCTTGGATCCGCCTCCGCTCCTCGGCCAGCATACGGTCGAGGTGCTCAGGGAGCTCGGGTATTCCGACGAGGAGATAGAAAAGTTAATAGGCGAGGGCGCGGTGGGGGTATGGCGGCGGTGAAGGAGAGGGTGGGCGACGTCCTGGTGGTCAGGCTCAACAGGCCGGAGCGGCGGAACGCCTTCAATCTGGACATGGCGCGGCGGGTCCTGGAGGCGCTGGACGAGGGGTGCTCGGCCGGCGGCGTCGTCGTCACGGGGTCCGGCGGCTACTTCTCGTCAGGGCTCGACCTCGTCGAGATATACGGGCTGCGGACCCCCGAGGGCTCCCTCGAGTTCTTCAGGACGGTGAACCAGGTCTCCAGGAGGATCGCCGAATGCCCGAGGCCCGTGGTGGCGTTCGTGAACGGCCCGGCGATCGGCTACGGCGTCGAGATGCTCTACTTCGTGGACTACGCGGTGGCCGTGAAGTCGGCCTACTTCTCCCTCCCCGGCATAAGGTACGGCCTCATGACGGCGACGCCCGTCGTGGCGCCGCTGGTGCTGGGGCTCAGGTCCAGATCCTTCCTCGACTGGGAGTTCAAGCTCTCGGCGGAGGAGGCGCTGGAGTGGGGCCTCGTCCAGAGGCTCGCCGACGGCGAGAGGGAGGGCATGGAGCTGGCGCTGGGCGCCGCCAGGAAGATAGGCGAGGTGCCCAACTTCAAGGCCATAAAGCGGCACTCCAAGGGGTTCTTGAGGCTGGTGGAGAAGGAGTGGGAGGACTTCGAGAGGTCCGTCGCGGAGGCCGCGCTGAGCCGCGAGGTGAAGTCCAGAATAGAGCTCTTCCTCAAGCGGAGGTGACGCCGCCGCGGGGCCGGCGGCTCCGCCCGCAGTCGGCTCCAGGCCCGGGCCGCCCGCGCCCCTGAGGCGATCAAATTTATTATGGCTGCCTAGAGGCGGCGTGTGCTCCATAGGCGGAGTCCTGATATTCGGGGAGCTGGACGAGGAGAGGGCAGCCGCGGTGGAGGCCAGGCTTAGGTCCATAGCCGAGGCCGCCGCGGAGAGGGGCAGGGACAGCTTCGGCGTCGTCGTCCTGAGCAGGTCGGGACTATATAGGTGGTATAAGGACAGGAGGCCCGCCCCCGAGGCCCTGAGGGACATGCCCAGGCTGATCGACGAGGGGTCCGCGGCCGCCATTTTCAACAACAGGGCTGAGCCCACGACGGAGCACGTGTCCGAGAAGACGCCCGACGACATACAGCCCATGTTGGGGGAGAGGATCGCGGTGACCCACAACGGCACCATAGCCAACGACCTCGAGCTGGAGAGGAGGTACGGCCTGAGGCGGAGGTCTAGGATAGACACGGCCGTGCTTCCGCCGCTGCTGGAGAAGATCTGGGACGGGTCTCTGGAGGGGCTCAGGCGCATCTTGAGGGACGAGGTGGTGGGGAGCTTCGCGCTGGCCGTCCTAGACTCGGCGAGGCCGGGCAGGCTGTGGCTGGCGGCGAACTTCCGCCCTCTGTACTACATGTGGGACAGGCAGCTCAACGCCCTGTTTTTCGCCAGCTCTGACGCGTATCTCCAGGGCGACGTCGCGCCTTGGGACGGCAACTACGTCGGGAGGCTCGAGCCCTACACGGTCGTCGAGATAGGCGCGGATAGGACCTGGAGGTCGGCCAGCCTGTGGAGGGCCGACTCGGAGCCGGGCAGACGCAGGAGGGCCCTCGTGGTGGCGAGCGGCGGCCTCGACTCCACGACCGCGGCGGCCGCCCTGCTGAGGCAGGGGTACGAGGTGGCCCTCCTCCACTTCAACTACCGCCACGTCGCCGAGGACCCGGAGAGGAGGGCGGTGAGGGAGATATCCAAGGCGCTGGGGATCCCCCTGATAGAGGTCGACATGGACTTCTTCAAGCTGGCCGGCCGGTCGCCCCTTCTGGGGGAGGGCGAGATAAACAGGGTGGACATGGGGAGGGAGGGGGCCGAGTTCGCCCACGAGTGGGTCCCCGCCAGGAACTTCGTCTTCATAGCGCTGGCGGTGGCGCTTGCAGAGGCCTGGGGCTACGACTACGTCGCCCTCGGCGTGAACATGGAGGAGGCCGGCGCCTATCCAGACAACGAGATGGAGCTCGTGCGCCTGCTCAACAAGGCGCTGCCCTACGCCACAGGCCCCCAGAGGAGGGTCCAGCTACTCATGCCGGTGGGCCATCTGGTGAAGCACGAGATAGTGAGGCTGGGCCTCGAGGCCGGCGCCCCGTTGCACCTCACGTGGAGCTGCTACGACAAGGGCCCGAAGCACTGCGGCCGCTGCGGCCCGTGCTACATGCGCCGCCTCGCCTTCAAGATAAACGGCGTGAGGGACCCCGTGGAGTACGACCTGCCGCCCGAGGCGGAGGAGGAGTTCTGGCGCGGGACGAGGCCCTACGTCTGGCGCCCCCCGCGCCCTGAGCCGAAGGGGAGCGCCTAGCCCTCCGCCAGCTCCCTGAGCTCCTCCAGCCTGTATTTTCTGAGCAGCTCGGCCAGGATCTTGGCGGCCTCCTCGGGCCTCAGCCCCTCCGCCTCGGCCGCCCTCCTCACCTCGCCGATGAGCGTCTGGATCCACCCGTCGCCGCCTCCGTATCCGTACTGCGCCGCGTGGGCCTCGTAGGCTATCTGCGAAAGCCCGTCGGCCTCCTTGTTCTCCTCCCGCGGCACCCACCCTATGCTCCACTTGGCGAAGGAGGCGAGGAGGGCCTCGACCTCGTCCTTCAGCGCCATGAGCCTCAGGGAGTTGACCGCCCACTCGCCCCTCATCTGCCTCACCACGAGCTGGCTGTCGCCCCTTATGTCCACCTCGCCGCATCCCAGCTCCTTCGCCTTCCTGAGGGCCTCGCGGAGGGCCGTGTACTCCGCCACGTTGTTCGTGCAGCCCTCGCCGTGGCAGGCGACGCCGTAGCCCCTCGCGAGCCTCCTCCCGCCCTCGCCGTATATCACGTAGCCGTAGGTCCCCAGCCCCCCCGGGTTCACCGGCTCGCAGGCGCCGTCGAAATAGACGAGGCACTTCACGGGGAAGGGCCGGCGCGGGTTTTTAGCCTTATCGCCGGCCTAGACGAGCTCCACGTCCCTATCGGCCCTATATATCGCCCTCCGCTCCACCGCAAACGCCAGCAGCCTGACGGCGCCAACGAGGCCAGCGACCCCGCCTCCGGCCACCCCCGCGGCGGCGGCCAGATCGAGAAGGCGCGGATTGCCGTGGATCCCCGCGGAGGCGGCCGGGCTGAAGGCCGCCCCGATCAGGCCCAGGAACGCCGCGCCCAGGACTATGGAGACGGCGGCCGCGGCTGAGGCGCTCCGGCCTGCCCGCGAGACGGGATACTCCATATACGTCACGTCGCCCTCGGCGGCGTCGACCACGGCCTCGTATTCCCTCCCGCCGTAGGCGTAGCGGAGCCGCCAGAAGGGGTAGTACACAAGCCCCTCGAACGACGACATGTCGCTTATGGGCTTCTTGAAGACGGCGGCGTAGTTCCTGGCCTCCCTCTCGTACCTCCCCGAGACGGCGGCCCACGCGGCCTCGGGGTCCAGCTGGGGGCCGTGGAAGACCGCGGTCCTCTCCAGGCTCGGCTTGAAGGGAATCCTCCACCTGGCGGGAAATCTGTAGTCCTTGGGTATATAGAACGGCGGCTTCTCCACCGCGGGCGCCGTGGCGTAGGTCGCCAGCTCCTTAAGCGGCTCGAAGTAGACGTAGTAGAGATACAGCGGGATGTAGTGGAGCTCCGCCGACGTCAAGGACGCCGACGAGTCCAGATCCGAGGGCGAGGCCCAAGGCCTCAGCGAGAGGGCCCTCCTGAACGCCGCCGTCTTGTCGAGCGTGGGCTTGAATATATACACCTTCTCGTAGGTCTGGCCCTGCCTGAGGGCCGTGCCGCAGTAGGGGCAGACCGAGTACTGGAGCCCCTCGGGCGCATCGTACTCGGCCCCGCAGTAGGGACAGCGGACCTTCATCTGACCGACCTGACCTTGGCTATGTTCCTGGCTGCGAGGTACCCGAGGGCGCCCCCCAGACCCACCAAGCCGGCCCCCACGGCCCAGTTGCTGAGGAACATCGCGCCGCCGAGGCCCCCCATGAGCCCGGCCGCGAGGACGGCAGCCGCGGCGTAGCCGATCCTCTGCTCCATGAAGACGGGCCTCGCCGCCGCCAGCAAGGCCCCGTCCCAGCCGGCCAGGGCGAACGAGTAGAACGACCCCTCGTAGATGTACGGCGCAACCCAGACCGGGAGGTACGTCACGGGGGTTGAGTCCACCCTCTCCACCTCGTAGTCCACGGTCCTGTCTAGGATGGTCGCGCTGGCGGCCGGATGGCCCACCGCGTCGGCCGCCCTGCGCTTGGCGTCCCTGTCCACCTCCTTGAGGAGCTCGTCGACGGCCTCCCTCAGCGCCACCGCGATGGCTCTCGACTTGCCGAACTCGGGGGTCGCCGAGATCCTCCTTCGGGATGTCGCCCGCCACGAAGTTCGCCTTGCCGCAGTAGCTACAGACGACCACGACCGAGTCGGGCGTCACGTCCAGAGGCGCCCCGCAGTAGGAACATCTGAACTGCGAGGTCTGGGGGCCCGCCTCCACGTCAGCGCCGGCCACGGCCCGCCGCCAGGGCGAACAGACCCACCAGCAGGAGCGCGACGCCGAGGACCAGCAGCGGCGACGCCGCGCCCCCCATCGCCAGCGCCATGCCCGCCAGCGCCGTCATCCCTCCCCAGAGCGACGCCCGTCTGTCTCCAAGCGCCATGTAGAGCAGGCCGAAGGCTATCAGGGGAATCCCCGCCGCCAGATACGCCGTCAGGGGCACAAGCCCGAGCGACGCCGCCACCAGGTACGCCCCCTCGGCCGTCACGGCGGCGGCAACGGCGTATTCCTGCGCCCTCATGGCAGAGGGGATCCGCAGTTCATGCAGAACTTGGCCGTCGGCGGATTCTTGAAGCCGCACTTGGGGCATATCTTCTCCTGCGGCAACTGGGCGCCGCAGTTCATGCAGAACTTAGCCCCAGGCGGGTTCACGAAGCCGCACCTCGGGCAGACCACGCCCTGTTGCTGCTGCGCCAGCTGGCCCGAGACGATGGTGGATGGCGGCTGTCCGGAGGGGCCCGGCGGCTGTCCTCCCCCTCCGCCGACGCCCGCGCCGCCTCCGGCCGCCGCGCCTCCCTGCTGGGGCGAGAAGAGCGGCGGTATTATGGCCAGGCCGGCCCCCACGGCGGCGCCCGGGCTCTTCCCGAGCTCGGCCGCGGCCTTCTCGACCGCCTCCATGCGGAGATAGTCGGCCGCGTTGACGCCGGCGGCCCTTATGTAGAACAGCCTGTCGCGCCATATGGGGTCCGTCACGTCGAGGCCCTCGAACCTGAGGTCTATGATCTCCAGGCCCAGCCTCTTGAAGTAGGGGTCGAGCGCGTTCTTCAGGACGAACGAGGCCTGCTCCAGGGACTGGTATATGGTGAAGATGGACTGCTTCGAGAGCTCCGCCATGAGGGACTCGTTGAAATAGCCCCTGAGGAACTGCTGGAGGTCCTCGGTGGTGTAGACGCCCTGTCCGCCCACCACCTGCGTCACGAAGAGCGTGGGGTCGGCGACGCGGAACCAGGCGGAGCCGTAGAACTGTATCGGGGCCAGCTCGGCCGTCTGCCCCCTGCCGCCGAAAGGCAACTTGTACTGCTTAAGCGAGACGTATATGACCGCGGCGACGAACGGCGACTTCTCGAAGCCGGCCACGCGGCTCAGCGCGGCCGTGAGGAGGGGCAGGTTCATCGTGGTGATGGTGTGGCGGCCCGCGCGGAACACGTCGTAGGCCTTCCCGTCCCTGAAGAAGACCGCCGCCTGCCACTCCTCCACCACCAGCTGGGCGCCCCACTCGATCCTGTCGACGGGGTACCGCCAGATTATCTCGTCCTCCTTGGGGTTGACCCACTGTATGACCTGCGGCATGGCTACCTACCGCCGAACAGCCTCCTCAGGAGGCCCCGCCCCTGCTCCTGGCCCTGCCCAGGCCCCTCCTGCTGCTCCGCCTGTATTATGCCCATCTGCCGGCCCGCGGCCTCCGCCTGCTGCCTGGAGTAGCCCGCTATGAAGTTGGACCGCTCGTCGATGGCCGAGTCCAGCTGGGAGAGGGCGGCGGAGAGGGCTTGGAGCTTCTGGGTCCAGGCGTCCGAGCCCGGCGGCGCCGCCGAGATCTCGTCCACCAGCTTGGCCACCTCCCCCGCCTTCTCGACCAGCGCGAGGTCCATCCTGTAGATCTCGTCGAGGGCCGCCTCGTCTACCTTGACGAGGTCGTAGAAGCCGGAGTAGCCCTCCGGCGCCTTGTCAATCCTCTGGACCACCCTGTCGAACAGGGCCTTCGTGGAGTCCCAGAGATACCTCGCGTCGGGATTCGCCGCGACGGCCCGCGCCGCGGTCGGCGTCAGCGCCATCTTGGCCTTGGCCGAGGACAGCACGGACGAGACGTGGCGCCTCACCAAGGCGTCCGACTCCCTCCTCAGCTCCTTCTGCTTATAGCCGGCGTATCCCGGTATATAGGAGGCTATCCTCTCCACTATGTTTGCCGTCAAACTCATGCCGGTTCTAGCCCCCCTAAATAAATTTTCGGCCGCCGCTCAGGCCGGGCCCAGGGCGCCCTCAGCTATCGAGGCCACCTTGGCCTCGGCCTTTATCCCCTCCTCGGCGTACGCCCTCAGCACCGCGTCTCTGACCGCGTCGGAGCTCCCCTCGTCGACCAGGGCCACGATGGAGGGGCCCGCCCCGGAGAGGGCGACGGCGAGCGCGCCAGCCTCCAGGGCGTACCTCCTCGCCCTGCGGTAGCCGGGCACCAGCGGGGCCCTCGCCGCCTCGACAACCTCGTCCTCCATGCCCCTGGCCACGAGCCTCGGGTCCGACCTGGCGAGCCCCGCCACGAGGGCGGCGACCCTCGACATCTGCCTGACGTACGTCGGGAACTCGACCACCTTGGGGAGGACCTCGCGCATGGCCTTGGTCTTGTTGGGCATCGGCGGCACCTCGGGGACGCCCACCACCAGGGTCAGCCGCGGGGAGAACCTCACCACGTCGAGGGGGGAGAGGGAAGTTATCACCACGGCCCCTCCCAGCGCGGCCCCCGCCGCGTTGTCGAAGTGGGGGCTTCCGGCGGCCGCCGCCTCCCCGTGGCCGGCCGCCTCGATCAAGATCCTCGGGTCGACCTCCAGGCCGGCCTCCCTAACGAACGCCGAGAGGGCCGCCACGGCCGAGGCCCCGCTGCTGCCGAGCCCCCTGGCTACGGGTATTCCGTTGACCACCTCGACCTCGACGCCCCTGCAGATACCGAGGGCGGCGAAGAGCTTGCCGAAGGCCCTCACCACAGTGTTGTCGGGGCCGGGGTCGAAGCCCTTGAACCTCGCGGCGACGCCGCATCCGGACCCCACAGAGACGTAGGCCTCAGCGAAGTAGGCGTCGTGGGCTACCGCCACCACGTCGAAGCCCGAGCCCAGATTGGCGCTGGTGGAGGGGGCCCTCCCTATATACATCGGAGGGAAGGAATAGAGGATATATATAGTTGGCGGATCCGCCTCCGGCCGCCGGAATCGATTTATCTAGGCGATGTGGGGCCTTCATGATCAAGGCCAAGAGGGTCTACGACCCTCCGGAGCCGGGGGACGGCGTGCGGGTCCTGGTCGACAGGCTGTGGCCCAGGGGCGTGAGGAGGGAGGCGGTCGACGTATGGATGAGGGAGGTGGCGCCGAGCGACGAGCTGAGGCGGTGGTTCTCCCACGACCCCGCCAGGTGGGAGGAGTTCAAGGCCAGGTACTGGCGCGAGCTGGACGTAAACCCCAAGGTGGAGGAGCTGTTGGAGCTGGCGAGGCGGGGCGACGTGACGCTGCTATATGCGGCCAGAAGCCCCCACAACAACGCCGAGGCGCTCAGGGAGTACCTCGAGCGCAGGCTGGCCGAACGGCGGGGCGGACCTCCGTAGCGGCCCCGGCCGGCCGCGCAGGGCGGAGAGCATATATATGTCCCCGCGGCGGTATCAACGTGTCGCTGGCCGATGAGGTTAGGCGCATCTTGTTGGAGCATCCCGAGATATTAGTGGAGGCCCTCACGGCCCAAGCGCTCTACGAGGCGTTGGCC
>NZ_LCWM02000029.1 GCF_002077075.2 Thermoproteus sp. CP80 | reverse complement strand
CTCCCGCGCGCAAGGCATATACGGCGCCGGCATCCTGTTAGAGCTCGTCGGATGCCGGCGCCTGGGCATCCTTCCGCTAGACGACCGGCCCTTTACATATATTCCCAGCAATTTTTAAACCTTTCGCCCATATGGCCGCGCTCCGCATCTGTGGGGCTCTGCGGTCAGCGGAGGCCGTGGTGGCCCAACGCAGACTTAAGCGCGCGGGCGGCCCTGGCGCCGACCTCCTCGGGAACTTCGCCGAAAGCCCTCACCAAGACCTTCCTGCCCCCATCCGCGGAGGCCCAGCCTGCGAGGAACTCTATCCCGTTTGCCGTGGCAGTGGCGAAGCCCCCCACAGCCATATGGCAACCTCCGCCCACCTCTCTTAGGAACGTCCTCTCAGCTCTCGCCTCTAGGGCGGCTCTGGGATCGCTGGCCTTCCTCAACAGATCTACGATACCGCCGTCGTCTCTCCGCGCCACGGCGGCCACTATGCCTTGTCCAGGCGCCGGCGGGATCTCGTCGGGCTGGATTCTCTTGATCTTCACAGGCGCGCCCTCGCCGTATAGTCTCCTCACCCCGGCTTCGGCGAGCACCGCCGCATCGACGACGCCTGCCAACACCTTGTTCAACCTCGTGTCGACGTTGCCCCTAAGGGGCACTATATTTACGTCGGGCCTCAAGGCCTTCAAGAAGGCCGCCCGCCTCACGCTCGACGTGCCGATCTTGGCGCCTCGGGGCAGGTCCTGTATGCCGTACCCCTCCACGCTCGCGACCACATCGTACGGCGGATCTCTCCTCGAATATCCCGCCACCGTCAGCTCTTCGTGGATCTCCGAGGGCAGGTCCTTTAGGGAGTGCACAGCTATGTCGGCCTGCCCCCTCAACACGGCCAGGTTAACTTCTTTCTCGAAGACACCCTTGACGTTTATTGCATACAGAGGCCTATCTTGGACCAGATCCCCCACCGTCTTCACGACGACTATCTCAAACTCCAGATCGGGCTCGACCTCCTTTAGACTGCCGGCGAACAGCTCGGTCTGGAGCAGGCTCAGCCTGCTGCCTCTGGTAGCTATCCGCAACTTCACACGCTGGCCTAGTCCCTTTTAAAAAGGGAATACAGCTTAAATACACCCAACATAACGGGGGAGTGCCCGTCCTCGATAGGCTGTTTTCGGCATCTATAACGTTCAGGGAGGTGCCGACGGATAAGCTGGGTGAGCTGGGGAGGGGCGTCATGGAGCTCATCGGCGTTGCGCCGTATTTCCCCATCCCCCTCTTCGTCCTACATACGTGTAATCGGGTGGAGGTCTATGCCTGGGATGTCCCCCAGGCCGCCGCGGAGCTGGTCCTGGCCCACTATAAGGAATACGCCGACAGAGTCGTCTTGAGGAGGGGGCGCGAGGCCGCCCTGCATCTCCTCGAGGTTGCGGCCGGCCTGGACTCCATGCTGATCGGCGAGACGGACATACTGGGCCAGCTGGAGGAGGCCTACGACAGCCAGGTCAAGGCACACATAGCGCGGGAGCCCCTCAAGACCGTCGTGGAGCGCGCCATCAGGTTCGGCAAAATGGTGAGGACCCGCACCAACATCTCCAGGGGGCCTCGGGGACTCGGGAGCCTCGCAATAATATATGTAAGGGAGAAGTTCGGCGATCTGGGGAATCTAAGCGTGGGCGTCATAGGCGCCGGCTCCGTCGGCAGCGGGCTGGTCAAGGAGCTCAGGGATGGAGGCGCCGGCCGTATCTACGTTCTTAACCGCACGTTTGAGCGCGCCGAAGAGGTGGCGAGGAAGTACGGCGCCGTCGCCATGCCGCTGGACGGCGCAAGCGTGGCCGAATGCCTGAAGACCTGCGACGTTGTGTTCACGACCGCCCTCTCCTTCGAGCCGATAATAACCGAGATACCGCCGGGCAGCAGGGTGAAGGCCATAGTGGATCTCGGCGTGCCGGGAAACGTGCCGAGGGGTCTGCCCGTGAAGGTTGTGAGGCTGGAGGATCTCGAGGGCATAGCGGCGCGTTACAACAGGGAGAGGATCGGCGAGATAGAGAAGGCGAGGGCCCTCGCCTTGGAGGAGCTTGACAACGTAGAGAAGGCTGTCGCCAAGAGGATGGTGGAGATCGAGCTCGGCGAGTACATGCAATTCGTCGAGGTTGCAGCCAGGGAGGAGGCCTCCCGCGCGGGCTCCGACTCGTTGACGGCGGCTAGGTCCTCAGCCAAGAGGGCCGTTCTCCCTATCGTCGAAGCGCTGAGGGAGCTCGCGGGACAGGGCAAGGTCGAGGAGATACTCGAAATCGTAGAGGAGGCCAAGAAACGCGTCAAGAAGCCCGTCGCAGAGCGGCCTTCAGCTCCCTGAACGACTCCTCAAGAGAACGCAGGGATTGCTCGACGACCTCCCGCGTGTGGGCGGCCGTCGTGAAGTTCACCTCGTACTGGCTGGGGGCCAGATAGACGCCGTGCCTCAGCGCTATCTCGTGTAGCTTGAGGTATACCTTCTCGTCGCTTTTCCTCACGTCGTCGGGCGTTTTGACGTCGCCGCGCTTGAAGTACAGCTGGAACATGGACGATATGTGCTTCACGACGACGTCGAATCCGTATCTGCCCGCTATCTCCTCGATGCCCTTGGCGACGCGCTCGGCGGCTGCGTCGGCCACCTCATAGGGTCTGCCGGTCTCCAGCTCGCCGAGAACCGCCAGACCTGCGGCCATCGAGACGGGGTGGGCGTTGAAGGTGCCGGCGTTGTAGACCGGCCCGTTGGGCGCCACGAGATCCATGATCTCCGTGCTCCCGCCGAAGACGCCTATGGGGAAGCCGCCGCCTATCACCTTACCCAAGGTGGTCAAGTCGGGCCTCACGCCGAAGAGGCCCTGGGCGCCCGAGAGCCCCACCCTGAAGCCGGTGATCACCTCGTCCAGGATTAGGACCGCGCCCACTTTCTCCGTCTCCTCCCTCAGAGACTTGATGAAGTCTCTGTCCGGTATTATGAGGCCGTAGTTGCCGGCGATGGGCTCCGCGATAACCGCCGCGAGCCTATCCCCGACCTCCCTTACGGCGCGCTCGAAGGCAGCCACGTCGTTGTAGGGAGCCACGACGACGAGCTTGACCACGTCGGCCGGTATCCCGGCGCTCGTGGGGATGCCCCAGGTCGCCGCGCCGGACCCGGCCTTGACCAGCACGTGGTCGTGAGACCCGTGGAAGTTGCCGTCGAACTTTATTATCACGTCGCGCCTCGTGTAGCCTCTGGCGAGCCTTATGGCGTTCATGGTGGCCTCGGTCCCCGTGTTGACGAATCTGAGCTTGCGTATAGAGGGCACGTGGGACCTTATCCTCTCGGCTAACTCCACCTCCTGCTCGGTCAGCAGCGCATATATCCACCCCCTTCCCAGCTGCCGCTCGACCGCCTCCCGCACCTTTGGGTTGTTGTGGCCGAGCATTATGGCGCCGAAGGCCGAGCAGAAATCCACAAGGCGTCCGCGGTCAGTGAAGAGGTAGGGCCCGTCGGCCCCTAGGGCCACCAAAGGCGCGGCGAGATGTCTCAACGCCCTCGCTGGCGAGTTGACGCCGCCTGGAAACACGGCCCTAGCCCTATCCCATATGTCCATAGGTTAAAAATAGCGATGGTTTAAACTTTGTGGGTAGGGTCTTCATAGTCGGCGCCGGTCCAGGGGACCCTGAGCTGATCACGCTGAAGGGCCTGAGGCTGATCGAGACCGCCGACGCGATAGTGTACGACCGGCTGGTGCCCCAGGCATTGCTGTCGCGCGCCAGACCCCAGGCGCTTCTCGTCTACGTGGGGAAGAAGCCCGGGGGGCAGGGTCCGTCGCAGCAGGAGATAAACGAGATGCTGTATAATCTGGCGCTTAAGTACGACGTGGTGGTCAGGCTGCACGGCGGCGACCCCTTGGTGTTCGGCAGAGGCTTCGAGGAATGCGAATACCTCGCATCGCGGGGGATCCGTTGCGAGTTCGTGCCCGGCGTGACGAGCGGCCTCGCGGCCCCCGCCAAACACTATATACCGCCCGTGGCGAGAGGCACCGCCAGCTCGGTCGCCTTGGTGACGGGAAGGGAGGACCCCTCTAAGGGGAGGAGGCAGGTCGACTTCAAGAGGCTGGCGGCCGCGGTGGACACCATAGTTATCTATATGGGGGCCGCGTCGGCGAGAGAGATAGCCGCCGAATTGATGGAGGGCGGCCTCCCGCCCGACACGCCCGTCGCCGTGATAGAGTCGGCATTTTTCGAGGACGAGAGGTTCCGCGCGACTACGCTGGGCGGCCTAGATGCCGTGCGCAATCCCGCCGTGATAGTAGTGGGGAGAACTGTCGAAAGGGGGCTGCGGCTGAGGGAGGCGCTATGTCGATAGCGATAATCAGGATCAAGGAGGGGCCATGTCCCGAGGGAGCCCAATGCATATCCGTAGGGTCGATATCGCCGCGCACAAACATATCGATACCCGAGGGGGATTATCTGGTGGTCATGAGCCCCGCCGTGGCGAGGGCCGTGGACCTCGAGGCCGTCAGAGGCCGTTTCAGATGCGTCATATGCGTCGGCCCCGCCACCGCGTCCGCGGTAGGGGGTTGCGTCGTGCCGCGGGAATACAGCAGCTACGGCGTGGCCCGTCTGATCGGAGAGTTGGCCCCGGGAAGGGTCGTGGTCTTGAGGTCCAGCGCAGGCAACGACGTGTTGAGGAGGCTTCTGCCCGACGTCGTCGAGGTATCTGTGTACGATATATACATAGACGGGGAGAAGTTGAGGCAGGCCGCCGAAGCCGTCGCGAGGTCCAGCGTCGTCGTGCTGACCAGCGCCACAGTTGCGGAGAGCATCGCGCGGTTTGTCGACCTCAGCGGCAAGAAGGTGGTGGCCATAGGGCCTGTGACGTCGGCGCGTCTAAAATCTCTGGGCGTACCCCACGTGGTGGCCGCCGAGTCCACCATAGAGAGCGCGTTCAAGACCGCTATGGAGCTCCTGGGGTAGACTAATAAGCCCGGCCCCAACGCCCTCCATGAGGATCCCGCTGTGGGTGGAGGCCTCTAGGCTCAGGGTCGTCATCTTCGGCGGCGGCTCCGTGGGCACCAGAAGGGCTAGGTTGTTCGCGTCGGCCGGCGCCAAGGTCAGGGTGGTGGCGAAGGAGGTGAGCCCCGAGATAAGGGCCCTGGGCGTCGAGGTGAAGCTGGCAGACCTCAGCGAATACGACCCCGACGAGGACATAAGGTGGGCCGACGTGGTGGTCGTGGCCGTGGATAATGGGCCGCTCGCCGAGAGGCTGTTCACGCTGGCGGAGTCCATGGGCAAGCTGGTCAACGACGCAACGGATGCGGCCAGGACGCACGTGGTGGTCCCCTACTTCAGAGACGTGGAGGGCATAAAGGTGGCGACGACCAGCGAGGGAGCCGCCGGGACGCCGGCCCGCCTGTCGCTGGACCTAATAGAGGAATGCATAAGGGGGAGCTGGATACCCACCTTCTTCAAGGCGTACGCGGCGGCCAAGGAAGAGGCCAAGAGAAGGATAGGCGATGTGAGGCGCAGACTGGCGTTCTATAGAGAGCTTGCCGATGACGGCGAGTTCATGGACCACGTCAAGAGGGGGGACGTCGACTCCGCGTTGAGGAGGGCGCGAGAAATATTAAGTAAATACGTCTGACGCGCCATGCAGGTACAGCTGTTGTACCCCGTCTCGAGGCCTAGAAGGCTGAGGGCGAACAAGCTGGTGAGAGATGCGGTGGCCGAGACGTCGCTGTCGCCCGGCGCCTTCATAATGCCTATATTCGTCAAAGACGGCGTGGATAGAGAGCCCATAGGGTCTATGCCGGGCTACTTCAGATGGCCCGTCGGCGACGCCTTGGTCAAACACGTGGAGGAAGCGCTGGGCCTGGGAGTGGATAAGTTCATCCTCTTCGGGGTCTTGCCCGACGATCTGAAGGATCCGGAGGGCAAGGCGTCCTACGATCCCCAGGGCGTGGTGCCCCGGGCGATCAGGCTACTTAAGGAGGTCTTCGGCGACAAGATCCTCCTATTTGCCGACGTATGTCTCTGCGAGTACACCGACCACGGCCACTGCGGCGTGGTGGTCGGAGACGGCAAGAGATGGAGGGTCGACAACGACAAGACCATCGCCATATACGCCAGAGAGGCGGTTGTCTATGCGGACGCCGGCGTGGACTTCGTCGCGCCCAGCGGCATGATGGACGGCCAGGTGAGGGCGATAAGACAGGCGCTAGACGCCGCCGGCTATCAAGACGTGGGGATAATGGCGTATTCGGCCAAATACGCCTCCGCCTTCTACGGCCCCTTCCGCACCGCGGCGTCGTCGGCGCCTAAGTTCGGCGATAGGAGGACCTACCAGATGGATCCGCGCAACTCGCGGGAGGCCGTGAAGGAGGTCATGTTGGACTTGGAGGAGGGCGCCGACATAGTCATGGTCAAGCCCGCCCTGGCGTACCTAGACGTGATAAGGCTCGTCAAGGACTCGTTCCCCTGGTCGCCTCTTGCGGCCTACAGCGTGTCCGGCGAATACTCCATGGTAAAAGCCGCCGCCAAGATGGGCTATCTCGACGAGCGTCTGATCGCCCTGGAGGTCCTGTTCGGGATCAAGAGGGCCGGCGCCGATCTGATATTGACATACTACGCCCTAGACGCCGCCAAGTGGCTGGGGGAGGGCACGCCGTTTTGAGATCAGCAAGGAGTGAACCGGCAAGCCCGAGCCCATTTGGAGTCCTCATCATGTATAAACATCATGCCGAATTTTTAAATCACTGGGGTTGCCGGCGTCTCTGTACGTCCCATACGGGGGTGCTGACGCCGGAGGAGAACTTTTAAAGGTGGGGCTTTCAGGGGAGGCGTGTCTCAGCAAGGCAAACGGCTCGCTGTCTACAAGAAGATACTTCAGGACAACGTGAAGAGGTGGGTGGTCAAGGAGTTTCTTGAGTATAAACTGGCTAGGCTGGGCTACGTCGATTCGGAGATCTTGAAGACGCCTCTGGGGACCAGGATCGTTATATACGCCGAGAGGCCAAGCAGAATAATTGGTAAGAAGGGCGCCGTCGTGAAGGAGTTGAGCCAGATCCTGGGGTCCAAGCTGGGCGTGGAGAACCCCCAGATAGACGTGATAGATATCTCGAAGGTAGATGTGCCAGAGATGTTCCCCAAGGTCGTGGCCTATAGGATAGCCAACGCGATGGCCAAGGGCATAAGGTTCCGTAGGGCGGCCTTTATAGCGATTAGACAAGTCACCGAGGCTGGCGCCAGGGGGTTCGAGCTGGTCATAAGCGGCAAGCTATCCACGGAGAGGGCCAAGTTCGAGAAGTACAAGGTGGGCAAGATCTACAAGACGGGCTTCGACTCGACGAGAACCGTGAGGAGGGGCGTCGTCCACGTCTTGTTGAAGCCGGGCATATACGGCATAAGGGCCGCTATAGCGCCCGCAAGCGCCAGGTTTGCAGACGACTTCAAGCTGAAGCCTCCGGTCAGGCAGGAGGCACAGGCCCAGTAATGTTTTAAAACAGGCTGCATGTCGGCGATATGTCCTCGGCCCCCAAGAAATTGAACGCCAAAACCCTGAGGCAGATGGGCAGAGAGGACAGGCTGAAGTTGCTCGATCAGCTTAGGGCTGAATACGTCAAGTTGCAGACCCAGCGCGCCAGAGGCATCGTGGAGAATTCAGGCAGGATCAGGTTCGTGAGAAGGGCCATAGCGCGGATTTTGACCATAGAGCGCGAGGAGTCTAGGTGAGTTGCTGGGACCTCCTCGGCCGGAGGGTCAAGGCGATAAACTGCGGCCACGAGACCGAGGGCCTGGTCGTGGGGGAGAGCAGAGAGGCTCTGTATATACTCAGGGGCGCTGAGGTGGCGCTTGTGCCCAAGAGACTATGCGACTTCGTGGATCTCGACAGGGCGGTGTTGATAAGAGGCATATACTTGGTGGGCTATAGAGACGTGCGGCTGTTGAGCGAAAAGTGCCTACCTCCTGGCGAGAAGAGAGAGGGCGGATAGCTCGGCCTCGAAATCGCCGGGCGCGGAAATTATCACGGCGTTGACGTATCGTTCCAACAGCTCCACGTATTTAGCCAACGACTTGAGCTCCACCGAGGGCTGTCCAAGCCTCTCCACAAGCCCAGCGTTCCTCTCCGTCCTCAATATGACGTAGGGATATGCCTCGACCGTCGCCAGGTTCTCCAGAGACCTCGGGTCGTCGAGGTTCAGAACCAGATAGAAGTCCGCCCCTATCTTCAGCCTCTCGGCGTAGTTCCTCCGCATGCTCAACAGAACGCCGACCTTGAGCCCGTACTCCCTAGCTATGGACACAGCCTCCTCAGTGGCCAGATGGCCGACCGGCCGGCCGACCGACGGCGGATCCCCTGACAGCGGGACTACGTAGTCCAGCCCTAGGAGTCTGGCCGCTCCCAGCAGGGAGCGATACGCGAGCATGTTCAAGTCGCTTAGGCGTATGTGGACGATAGGCGTCAAGCCGGCCTCCCTGGCCAGATACGCCACGGCGATCGCGTGGGCGCTCGGCCTCCCGCCTGGGGAATCGGGCACATCCACCATGTCGGTGTAGTCTGATACGGCCTTAGCCCGGCTAACCACCGCGCGTCTGGACGTGGAGGGGGGTAGTTCGGCTATTATCCTCATTAGGGCAGGACCAACGGCATGAAGAGGCGCCCCCTCCCCTCGTAGAACTTGCTCAGAGTCTCGTAGAAAGTCAGACGGAGCGATTGGACCAGCGATATGAAGCCCTCGCCGACCGCTATGAGTATGTTGAATATAACGGCTATGGCGATGGCGCCGGCCATGTTGCCCGACTCGGCCACGGCCAGGGCCCACCCCATGGACAGCTTCGTGAATATGCCGTGCATCAATATCAATATCATAAGGCGGGCGAAGCTCGGCACGTTGGCAAGGCCGCCGAAGATGCCCTCCACCAAACCCACGGCCATCTCCAGCCCTATCGGCGGCTTCTCCTCGTATCCTCTATATTTAGCCGTGAGGGCCGCGGCGCCTGCCACGAGCAGCGCTATCGCGGCTACTAGGATATAGATCCAGGGGAGGTCTAGGACGTCGGCCATCAGCGGAGGCATGGGCAGGATAGGCTTGAGGAGTCCGAGCACTATCATGCCTGCCGATACGTAGATCAACAATATGGGAATGCCTATACCCAAGGCCATATCGCCTTCGCCCTCCAGGAGGAAGTTGGCTATCTTGAGCGAGAAGGAGCCGGCCATTATTATATAGCCGAAGAGCAGAGCCGCCAGAAGATCGGCGAATATGCCCTCGGTCTCCACGGCCGTCCCCATCTGCGGACCCACCACTGGCTGAAACATGTGGATCACCCCATCCCAGCCCAGCCCGAAGTAGGACAGAGGGAAGCCGAAAAACTCGCCGTAGACAACTCCGCCGAAGAACATGGAGAACGCGCCGGTCACCATCCAGATGACCCCCCAGTCCTTGTACCTCCCGCCGAAAAGGCTCTTGTAGAGCCACAGGCCGAATAGAAATAACAATAGTCCGTGGCCCAAGTCGCCGAACATCCAGCCGAAGAATATGGGAAACAATGCGGCGACCAACGCAGACGGGCTTATCTCGGAGGCGCTAGGCACCCCGTACATATAGGCTATCTTGTCCACAATCTGCCTGACCGGAGTCGGGAACCTCTCCAGAGTGGGCCTCCTCCTCGCCGGCACGTCCTGGAAGTACTTATACCGTATATTCCTAATTATATCGAGCCTGACGGACAGCGACCTGACGAGCTCGGCGAGAGCCTCGTCCACAACGCCCACATCGCGCTCCCTAGCGTAGAAAATAACCGTGCCGACATCCCTATGGGCGCGCCAGTCCCCATCGCCGTATGTGGAGTATTCCCTATAGACCTCCTCGAGGCTTCTCAACTCGCCCTCCCTATTTCTCAACGACCGCTCCACGGAGTTAAGAGTCTCCTCTACAACCTTCAGGGAGGAAGCCACATCATCTAGGTATTGCCTAGGGATCTTTATGCCCCTTAGCCCATCTCTAGCCAAATATGCCTCTTTATTACCCAACATTACTTTAGTAGCTCCACCGGGTTCCCCCATCTCTACATATAGAGCTAATCCATCGGGCAGCTTCACGCTGTTTGCGCCGGATGCCTTAAGCCCAACTAGGGCCTCCCTTATGGCCGACAAGTCGTGGAGCTCGGACTTCAGCCGCTCGATCTCGGCCGATAGCGATGTGAGCAGATGCCCCGTCTCCTCGCCCTCTGACAACGCCGATTTGTTGAATGTGTCGAGTACAATCGATAGCGTATATCTTAATGTGTAAACGAAATCTATAGAGTTTTTATATTTATTAATTTTATCTCTCAATTCGTTGTATAATTTATCCATTCTGTCTTTTAAGGAAGCGGGGTCCTCGAGGATCTCCAAGTACTCCGGCCGGAGCACCTCGAGCCCAAGCTTAGATAGAGTCGATAGAAGAAGTCTGCTCCTATCCTTATCCACAGATATAACGGCGGCGTCGCCAACCGAGATGAACGCCGCGCCCAGATCTTTAGACAGATTGATCAGCTCCTGGGCGTATTTGCCAGGTATAACTATGAAGTTGTCAATAGCTTCGGTCTTAGGGAACCGGCGGCCTCTCAACTGATCCAACGCGGTAGACAGCTGGAGTTTCCGCCTTAAGTCCTGTAGCTCTTGGGCGTAGTTCTTAACCTCGTCGAATATAGGCATGAGGTCGTTCAACGCTTTATCTAGCAAGCGGGAGATAGGTTCCCTTGGTAAAGCGACTATATTCGGCTTATAGTATTGAGATAATAGAGATAGGATTTCGTCGAGCTTCTTGACGTCACGTTGTATTTCTGGATCTCTAGGCCTCGCCAGCCTCTGAGGCCTTTCTTCGAACATGGCAACACCGGTCTTTCCTATGTAGAATATTAAATCGGGCAGAACATCGACCGGCGCGGCTATCCTGAATTCCACTACGCGCTCAAGAGGCACTAGCGAGGAGAAATCTCGGTTATTAAATACTGACCTCACAGCTGGATCGAAGGGCGATATGTACAGACTGATAAATTATATTTCATATTATAATATTATATTTCATTTTAATATAAAATCGAAAATATAATATTATATAACACTTAAATAAATCTAAGAATTCGGCAACATGGAAAGTCGAAAATAATCATGAATAACAAAATTTTAAATAATCTTTAGAGACGCTGGGTCTATGTCGATTATACCGATTATAGGGCTATCTGTCGGCGCCCTCGGTCTGCTATACGCTATCTACCTAGCTAGATGGGTTCTGAGACAGAACCCAGGTACGGAAAAGATGGTGTTCATAAGCAACGCCATAGCGACGGGCGCTCGTGCCTATCTATTCAGACAATACAGGACTTTATCAATACTTTTAATTATATTGGCCGTAGTTATATATGTAGCTGTGGATATGACCAAAGGGTTGCCGGGGCTCACCGCTATCGGCTTCGTGGTTGGCGCCTTGGGATCCATGCTGGCGGGCTACCTCGGCATGTACGTAACCACAAGATCCGCCTCGCGGGTGGCGCAGGCGGCGGCGGACGGCGGAATGGGCAAGGCCTTATTGGTGTCCTGGCGCGCCGGGGCCGTCATGGGCCTCTCGCTTGCAAGCGTCGCCCTGCTGTTGATCTCCGGATTTTACCTGATATTTAGGTCAGTTACGCCGGGGGAGTGGGCCACTCCGCTGGTGGCCCTCGGCTTCGGCGCAAGCTTGGTTACGCTCTTCATGAGGGTCGGCGGTGGCATATATACGAAGGCGGCCGACCTCGGGGCAGACCTGGTGGGCAAGATCGAGGCGGGGATACCCGAGGACGACCCGAGGAACCCGGGTGTGATAGCCGATAACGTGGGCGACAACGTGGGGGACGTCGCCGGCATGGCGGCCGACGTGTACGAATCTTACATAGTTACCGTGACCGCCGCCATATTCCTGGCCGACATATTGGGTCTATCGTCGGCCTATATCGAGGGAGTTATACTTATTGCGTCGTTGGCGCTTATTGCGACCTTCGTCGGCGTGAACCTGTTGAGGACGAAGAATGTAAAGAATCCAATGAGCTCTATCAGTTTCGCCATATACGTCACAATAGCGCTGTCGATTATTCTGTTCTTCGCCGGCGTCTTCGCGTTGGGGCTAGGCGTTGTGGAGGCGATCGCCATGGCCTTGTCGGCGGCTCTGGGCGCCATCGTGGCGCCGCTCGTGGTTAAAATAACCGATTACTACACCTCCTATAACTACAGACCCGTAAAGGAAATAGCGGAACAGACCAAGATAAGCCCGGCCACCGTAATAGTGACAGGATACGGCATCGGTCTGACAAGCGCCGTGCCCACATTGCTCGTGATAGTGGCCGTCTTGGGGATTTCCTACGCCATAGGCTTCTCCGCGTTTCATGTAACCGGCTTCGGGAGCTATGGCCCGTATCTGGCTGGAATATTCGGCACGGCTCTGGCCTCCGTCGGCCTATTGGCCATAGCGGGAATAATAATAACTGCGGATTCCTACGGCCCCGTCAGCGACAACGCCAACGGCGTAGTCGAGATGGCCGGCCTCCCCGAAAGCGTCAGAAATATTACCGATGTATTCGATTCCATAGGCAATACCACCAAGGCCACGACTAAGGGCTATGCGGTAACCAGCGCCGCGCTTGCCGCCCTCGTGCTGTTCATAGCGCTTATGTTTGAAATTATGAAGTCCATGGCGCAAATACTGAATCAACAACTTGTTTCTTTATTGACAGGATCTGCTTCTAATACATCTATTATAACTCAGATATCTATTATAAATCCCAATGTACTAGTTGGTGCATTTATAGGCGTAATGATCGTCTATTTCTTCACCAGCAGGACCTTGACGGCGGTCGGGAGGACTGCTATGGAGATAGCGGAGGAGATAAGGAGGCAGTTCCGGGAGAAGCCCGGAATCCTCGAGTGGAAGGAGCAACCCGACTACGCTAGAGTAGTCGATATAGCGACTAGGAGGGCCCTCAGAGAGTTTCTGTTGCCCGGCTTGGTGGTGATAGTGGTGCCTCTGGCGACCGGCTTCATACTCGGCTGGCAGGCGCTGGCCGGCCTGATCCTGGGCGCTTTGGTCTCCGGAGTCCCTCGGGCCTTGCTGATGGCTAATTCAGGCGCCGCTTGGGACAATGCCAAGAAGTATATCGAGCTACAGGGTTTGAAGAAAACCGAGCAACACAAGGCGGCCGTCGTCGGCGATACTGTAGGCGATCCGTTTAAGGACACATCCGGCCCGTCTTTAAACCCGCTGATAAAGGTATTGAACACGCTATCCGTGGTGTTCGCATTTGCTATAGTATCTGCCAATGTGTATATGGCAATTGCCCTGACTGGTTTGCTTCCGTTTTAAATAATCATTTAGGGAAAAACTAAAAAATCCTTTTATCTTTTGCTCCAGTGTAGATGTATCCCCCTGAGAGCGAGGAGGGGAACAGGGAGTATAAGTTGATGGTTAGAGATGTAGATCTCGAGCGTCTTGCGGGTCAGATGAAACGCCGGCTGGTGGAGGGCGGTGGCGAGGCGTTCTATCTAATAGGTGTATCCGACGACGGCAAGCCGCTCGGCCTGAGCGACGGAGACCTCAGGGAGGCGCTCTCGGTCGTGGAGAAGGCTGCGGAGAGGATAGGGGCAGTGGCGTATTTAGTGGGGCTGAGGGAGGGATTGAGGGGGAAGGTGGCCGAGGTATTGATAAGGAACAGGGCGGGCGAGGACAATCCGCCTCCGGTCGTCCACGTGGTGGCTATGGGCAACGTGGATGCCGGCAAGTCGACGCTTATAGGCGTGTTGATCACCGGCCGTCTGGACGATGGGAGGGGAAGCGCGAGGGTCTACGCGGCCCGCTTTAAGCACGAGGTGCTCACGGGCCGCACGTCGGCTATATCCACGAGGCTTATGGGCTTCAAGGGCTACAAAGTAGTCAACGCGGATCTGCCCGACCCGCTGGACGAGGCGTCGGTCTATCTAAACTCCGATAAAGCCATTTTGTTTATAGATATAGGAGGCCACGAGGGCTACCTCAGAACCTCTCTGAGAGGCATCTTGGGAAACGCGCCGGACTACGGGATGCTGGTTGTCGCCGCCAACTCCGGCGTCCAGAGGATGACGAAGGAGCATCTGGCCGTGGCCGTGGCCATGAACCTACCGGTCTTTGTGGTGGTGACTAGAGTGGACATAACGCCCAAAGCCGTCCTAGAGAAGACACTCGAAGATGTGGCGGGCGTGCTGAAGATGCCAGGCGTCAGCAAGGTCCCGTACGTGGCCAAGAACGACGAGGATGCGGTTATCGCCGCAAAGATCATGCCCACGGGGCGCGTCGCGCCTATATTCCTTGTCTCCAACGTGACGGGCGAGGGGCTGGACAGGCTAAGGCGTTTTCTGTCCCTACTGCCCAAGAGACTTCACTGGAGGGGCTCGGGCCCTCCGACCCTCTATATTTCCGAGATATATAAGGTTCGGGGAGTGGGCACGGTGGTGGGGGGTTTGCTCGAAGGCGGCCGGCTGATCTCAGGCCAAAAAGTCCTCGTGGGTCCTACGGACGACGGCGGCTGGAGGCCCGTCAGGATAAAATCGATACAAGTAAACAGGATCTCCGTGGCCTCGGCGAGCCCTGGACAGTACATAACCGTAGCGATAGAGGGCTTTGAGGACGTACGTAAGGGCATGGCCCTCACGTCGGAGCCTCTGAAGTCGGCTGTCAGGCTAGGAGCCGACGTGATAGTCCTGAGACATCCGACGGTGATAAGGCCCGGCTTTACGGGCGTGTTGCATCTAAGGTCGATAAGGTCGCCCGCCACGATAACGTGGATAGATAAAGGCGCGTTGATGATGGGTGATGTGGGCAAGATAGAGCTGAGGCTGTCGCGGCCCTGGGCTGTGCCCAACGGCGAGAGGTTCATATTCAGGAACGGCCCGACGAGGGTGCTGGGCCGTGTGATCCATATATATTAATAGGTGTCCGTTACCGCCAGTGCTAATACCTCCGCCTTTGTGTAAGGTAGTTAGATGCGACGACCTGGAGCGGCTGACCTTGGACGAGGCCCTCAGGGAGCTCCAGAAGACGGACGAGGTGGAGGCGCTGAGGCCCAACATCTACGCCGTGAGGTACGACTTCGGGAGAATTACGCCATCTATGATAAATGACTATGAGTATTGCCCCCGTCTACTCTGGGTACAGGCGAGGCTCGGGAGGAAGTTCCTTACGCGCAGATCGCTGGTGGCCCTCATAAGGGGCCGTCTGCTCCATGAAAGATACGAGAGGATGCTCTCGGCCGCGGAGGACGTCTTGGCCGAATACAGGATCGAGCTGGGCGATATGGTCGGGGTTGTGGACCTCGTGTTTAGGCGTAACGAGAAGATGATACCTGTTGAGATAAAGAGCGGCGTAACGACAAGGGAGTCCCACGTGAAGCAACTACAGATATACATAGAGCTGTTAAAGGCGGATTTCGGATATCTTGTCTATAGGAACAAGGTGGAAAGGATAGAGCGCAATCCAGAAGCCGCCAAGGTGCTCGACGAAATAAGGAATGTCCTGAAAAGCTCCGAGCCGCCGCCCGTTGACAGAGGGCGTTGCAGAGGTTGTCCATTTAGATCAATATGTGATATATATTCTAAATAGTACTATAGATATGCAAATAGAGTAAAACGATTAATATGATAAGTAGATAGGGTACTTTAGATAGATATAAGAATAAAGAAATCTATAAAAAGGGCGGAGCCGCCACGATCCATGTCGGCATATTACATAGAGTATCTGGATATGCCGCCGTTCACGGCATATGTGGTCTATGGCCTAGCTATCCTCTCTGTTGTTTCGCTTATCTATTTTACTGATAGGCTTCTACGCGAGCTTGGTGGCATTAAAATACTTATCAAATATATATTTAAAAAGAAATCATATAGATTTATTTATGAATTTATAATACATCGCAGATTTTTTATTGAAGAAGCTCTGGGCGGCGTGGCTCACTATCTATTGATGATAGGGCTGGGGATCTCGCTGGTGGCGACCATAATAGTCGCTGTGACTCACTATGCGGATATAACATACGGCGGTCCCGTGTTCTTGGCATTTAGGTTTTTGCTGGACATAGCCGCAGTACTTTTGCTCATAGGCCCCCTACTGGCTATATATAGAATTACTAAATATAAAACTATATATAATAATTATAAAGAATATATAGCAGTATTAATAGGATTCATAATTATAAGTTTAACAGGAATGATACTACAGAGATATAGGGTCGAGTATTATTTCGGCGGCCCAACCCCTTGGTCTCCTCTATCCTATCTGCTCCCGACACCGTCACGTGAATTATATATATATTCATATTTTATACATATAACGATTGTATTTTTATTAATTGCGATAATACCATTAACTATATTGAGGCATATGGAGTTATCATTTATAAATTATGTAGAAATAGATAGAGGATACGGCGAGCTCACCACTCCGTTTGACCTAGAGAAGATAGTTGAAAGCGGCCAGACCGAAGTAAAAATCGGCGTGAAGTCGAAGGCGGATTTGGACTTGCTTCACAGAGTTATGGCCGATGCTTGTACGAGATGTAATAGATGCGAAGATGTATGTCCCGCTACTAAGGCAGGCCGTCCGCTCAGCCCGCGCATCCTTATAAACAAGATATCTGAGGCCAAAGCCGATAAATCGCTCTTTGAGCTAGGGCTTCAGGAGGATGAAGTATGGGCGTGCACGACATGTGGCGCATGTATGGCGTCTTGTCCTGTTTATATAAGACATGTTGATTATATTATAGATATTAGAAGAAGTCTTGTTTTCGAATCCAAGTTGGACCAGAAGAAATCTGATTTATTAATGTCTTTGAGCCAATATGGCAATACCCAGATGCAAAGTAACTATGGGAGACACGACTGGCTGAGGGAATTGGGCGTTAAGACTGTCAGCGAGAATCCCAACTTCGAGTATCTGCTGTGGGTTGGCTGCATGGGTAGTTTCGACAATAGAACTAGACAAATCATAAAGGCATTTGTGGGCGTACTTAGGGAGGCAGGTCTTCTAGACAAGATAGCGGTGCTCGGCGATGAGGAGACTTGTTGTGGCGACCCCGCCAGAAGGTTGGGCGAAGAGAGCAGATTCCAAGAGATCGCTCTTAATAATAAGAATTTATTCAATAAATATAATGTAAAAAATATAATTACTATATGTCCGCATGGATATAATACATTTAAGAATGAATATAGGCGCTTCGGAGTGCAGCTCAACGTCTATCACCACGTAGAGTTTCTAAGCCAGCTAGTGGAGGCGGGGAAGATAAAGATAAACGGCGGCGTTGGTACTTATGCCATACACGATCCCTGTTATCTCGCCAGGCAGAACAAGGTCGTGGAGCCTCAGCGGAAGATCGTCGTAAGGCTTGGCGAGCTGAGGGAGGCCAAGCTACACGGCGAGAGAACCTTCTGTTGCGGGGCGGGCGGCGCCAATTATTGGTATGATGTCAAGGAGGAGAGGCGTATAAGCCACATAAGGCTTGAGCAGTTGATGGAGACGGGGGCATCGACGATAGTTACGCTTTGCCCATTCTGCAACGCCATGCTGTCTGACGCCGCGAGGAACAAGGAGGCTAGTGTCTCAATAAAGGACCTTGCCGAGATAATTTACGAGAACTTAGTTGGTCGCTCTAGCTGACTCTCTCCTCAAACCCTAAAGCAAGGCTTTTGCTGCTCTAAATAAATAGGGGCATATTTCCTACATGATTTTCCTGGTGCTATTGGCCATAGGCGCTGTGACGGCAACTTGGCACCTAGTGACTACCTTCCTGTCGTCGGAGGGCCAGGCCAACGGCGTATATGACGATGACGATGATGGAGTCTACGTCGTGATGCCGTCTTGTAGAGATGAGAATCTGTTCGAGACGCTCCCTAAGTGGCTAACCCAAAACTACAGAAATTATAAAGTGGCTGTGATCGAGGACTGCGGCGATATGGGTCTGGTGGAGCCCTACAAGCTCAAGCCCTCCGGCATCGTGAGGACTCCCAGACCTCTCCGGGTCTTCTCCAACGAGCAGCTGATATTATTCATGAGGGAAGGCAGATTTGGGCTGAAGGGAGGCGCCTTGAACGACGCGATAAGAGGCCTTATGTCGTTGAAGCCGCTCCGGAACCCCAAATACGTGATCTTCGTCGACAGCGATCATGAACCCCCCGACTTCGACTTCATCAGGAGGGCCGTCTCAACCATAAAGAGACTGGGGGTTGACCTGGTGCAAGGGGTCCAGAGGCATCTATATCTGGGCTCCTCGCTCGATGCGTTGGTCTCAGTATCCCACGACATATCGGGGACCATGCTGGTGGGCAGAACCCGTCTGAACATGATGCCCATATTCACGGGCTCGACGGCTATAGCGAGGCTGGAGCCCATCGTCAAGCTTTGGTTTTCGGAGGATACGGTAACCGAGGACCTAGATCTTTCTGTCCGTATGTGGCTCAACGGCTATTCCATAGCGGCGACCTGGGGGCTCTACACATGGGGCAGGCCCCCCCGCAACCTTAAGTCGTACTTCAAACAACAGCTGAGGTGGGCCTCGGGCACCATCAAAGTGTTTCTAAGGTATCTAGTCCCGGTCATCAAGAGCGACATCCCCATGGCCAGAAAGATTGATTTCTTCTTCCAGGGTACCGTATTCGCCACGAGCTCGGTTTACGTAGCCATAATAGTGTTGCTCATATACAGGCTGGTAATGGGGCCGCAACTCACCGTGCCTGAAATAGTTCTGCTTCTCTACCTGTTTTCGGCGGGTCTTGCCATCGATATATATGTGGAGTCCAAATACCACACTCCGACAAGGCCCGACATCTTGGCTCCGTTCTTGGAGCTCGTGACGGCGTTTGTGCACATAGCCGGCACGGCGCTCGGGATTATGGGCAGGGAGTACGGCTGGGTTAGAACCCAGAGGAAATTAGCCAGCGCGGTTAGATAGACCTAGCTGTTCCGTTCGCCGTTTATGAACTCGATCACCGCTCTATAGGCCTCCTCGGGGGGCATATGTAGCGGCGGGTTCTTGAAGCCCCAAGCCGAGGCGCTGTATATAGGACCTCCTATATGTCTGTCTAGAGCAAGTTTGGCGAGTCTTATCGCGTCGGAGACCACCGCGGCGCTGTTCCAAGCGTCGTGCACCTCCAACTCCACCCTTATGTTGATGGGGACTCCGCCGAATATACGCCCTTCTATCAACATATGCGCTATCTTCCTATCGCCAAGAAACGGTATGTAGGCAACCGGGGCTATATACGCATTGAAGTCCTGCCCCTCGGCCATCTTCTTGACCGCCGCGGTCTTCGTCTTTTCCTTATCGCCTCTTCTGTACATCAGATTGACGAAATCTGGCGTACCGCCTACGTTTATCTGGTAGGTATCCATCACGGAGACCCCCCTTAGGGACAGTAGATGTATGAGCGTCTTGTGCAACACGGTGGCCCCTATCTGGTTCTGAGTGTCGTCGCCTAACAGCGGCACCTCCCTCTCGGCGAATTTTCGCTGCCAGACCTCGCTGGTCGCAATAGGCGCTGGCATGGCGTTTATGAACGCCGACCTAGTCCTCAGGGCCGCCTCGGCATAGGCCTCGGCGGCTTTTCTAGCCCCCGTCGGCAGATAGTTGACCAACACCTCCGTGTTGGTCGACTCAAGCTCCCTCACGACGTCCTCAAGAGAGCCTTCGACCACCTTATCGACTATATTGCCCTCGGGCTTCCCGTCGAGAACGGGCCCGGCCTTGACGACGACGCCCAGTTTTCCGGGCTGATAGACCTTCGTAGCGTTGTTCGGCGGCGAGAATACGGCCTCAGCGAGGTCTTTGCCCACCTTACGTGCATCTATGTCGAAGGCCGCGGCAAACTCTATATCGGTCACCGTGTAGTTGCCGATCTTCTTGAACGCCACCAGAGGCTCCAGCTCAGGATATCGCCTATACATCTCGACCCCTTGCACCAAGGCTGAGGCGCAGTTGCCCACGCCCGCTATCCCGACCCTAATGGGCATGTCCATCTAAACAGATCTGTTAATAAATTATTCTGTAAGCATAAGCATTTAAACTCGCCCGTACGATGCGTTGATGCCCACCAGGGCGTATCTGAAGTTCCGGAACTGCATAGGCAAGGGCAACCTATGGCTCTACGCCGTGGCCATACTGCTGAGGGAAGGCCCTCTCCACGGATACGGCATCATATCTCGCCTAAGAGCCCTTGGCTTCAATATAAGCAACGTCTATGGGTACGTCCTCCTGAAAAGAATGGTGGCGGACGGAGTCCTCGCAGAGAGGGATGAGGCAGGCAGAAAGGTCTATGTCGTGAGCGAGGAGGGCCTTAGATCCTACAGAGTCGCCGTAAACGAGATGAAAAACCTGCTGAAGTTCCTGGAGATAGAGCCCTAGACCTCCACCGAGTCTAGGAACCTCAGGCGTTTAGGCACAGGCGGGTGATCGGACAGAATTTCCTGAACGCCGCCGACATCCATGCGCTTCAGCCT
>NZ_LCWM02000028.1 GCF_002077075.2 Thermoproteus sp. CP80 | reverse complement strand
AGGAGTGCCATCAGATCAATCCTCACAGGGGGCTAGCCCCCTGTGAGCATTAATTCTGAGTTGCCCCTGTAGGCGCGCGGCCGAGGGCGGACAGGGCCCGCGGCCGTGAAGGCGGCCCGGACGGCGTTCAACCCGAAACCTGCCGGCGCCGTAACGACACGCTCTAGGCGACGGCGCATCGAATCAATAAAACGGCCTCCTCCCTCCGTAAACCTGACGCGTCAAGGCGTCAGCGTCACGCTGAGCATGGTTGCCAGGAGCTGGCGGCAACAGTGGCGAAAGGAGGAGGCGATAAGCATGGTTCTTACGTGCCTCCGGCAAGGCGAATTGGCGCCTCTGCTGACGATGTGGTTAGGAGATGGAAAGGCGCGGTGGGCAGAATTGGGCGGTTCGAGATCGCAGTTGCGGCCAAGGAGCCGTGGAAAATAGGAAGAGCAACTGGCGATTACGAGGCGGTCGTCGCGAAGGGCCATGACGTCTTTATGCGTTTGGCGGAGGCGGCCGGCCCCTACGGCATGTTGCTGGATCTGTTGAAACGCCACAAGTGGAACTACATAAAAGAGGCGGTCGCAAGGAAAAGGTCTGTAGACATCCTCAGAGAGGCTGTGAAAAACCCCCGCTCGGAGGATCCGGATCGAGTCTTGGCGTCGATGAAGATTTCGCTGGTAAGCGGCAACGGCGGCACGCTGATAGCCGCCTACTACGCCAACACCGCAGAGGAGGCAGTAGCCGCGGCCAACGCGTTAGAGACGTTGGGAATGCGGCCGAACGTGGTTAAGTCGAACAGGAAATACATGATATACGTCGGGCTCGGCGACATAAAGAAGAACAAACAACTAAGAGAAGCCGCCATGCGGTCCCTAATGGAAAAGATGAGAAGCGGCACGCCAAGGGAGAGGGAAATTGTAAGAAGAATTCGAAAGAAACCCCGATTTTTTCCAATGACCGACCATAAAACTGGAAGCGAAGAAATAGCGGGGCCCGGATTTGAACCGGGGACCTCGGGGTCTCACAGGGGTTGCCCCCTTATGAGCCCCGCGGCCTACCTGGCTGGCCTACCCCGCTTCCGGCCTCGCCGCCCCCAGTCCAGAGGCGGCCCATCGCCTACTTTTCCTCAGTTTAAAAGCTTTGCCCGCTTTAGGCCCGCGCCGCGGGCAGACGCTCGCAGTACCTGCCGAGGATCAGGTAAATCCCCCTCCTCTGCGGCCTTCCTCAGACGCTCCGCCGCATCCCTCGGCGCGAGCTCCACGGCGATCGCCTTTATGTATATCTTGGCCCCCGTGAGCCTCTCGGCGGCCTCCACCGACTTCCTGGGTTGCTCCAGAGGGTCCCTCGGCCTTCTCCGCGCTCCTAACGGCTACGGACACCTCGCCTACAACCAGAAGCTACGGGCAGAAGAGGTCGACCTCCTTGAAGCCGTCCACCGGCGGAGTCACGTTGATGCGGGCATCGCACCCGACGCCTCTCTCCCTGAGGACCGACCTGACGACCCTAGCCGCGAAGTACCCAAAGCCGCCGCCAGGAGCATCTCCTATTTCGGAGAGAGCCGCTATCATCCATCTGGCTAACCTAAACTGCCCCTCCCGCTTCTTGTAGTTCTCCCGCCAACGCCTCTCGTCTCCTCCCGCCGCCAATTCTCCTGCCACTGCTTTGCATCATCCTCCCAACGTCTCCTCAAGCTTGGAAGGCCCGCCCTCCCCATCGTGGAGATCCTCGTGGGCATGTGGAAGAAACCGAGGGCCCTCCCCCGGCGCCCTCGATGACGATGTAACCCCCGCCTAGGCAGAGGCGGCAGTCGACGGTCCCCAACCCGTCGGCGCGCTCAGCGGCCCTCTCGGCGAAAAGCCTGACCAACGGATTTCGACTATCTGCGGCTGGCCTCCCCGCACAGGCATAGAGGCCGTCTAGGGCTGGGCACGCCGTCTGTCAGCCTCCCTCCGACCAACGCGTAGGACCTGTCGGCGAGTCTACAGATGAGCTCCATGTCGTGCGTGGCCACCAACACGGCCGATCCGCGGCGTCTCAGCTCCTCGAGCAGCTCGACCACTCTCTCCGTCGACTCCTCGTCTAGATACGTCGTGGGCTCGTCCAGCAGGAGCAGGCTCGGCTCGTGCGCCGTGGCGGCGGCCAAGGAGACCAGCTTCTTCTGGCCTCCGCTGAGCTTGTAGGGCGGCTTGTCTAGGAGATGCGAAATGCCGAGCCTCTCGGCCATCGCCCTTGCCGCCTTGAGCCCGACGTCTGCCCCGTATATCCTCGCGGGGGTGTAGGCGATCTCGTCCAGCACGGTGTCGTTGAAGAACATGTCGTCGGGATTCTGGAAGGACACGCCGATGAGCCTTCTGGCCTTGGGCAGACTCCCCTCGTCCAGCCTTTCCCCCATCACGTACACGTCGCCTCTCCACGGCTTCAGAAGCCCGGCCAGGAGGAGCAGGAGGGTCGTCTTGCCGGAGCCCGTTGGGCCGTAGATGGCCACGACCTCGCCTTCGTCCACGGACAGATCCACGCCTCTAATCACGGGCTCGCCGAAATATCCGAACTCCAGACCCGACGCCCTAAGGACTTCTCGCCTCATACGCCATCCTCAAGGCCCTTCCCCTCTCTATGCCGTATATCAGCACATCGCCGATGGCCGCGGCGAATGCCCTCCTGTCGAACTGAGGCGTCCGCGCCTCCCTGGCCGCCGCCACGACGACCGCCGCCCTCCCCAAGGCGTATACTGAGGGCGGGAACAGCTCCAACATTCTGTATATAGGCCGCGGCAGAACGCGCCTAAACGCCCCCAGGAAACAGACCCAGCCGCAGTGGAGAAGACCTCCGGTGAAGACGGCGGCGGATGAGACGGCCCTCGAGACGAAGAGGGCCAGGTCGGCCTTGGCCGGAAGGAGGCCGAGCGCGGCGGGTAGGGACACGATGGCCGCGAAGAAGGCGGAGGTCCCCACCACCGCGAGCCACTCCTTGAGGCCGCGCCCGCCCCACGCCGCCAAGGCGCCGATTGCCACGAAGGCGGGGGCCAAGATCCAGACGGGCAGAAAGGCCGCCGTGATGGCTGCCGCTGTGAAAAAATAGGGGAGAGAGGGATGCGCCTCGCGGACCCTCTCGAAGGCCGCCACCGCCTTCGTTATCCCCTCAACTAGTTCTCTTAACACGGCCCCTCCTGCCCACCAACGCCATATAGAGCACAAGGTATATGGCGAGGCCTATAAACGCCGAGACTATATAGCCAGCCCAGTCGGGAAGCCCCGGCACTGTGTAGTCTATGAAGGGCGTCCAGTTCATCTGGTACCTAGTATCGTTGAGGATCGTGCGGTTGGCGGCCTGATTTATGAGGTCGGCAGCCACGTCGAGAGGCTCGTGGTAGTTTATCAAGTTGGCGAGCCAGACGCCGAAGATGGGCGAGATTAGCGCGAGGGCTATCAAGAGGGCGAGGAACCTCCTCGTCATAGCCTCACGTACTCGGGGGCCCTCTTGGAGAGGTAGAGCACCACGAAGCCGGTTATGGCGCCCTCCACGAGGCCCAGCAACGCGTGCCAGCCCGCCATCGCGGGGACGCTGATGGTCCAGCCGTAGGGGAACCAGGGGGATAGGCCTATCTCCAAGCCGGCGGCGGTCCCCGCGACGGTTATGCTGGCCCACCCGGCGACGAAGGCCGACCAAAAGACGCCGACGCGGGGCCTCAACGCCTTGTACGCGGCGTATCCCACGAGAGGCGCTATGACGCCCATGTTTATCACGTTTGCCCCCAGCGTTGTTACCCCTCCGTCGTGGAACACCAACGCCTGCACCAACAGAACCAACAGGAGGACGAAGAAGGCGTTGAAGGGGCCCACCAGTATCGCCGCCAGAGCCCCGCCCACCATGTGGAGGGAGGTCCCGCCCGGTATCGGCCAGTTGAGCATCTGGGCGACGAAAATCGCGGCGGCCAGGGAGAGCACCAGCTCCATGTATTTCTGCAGCTCGCTGTGCCTATAGGCGTAGTAGCCGTAGGCCAGCATTATGGCCCACGTAACGCCCGCCGAGATGGGATCGAGATATCCATCGGGTATATGCATGGAGTATTACATTTACTGGATTTAAAAAATATGTTTTCATTAACACGAAAAACCGAGTCCCCTCGGCGCCTCACTGTATGCGTAGCCCGGGGGCCGGGACGCGCGGGCCCACTGCGCTAGTCGAACAAGACTCTTTCCCGGAACGCCTCGCAGGCACGTCGTAGACCTCCTCTATCGCCTCCTCGGCGAAGATTTTCTCCACAGGCCTGCGGCGTGGATAGCGCCTTTCTTCATGAAGATGGCGTAGTCGGCGTATCTAACGCCGCGCTTAAGTCGTGTAGCACGACCGCCACGGCGACCTCCGTCGAGAGATCACGCATAAGCCACAGAACCGCAACTATCTTCACGTCTATGCTGCTAAATGTAGCTAATCAGCTCCTCGGCCCTCTGCTCTCCGCCCAGAAACTATGCCCACAGCTCTCAGAGCGTAGAACAGCTCCGTGGAGTTCATGCCGCCGACGGCTCCGTAGCTGACGGCTATCACCGGTATCTCGGTCTCGGCTTGGATCTAATCCGGCGTCGCTAGACCGGGGACGTTATTGTCACGTCAGGATGATTTTGAGGATAGCCCCGTAATCCATAATAAACTATAAACTGCCCAATAAAACCTGTGGTAATCGGCGTATTTAGCGAAATAGCGCCGGGGGGCTCGGCGAGGCCGTCGACGCGCCGTCTAGGCGCAGGCCCATGAAGGCCTATAGGATACACGCCGTGGGGATAGTCCAAGGCGTCGGATTTAGGCCGTACGTGAAGACTCTCGCGGATAGGCTCGGCGTGGGGGGCTACGTGAGGAACCTAGGCGGCGGCGAGGTGGAGATATTCGTCGAGGGCGAAAACGCCGACGCCTTCGTCGAGGCTTTGAGGAGGGAGAGGCCCAGGGCCATAGTCCTCGAGGAGCTTCTGGTGGAGGAGGCCCGGCCGATGGGGCACAGGGCCTTCGAGATCTTGAAGAGCGAGGAGCGGTCCCTCGCCCTCTCCAACATACCGCCCGACCTCGCCATATGCGACGACTGTCTGGCCGAGGTGCTGAGCGGCGACGAGAGGAGGAGGCTCTACCCATTCAACAGCTGTAGCTTCTGCGGCCCCCGCTTCTCGGTGATGCGCAGACTGCCCTACGACAGGGAGAACACCAGCTGGTCCGCGTTCCCCATGTGCGACAAGTGCAGAGAGGAGTACTCGAACCCGCGCGTGGGCGGTCTCAGGAGGTTTTTCTACCAAGGCATATCCTGTAGACGCGACGGGCCTAGGACGAGGCTCTTGGGCGCAGACGGCAGAGACGTCGCGGCAGAGGACCCCGTAGCGGAGGCTGCGCGGTTGATAGATAGGGGGCGTATCGTGGCTGTGAAGGGCATAGGGGGGTATCACGTATTCGCCAACGCCCGGAGGGACGACGTCGTGGCTGAGCTCAGGCGCAGAAAGAGGAGGCCGAGCCAGCCCTTCGCGGTCATGGCCCTCAACCTAGACGTGGCCAAGGCCCTGGCCGAGGTGGACGGGGAGGCCGCCGAGCTTTTGACCTCGCCCCAGAGGCCCATAGTGCTTCTGCCCAAGAGGGAGGACAGCCCCGTCTCTCCCCTGGTCTCCCCGGGCCTCGACAAGGAGGGCGTCTTCCTCCCCTACACGGCGCTCCAGTACCTCCTCCTATCTAGGACCGAGGACAAATTCGCCATAGCCACAAGCGGCAACGTGCACGGAGAGCCCATGTGCACGAGCCTTAGCTGCGTCCTCTCGAGGCTGGGGAATGTCGTGGACTACGTCCTCGACCACGACCTTGAGATAGTCCATAGAGTCGACGACAGCGTGGTCAGATTCACCAGGGGGGCCCCGGTCTTTCTCAGAAGGTCCAGGGGCTACGCCCCTGCGTGGATCAGAATACCCCGGAGGCTGAGGAGGCCGGCTGTCGCCTTCGGCGCGGATCTACAGACGGCGGGGGGCGTGGCCTTCGATGACAAGGCCGTCTTGACCCAATACATAGGCGATCTGGACAGCTTCGACGCGTTGCAAGATCTGGATAGAGAGTTGCGGTGGTTCCTCGAGGCGTACAAGCTTAAGGACTTCGTGCTGATCTGCGACGCGAACCCCGCCTACAACAGCACGAGGCTCTGCCTAGACTGGAGGGACGGGCTGGGCGCCGAGGCGTATACAGTGCAACACCACCACGCCCACGCCCTGTCGGCCGCAGCCGACGCGGGGCTCGACGAGCCCTTCGTGGCCATCGCCATAGACGGCGTGGGGTACGGGACCGACGGGATGGCTTGGGGCGGAGAGGTCTTGTTCGTGGAGGGGGCCCGCTTCGTCAGGGAGAGGCACCTCCCCTACGTCCCCATGCCTGGAGGCGACTTGGCTGCGCTGAGGCCTGGCAGAATGGCCGCCGCGTATTTCCACGCCGCCCTGGGGGAGATCCCCGACAGCCTCGCCGAGGCGCTGCCCGGCGGCGCCGCCGAGCTCGCCATTGTGGAGAGGGAGTTGAAAAATCCCAGGATATACACCTCAAGCGCCGGGAGGTTCCTCGACGCCGTAGCCGTGGCGTTGGGCATCGCACAGGAGAGGACGTACGAGGGGGAGCCCGCCATAAAGCTGGAAGCCGCCGCGAGGGGCGGGAGACTCCTCTCCCTAGACGCTGAGGATCAAGTGGAGCTCTTCACCGAGATAGTTGAGAGGATTGGATCCGCCCCGACGAGAGATTTGGCCTACACGGCCCAGCACAAGCTCGGCTCGATCCTCGGCAGATGGGCCTGCGAAGTTGCCGAGAGAAGGGGGACAAAGGCCGTGGCGGTATCCGGCGGAGCCGCCGTCAACGACATAATCATGTCTGCCGTGGCCGAGGAGGTCGAAGGTTGCGGCTTCGTCTTAAAGCAACAAAGAAGGGCGCCGCCGGGAGACGGCGGGATAGCCCTTGGGCAGATCTACTACGCCGCGTTGATGGAGTAAGCGCTACGCGAGCTCCCTGACGGCTTGCCTCCTGCCGGCCCTGGCCTCCTCGGCTATCTTCACGACGCGCCACATCTCCTCCTCTATCATCCTGGCTGCGGCCTCCGGGTCCTCCCCCGTCGAGGCGGCGAGCTCCCTCGCCATCTGCTTCCACATCTCGACGCTCTCCTTCAAGGTGGAGAGGTCCACCTTGGCTATGATGACCCCCGCGTGGACCATCACCAGATCCCCAGGCTGTAGCGCGGACTCCTCGATGCCTATTATCGCGGGCCTCTCCACGCCGTCGCCGGGATCGACCCAGGCGATGCCGCCCTCGATCTTGGTCACCACAGAGGGGACGGCCCAGCACATGGCTAAAACACGCCTACGGCTCTCGCTATCTCATCGGCGAGTCCGCCCCCGCCGAAGCGAGCCCAGATGGCGCAGGTCCCCTCCACGGACACCATACACGGCCCAATAGGCCTATCGGGAGTGCAGGCCTTCATGAACAGGGGGCAGTCGGTGGGCTTCGCCTTGCCTAGAGTCACCTCGGCGCATCTACAATTGGCGGGGAGGTCGTAGCGCCAAGTCTCGGGGGTTAGGTCGGATATCCCGAAGTAGGCGAAGGCGTCGTGCCTCCTGAACTCCTCCCTAAGGGCCAAGCCGCTCTTGGGGATATAGCCTATGCCCCTCCAGGCAGAGTCCACGGTCTCGAACACGGTCCTTATGGAGGACTGGGCCTTTAAATCTCCCTCCCAAGTCACCGCCCTCGTGTATTCTATCACCACCTTGTGCTCCCCCCTAGCCATCTGCCTCAATATCTCGGCTACAGCCGCCAACACGTCGTTGGGCTCGAAGCCCGCCACCACGACGGGTATCTGGAACTGCTCGGCCACGGGTTGCCAAGCCTTCCCGCCAACTATCGTCGAGACGTGGCCCGGCGCTATGACGCCCGAGATGGGGTAGTCCGTGGGCTTCTCCCTCACCACCTCCAGGGTGTAGAACATGGCCGGCGGGGTCAACTTGACGAGCGACATCAGCTTTAGGTGGTCCGGCACAAGGCCCTTGAGTATGGCCTCGGAATAGCCGGGCGCGACCGTCTCGAAGCCTATGCCCACGAAGAGGGAGTCCTTGTTGTGCTTCCTCGCGTCTATCACGGCGTGGAGGAAGGAGTGGACTACGCGCACATCGCCGCCGAGCGCCTTGGCCTCCGCCAGCGACCGAGCGCCCTTGACGGGCCTAAGCGCGGGGACCTTAAAGACGTCGCCGTAGGTGTAGACCACGACGCCTTCGAGAGCCAGCTTTATGGAGTGCTCTATGTAGTACGACGGCGTTACGCACACGGGGCAACCGGGCCCGGCGACCAGCTCCACGTTCCGGGCTCCCGCCTTCTCCAGGAGGCTCCTCAAGCCGAAGTGCACGATGGTCCACTCGTGCGTCCCGCAGAAGTCCATGACCTTGTAGACGTACCGCCCGTCCCTCTCCCTCAACTCCCGCGAGTACTTCTCGATGTTGTGGAGGAGGGTCGAGGTTATCGAGGTCTTGCGCCTGAAGGCGAGCTCCAGGGCCTCCATCTCCCTCTTCATCACTGGGCATTTCCAACAGTCGAGCGTAGGCGCTACGGGAAAATCCTGAGGCGTTGAGACGCAAGCCATGGGGCGTCCCGCGTCCACTAAAAAAATATCTTTTTCAAATGCCTGAAAAACCGGCGCCGCCGCAGACGAAATAGCCCACCAGAGAGTTCAAGAGATCCCCTATCCTCTTCATGTGGGACAACACGTATTGCCATCCGCCGCCCACCACCAGGTAGGCCATATATCGGCCCGTCCCCACAGGCGTCACCGAGACGTATATGCCCTCGCCCCCTTGAGGCTCGCCGCTCATGAGGACCAAGCCCGTCCTCACGAACTCTATGCCCGATATCGACACCTTCTCCTTCCTGCAGTCCTCGCCGGCGAGGCCGAAGGAGACGTGTAGCTCGGCCCTCGGAGGCTCGGGCATCGACAGCTCCATCAACGCCCTGGACACGTCGGCGATCCCTCTGTTGAGCAGGCCGTAGCCCTCGCTGAAGACTCCCAGAGCCCCCCTCTGTAGATCCGCCAGGAGGTAGACGATCCCCTCCTCGTAGACCCTCCTTGCGGCGTAGCCGCCGGGGAGGGGGTCCAGATAGACCGCGCCCTCCCTATAGCCCGCGCGGCCGATCTCGTAGCCGAGCCCCACGAGCCTCCCCAAAATGGCGGGGAGGTCCAGGCTGGAGCCGTAGACCAGCCAATAGATGTAGGATATGCCGTAGATCATGCCCCGAAATGTTTCTTGACGCTCTCGCGGAGATCCTCGAGGCTTCCGCCCGAGAGCTCCTTGGCTCTGCCGAGGTCCGTCAAGTTGCCGTAAAGCGCCGAGCCCAGAGCCCTCTTGAGCTCGCCCTCCAAAGGCTCCACCACGGGCCTAACCAGAGAGGCCCTCAGCTCCTCCAGCGGCTTCAAGAAGGGATCCACGACAGCCCTCTTCAGCTCCCCGAGGGCCTTCAGGAGCTCCGCGAGGTCACGTACGGAGGACACGTTTATAACACTCCTCAACGCCCTTTTTAACATCTCCCTCCACCTTCAGCTCGTAGCCGAATTCCGCCACCTTTCTCTTCAACTCGGAGACCGCCGCGGGGGCCGCCTCCACCGCCTCGCGCGACGCCGGCGCCAACGGCTCGAGGCTCTTGGGGCCCACCGCTATCAGATAAGCCTTGGGGTTTTTGCCCATGGCCCTCAGGTAGCCCACCAGGAGAGACGGCGGCGTCCTATGGGCGTCCACAAGCCTCGTCTCGGACACCGTGAGGGACCCCTCTATCCTCTCCACCGCCACGGCGCCTGGCGGCAGATTCGCGTCCACGTCGATGAACACCAGGACGTCGTAGTCGGCCAGATTGCCGAGTATCCCTATGCCGTGGGCGTTGCCGTCGAGGACGAAGGGGTTGAAAAGAGAGAGGTATTGGGCGAGGCAGGAGCCGAGGCCGTCGTCGCCGTATATGGGATTCCCCAGCCCTACAACGAGCAGGCGTTCCATATAACCTTCTCGATTACGTTGTAGACGCGGCCGCCCTCTCCCTTGGCCTCGAAATGCACGGCGCAGGCGAGGCAGGGGTCGAAGCTGCGGATCGCCCTGACGAAGTCGAGGCCTGTCCACTGGTCCGGCGGAACCTCCTCGGTGACCTTGCTGTTGACGACAGACATCTCGAAGGGACCTCTGCACTGCCCCTTCCACGGATCTGTGCATCTCGAGTTCTGCGGACTGACGTTGGGCGTCGTGGGGGCCTCGTACTGGTAGTTGGCGATCCTCCCGTTCTGTTGGACCAGCCAATGCATGCAGTTGCCTCTAGGCACTTGCCACCAGCCGAAGCTGTAGCTGAACGAGGGCCATCTCCCGAAGGACCACGGCCTCGAGGTCTGGGTCTTGCCGGCGTTGACGAGACTCAGGCCGTAGAGCAGATTGGCCCAGGCCAACGAGACCGCCATCGCCAGGTGGACCGCCCTGGCCAGAAGCCTCTCCATGGTGGTGGAGTAGTTCGGCAGATTCCACGTAATCGTCAATTCGCCGTAGGTCCCCTCGGGCAAGTCGGGGTTGACCGTGCCGCCCGGCAGATAGACCTTCAACTGGCTTCCGTTGGACTCCCAAGCCTTGTGGTTGTCGACCTGCACCGTGGCTGCGTGCAACGTGTCGAGCCACAGCTGGGCTATGGGCCCCGTCTCTATAGGCGCTATTCTGCCGTCCTTCAACAGGAGCCTGGGCTCCGCGGCCCAGGTGTACTTATCGGCGAAGTTTATCGCGCCGGGCTTCGGGATGGTGGTCCTATTCCACATGTGGTACTTGAAGAGCGGGTCGTTGCCGTACGCCAACGGCCTCCCCAAGGGATCCTCCTTGAGCCAGCCGTACGGAGGAGCCACGTCGGCCTTCACCCAGTCTTCGTAGAAGGAGGAGTCGGCGAACTCGAGGTAGCCCAGCTGGATCTCGGTGGGGTTGGGGCTATATATTTCGTGGCCTATGGCGAATCCCGGCTTCTCCCACCTGGCGTTATACGCATTGTCCAATAGGGAGTAGAGCTTCACCCAATCGCCGCCGGCCTCGTCGTATATATCGCTATACACCTCCGGGTCGTCCGACCAGCCGCTCGCCAACAACACGGGCGGATCGTGGGTCTTGCCCTGCGTCAACGCGTAGCTCTGGCCGTCGGGGGTGGAGACGTGGTCCCTGAAGAACTCGTAGAGGTCCTGCCATATGGCCCAGACGAACTTGACCCATGCCGTGAGGAGGGAGAGGCGGGTGTAGTACTCCTGGAGCAACGAAGCCAGGAGGGTTATGTCGGTCGATATGCCGCCGGGTATCAACGTGGAGGGGTGCGAGTGTCTGCCGTAGATCAACACGCCGGCTTCCCTCGCAATGCGTTGATGCTTCACCGTCAACTGCCATATCCTCCCCTGTATTGGGTTCAAGTCCCTCATTATGTCGGCGATAGTGCGGTAGCCGTGTATGCTGGAGTAGTTGGCGGGGGTCTGTTGCGCCGTCTGCCACACCGAGGGCGTCAGCTTGCTGACTATGGCCTCGCTGTAATCGGGCCCCTCGAGCATGTTGAGTATTATGGAGTGGTCGTAGGTGTAGTCAGTCATGGCGTAGGCCATGTTCCTCAAGACGTTGCCCATGGGGAGCGGGGTCATGCCGGCCGCGACGTCGCAGGCCCGCGTGGAGGCGTTGGCGTGGGCGGCGCCGCAGACTCCGCAGGTCCTGGAGGTTATGTGTATGGCGTCCTCCGGCGGCCTCCCCCTCAGGAAAACCTCGAAGCCGCGGAACATCATGACGGTCGTATGGGCGGTGGAGACGGCCCTAGCCGCGCTGTCTATCTCGGCGTAGAGCGCGAGGTGCCCCTCTATACGGGTTATGGGGTCTATCCAGAGCTTTATCGTAGACATATGGATGTCGCCTTCGGCTTGTTAAAAAACCTGTTTCCAAGCCCGTGAAAAAGTTATTGGGCTTGAGAGGTTTGTATACTCCAGAGCGGATGCTCCTCCCTCGCTATGCCCGACGGGATCTTCCCCTCGTGGAACATCCTGTTGTAGGGGAATATGTGCGGCATGAAGTGCGTGTACGTTAGATGCACCAACAACAGGAAGGAGACCGCCAACACGGCCTCCTTCGTGTGGAACAAGAAGGCCAGCCCGTCGAAGGCCGAGGGCCCGTATATCGCCATCAACGCGCCCGGTATGCCCAGTATGACTATACCCCAGTAGACGCCCCAGTACTCGAAGAGCTGCTCCGCGTCGTATTTATGGACCCATTGGGGCACCTTCCAGCTGGGCTTAGCCAGCCATATGGATCTGTGGACGAGATGTTTCACGAAGCCCCAAGTCCAGAGCCTCAGAAGGGGCCACCTCTCCATCACGGGCCTCCTCCTGATTATGTCTATCAGGATGCGGGTTCCGTAGTAGGCGAAGTGGGCTATGACGAGGACGCCCATGGCTATGCCGCTCCATACGTGGATTATTATCATCCACTGGACGGGGCCTGTCTGGGCCGGCCAGAGGAAGTAGGGCGGCGAAGCCGCTGCGTTGTACACGCCTGGTATATACCATTGGTGCCACTGGGGATTGTTCGCGAACATGGTCACGAAGCCCGTAAACGCGGTCAACACAAGCGTCACGAACATGGTTATGTGCTGCACCCTCTGCATGACGGACCACCTCTGCACCTTCGGCGTGTCCATAAGCTGCCTATAGCGTTGATAGTTGGCGGCGTAGACGGCGAAGTGGCCCAGCACCCAGTAGGAGCCGTATATCACGATAAGCGTTATGAGCAGATCGAAGGCGAGGCTCCAGAACAAGAGCTCGAACTGCAGGTCGAAGACCCTAATCCCGTAGGCGGCCACGTAGGACCAGAACTGCGGCCAGGTCTCGAGGAGAGAGGGGAGGACCAGGAAATATTCGACGACCCAGGTCAGGCCTACCGTTATCGCCGTGGCGATAAGGCTGCCTATTACTCTGCCGCTCCACGTCATTTCTTCTCCTCGGCCTTCTCGCCGCCCTTCTTCTCCGCCCTAGCCCTGGCGGAGGCCCACACGCCGCCTATAACGCCGGCGCCAGCTATGGCCGCGGCCGAGGCCACCGCCACCTTGGTGAGCGTGTCGACGCCTATGGGCGCGTAGGGCAGCTTGGCGTAGAACGGCTCGAAGGCGTCCGTGAAGCCGGGCTGGGTGCAGCCTATGCACACCGCCCCCGTTCTTGTGGGCCCTCCGACGCCGCCCACCCAACCCACCTTGTTCCACGGACAGTGCGAGACGGGGCCCTTGCAGCCCACTGCGTATAGGCATTTGCCGTCGCCCGCTCCGGGGTACGGCCTGAAGTCGCCTGCGGCGTACCAAGCCGCTCTGGGGCACTGCTCGTGCGTCGTCAGCTGGAAGATGAAGTTGGGCCTGGCGTATTCGTCGAGGAAGGTCTCGCGGCGCAACACGCTGATGTCCAGATATCCGGCCGCCACGAGGACCAACAACGCCAACGTGCGCATGATGCCGTTTCCGTTGGCGGGACAGCCGGGGACGGCCACGGCGGGCTTCACGGTCTTGAGGTCGGGCACGCCGCCCTCGTCTATATACCTGCGGAAGGGCTCCACCTCAGGCTGGAAATAGCTCTGGTGTATCGCGCCCTTTATCCCCCTGATCGGGTCGTCGAAGAAGCCTATGGCGCCCGTCGGCGATTGGGACCAAGTGGCGTACTGGAAGCCGGGCGGAGGCTCCAACACCTTGTTGGCCGGGATGCCTCCATAGGTGGCGCAGTTGCCCACCGCGACGACGGCGACGGCGTTGGGGAGGAGCTTCTTGAGCCATTCGGTGCAGGTGAGCTGGCCTATCTTGCAGTAATACCCGCCCTCGGCGCCTATGTTGGAGCCCGATATGCCGAACTCCTGCGGAAAGCTCCCCTCGAGGACTAGGACGTATTGACCGTATTCGCCGTTGGCCAGATCGGTGAGTATGGCGTCGGCGTTGCCGGGAGGCGGCTGTTGCGACACTATGGAGGCTAGATACGCGTCGTTGTTTACGTCGGCCGACGACGTCACGTGGTAGGCGCCCCACTGGGCCATGACGGTCTCGTGGAAGATGAGTCTGACGGTGCCGGGGCCGACCAGCGGCGTGGTGCCCAGCAGCACGTCGACCAACGAGGGGTCGGTGGCTTGAATTACCGACGTGGTGTTGCCGGCGCAGTCCTGCGCCTCGAGCCAGACCACGCCTATGTCGCCGCTCCTTATGGCCTCGCCTGCGGCCTTCGTCAAGGCGCTCCAGTTCAACGCAGCTAGGGCAGAGGCCAGCGCCGAGGCTTTCAGGAAATCACGCCTTTTTATCCGCATTGTGGTTGCTCTTGGCAACTCTTAAAAATGCGTTTTCAAAGACCTGAAAAACGCCTTGGCGTGGGGGCACTCGGGATAGAGCCTGAGGCACGTATCCCCACAGAGCTTGCAACGCGCCGCCACGATGCCTCCACCGCCTAGGATGAACGCAGATCCGTCGATCTCCACAACGCAGTCTCTACAGAACCGGAACAGCAGATCGACCGCCAGCCCCTCGACGGGTGTGCCCCGTAGCTCCTTCAGGGCCTCCAGCCCAACCAAGCCCACGGTATCGGCGAGAGACCCAATCGGGAGATCCGCGTCGCCCAGCCTCCTGCAGACGAAATCGAGGTACTCCCGCATCGCGGCCGCGGAGACGCCGTATTTCCTGGCCAATATATTAAGCGCAACGTCGTCGTGCAGAGCCAACAAGATGAGGCCCGCCTCCGTCATCCTCACGCGGCCGCCGTGATACTCCATATAGCCGCGCTCGGCGAGGCGGCGGACGATCCTCCACGTAGTGGCCAGAGGTATCGACGTCGACTTGTAGATATGGTAGAACCTAGGCGAGGCGAGCGCGGCCCTTAAGACCTCCAGCTCCCTCTCCTCCAGCCGCCTACACATGGCCCAGCAACTCGACGACCTTCTCGGCCATGCGCTCCGCGCACCTCTCCCCTCTGGCGACAGCCCTATGCCCGGCTCCGGGACGGGCGGCTCGCAATCCACCACATACGTCCTCCGCGCCGTGGGGCCCAAAACGCTGAGCCCGGTCAGGAGGTCTTGAAGCGATATACGGCCCTCCAGCGACGGGCGCAACGCGTCCGCCGCCTCCAGACTGTCCTTGAAGCCCTGGGGGCGGAATTCGTAAACGTCTATAGTCCCCGGCGGGCGGCCTCTCTGGATCGTGCCGATTAGTATCAACACGTCGTGGGGACGGCTCCTCAGCTCGTCGACCATGGCGAAGACGTCGCCCGATAGCTCGACCACCTCGTACCCCCTCTCCCTCAATATACGGCCCGCCTCGTAGCCTATGGAGCAGTCGCGTTTCAAAAAATACCCTATAGAGGCGATGAGGATCCGGCCGAACGGCATATAGGACAATTTTATTACCCCTTTTATTCTTTTCTTAGCATTTCTGCTTCTTTTTCAACTTAAAATAGAATTTATTAGTATAAATATGATGACTTAGATATGATATTTAAAAGAGAATGTATATTTATAATTTTCATATATATATTATATTATCAAAAATATTTTTCTACTATATTGCAATTTTAAAATTGTTAAAGTTTTAGTTTTTATGTAGAATTGAATACAATGTTAGCGACCTCCTCTATGGTCGTAAGCCTCAGCCTGTCCATGTCGGCGTCGTAGACGAGCAGTTGGTCTACGCCGTAGAGTATGTAATACCTCACTTCCGGATCGTGTATCACGCGGGGCATGAGCGAGCCGAACATGGACATGAGCTCGTTCGCCGCCACGGCGTAGCAGACCTCCCTCTTCTTCGAGGCGAGGCACTCCAGATACCTCTTCCTAATGCCCTTGAGGCCCTCCCTTATCATGTCTATCTTCAAATCCCTCGGAGTTATGCCGTCGTCCATCCTGAACACAGCCGGGAGCTACTGCTTTTATTTAAGGTATTTCTCGATTATATGAAAAGGATCAGTCTGGCTCTCGACGACAAGCTGTATAGGGAAATTGAAAATGCCATGTCCATGGTCGGCGAGACCAACAGGTCGCGGTTCATCGCCTCCATAGTGGCCGAGAAGATCTCGGAGATAGTCCAGAGGCCTATGGCCTCCATAATAGTCTACGTCTACGACCACGAAGTGGGGGAAGTGGCCAAGAACGTGACCGAGGTTCAGCATGAGTTCAGGGACGTGATTAGGGCGTCCACCCACATCCATCTAGACGATAGGAACTGCCTAGAGGTGGTCCACGCGCTGGGCGACAGCGATAGGATAAGGGAGCTGGTGACCAGGATATCGAGGATAGGGAGGGGGCTCAAGCATCTGAGGGTGGTCAACATACCCCAGCTCGCCGAGGGGTAGGGGCCGCTGTTTTCGGCAACGCGGAAAATCCCTTTTTAAACACGGCTCGGGCCAACATATGCACGAGTGGTCCCTGGCGCTGTCCTTGGTGCAGACCCTCGACCGCTGGGCCCTCGAGAGGGGCGTGCAGATCAGACGCGTCGTCCTCTCGGTCCCGTCGCCGGCACAGCTCGACGTGTCCATACTAACCGAGGCCTTCGACGCCCTCAAGAGGGAGTCCAGGCTGGAGGGAGCCAGGCTGGACGTCAAGGTCAGATCTCCGCGGTATCGCTGTAGGGCGTGCGGCTACGAGTTCGGGCAGGAGGAGGTCGACGCGCAGATAGGGCGGTTGATGGGGCAGTACGGCGAGGAGTACCCCCTGCATCTGATCCCGGAGCTCCTCCCTACGTTCGTCAAATGCCCTAGATGCGGCTCCCACGACATCGAGGCGGAGCTCTCCATAAAGGTGGACGAGGTGGAGACGGCATGAGGCCCCTCTTGGAGATCGCCAGGGAGAGGCTGAGGCGGAGGAGGGTCGTCGCCGTGATGAGCGGGAAGGGCGGCGTGGGGAAGAGCGTAGTGGCGGCTCTGGCGGCGCTCGCCAGGCCGGGCTCGGCCCTCGTGGATCTCGACCTAGAGGGCATGTCCGCGCCGAGGCTCTTCGGGCTGTCGGGGAGGCTGCACGAGGTCGGCAAGGAGGGGATAGAGCCGCTGGAGGCGGGGGGAGTCAAGGTGTTCTCGCTGGGGGGCATAGTGGGGGATAGATACGTGGTCCTGCCCGGCTACGGGCAGGCGGGGGCCGTCGAGGCGCTTCTGGCCTTCGCGAAGCTCGGCGACTCGGACCCGGTCGTCGTGGACATGCCGCCGGGCATGGGCGAGGAGCTGTTGGCCCTGGGCAGGGTCGCGGACTTCCTCCCAGTGCTGGTCGCCACGCCCTCCAGGGCCTCCTACGGCGTCGTCAAGCACCTGGCCGAGTACCTCGCGGAGATGGGCAAGAGGCCGGCGGCGGTGGTGCTCAACATGGCCTACGTCGACTGCGGCGGATCGAGGATCTACCCGTTCGGCCGCGGCGAGGATGCCAGGAGGCTCGCCGAGAGCGTCGGGGCGCCCGTCCACGAGGCGCCGATAGACCCCTCCCTGGAGGACTACGTCGGGAGGATCCACGAGTACCGAGGCCCCGTCGCCGATGTCGTTAGGCGGATGGTCGAAGGCCTCTGAGGCCGCGGGGGAGCGGGCATGGAGGACCTCCTGAGGGAGGTCTACAGCGAGGAGCGCGTGGTCCCCCCTCTCTTTAAGTACAAGGCCATATCCCCTGCCCAATACGCGCGGATCTACAGGGAGAGCCTAACTCCGGAGTTCTGGGCCGGCGAGGCGGCCCAGCTGCTGTGGGAGAGGCGGTGGACCAAGGCCCTGGAGGGGGAGCCGCCGGCAGTCAGGTGGTTCCCGGACGGCCTCTTGAGCCCGTACCGCAACGTCGTGGGGAGGCACGAGGGGACCTGGATCTGGGAGAAGCCCGCCTTGATCTGGAGGGGGGAGGAGGGGGTGACGAGGGTCTTCACCTATTCGGACCTAGACGCCATGGCCAAGTCGTATTCAGGCGTCCTCAAGGCGTTGGGTGTGGGGAGGGGGGATTGGGTTGTGTTCTACGCCCCGCCGACGCCGGAGGTGGTGGCGTTGATGCTCGCGGCCGTGCGGCTGGGCGCCCCCATAGAGCCGGTCTTCACGGGCTTCGGCTACGGCGACCTCGCGGCTCGTGTAGACGACACGAGGCCTAGGCTGTTGGTGACCGTGGACGCCTTTCCGCGGAGGGGGAGGCCGATTAAGGTGAAGGAGGCAGTGGACAAGGCGTTGGGGCTGGCCAAATGGAAGCCGAAGGTCTTGGTGGTGGAGAGGATGGGAGTGGACGTGGGGCTCGTCGAGGGGAGGGACCACCGCCTCGGGGACGTGAGGCCGGAGCCCGCCGAGGAGGCCGTGGTGGAGTCCGCACATCCCCTCTTCGGCCTACATGTGGGCTACGACGGGGGGCTGGGCCTCGTGGTCCACGGAGCCGGCGGCTACCTGACGCAGACCTACGCAACGACGAGGTGGATAGGCCTCAGGCCCCGCGACACCTACTTCTGCACGGTTCTGCCGGGGTGGATAACAGGCGTTACCTACGTCCTCTTCGGCCCGTTTATGGTGGGATCCGCCGTGGTGATCTACGAGGGAGGGCCCGACTACCCCGGCTGGGACGTCTGGTGGAGCATAATGGAGGACTACGCGGTGACGGTGTTTTTGACCACGGCGGGCGCCCTGAGGGTCCTGTCGAGGCAGGACCCGGAGATGCTCAGGGAGCACAACCTGGACACGCTCAAGCTCATATTGACCACGGCCGAGCCCATGGAGGTCAAGTACTGGAAGTGGGCGTACCACCTGGTCGGCACGGGCACGGTCCCCTCCATAGACTCCCTTCCCGAGAAGCTCAGCGGGAGGATACCCGTCATCCACATGTTCATACAGACCGAGCTGGGCACGTTCGCCACGGGGAGCCTGCCCAACTACACCTTCGTCCCCATCGCGCCGGGCTCGGCCGGCCCCCCGATGCCGGGCTTCCACATCGATGTGGTCGACGGGGAGGGGAACCCCGTGAGGGGGAGGCCAGGCCAGCTGGTCGTGAAGTCGCCTTGGCCCGCGATGCCCGTCCAATACCCGCGGTGGTATGCCGAGAGGTGGAGAGGCGGCGTCTACTACGCTGGCGACTACGCGGTCATGGCCGACGACATGAACATATTCCCTCTGGGGAGGTCCGATACGGTGATGAAGGTGAACGGCTACCGCATAACGCCGGAGGCCTTGGAGAGGGCCGCGGAGGCCGCGCCGGGCGTCAAGAGGGCCGTGGCCTTCGGCGTGCGCGACCTCCAGAAATTCGAGACGCCTGTGGTCGTGGTGGCGGGCGACGTCCAGCCCGACGAGCTGAGGAGGAGGATCAGAGAGTACGTGGGCGCTATAGCGGAGCCCGCCAAGATAGTAGCCCTGGAGGCGATGCCCGACGCGCCGAAGCCCGAGCTCAGAGCCGCGTTGAAGGCGTATCTCTGGAGGGGAGCCGCGGCGGACGGCCCGCTGCGCGGCTGGGTCGAGGAGGTGGCGCGTAGGCTCAGATGAGCCGGCCGCCGCTCCACCTCAACTGCCCGCCGCTCGGGGATCGGGGCCCCGCCGCTAAGGCGGCGCGGAGAGCCGCGAAACTAATTTAAGGAAGGCCTCGCCCGAGGCCATGGAGGGCGTGGTCAGACTCGCGCACGGCTCGGGGGGCGTCGAGACGTCCCAGATCCTGGAGGCCCTCGTCTTCTCGCGCCTCGAGGAGAGGCTGAAGCGGGTCGAGGGCGGGGTCGGCATAGATTTCCCCGACGACGCCGCGGCGATCCCCATCGGCGATGGGCGCTATCTAGTGGTCACGATAGACTCCTACACGGTCAATCCGCCTTTCTTCCCCGGCGGCGACATCGGCGTTCTGGCGGCGTCCGGTAGCATAAACGACGTCCTCATGATGGGCGGGAGGCCCATCGCCATGCTGGACGCCATAGTGGTGGAGGAGGGGTTCCCCATGGAGGACCTCCGCAGAATCGTGGACTCGATGCTGCGGGTGCTACGGGAGGAGGGCGTGGCGTTGATAGGCGGGGACTTCAAGGTGATGCCCAAGGGCCAGCTGGACAAGATCGCGATCGCGACTGTGGGAATCGGCGTCGCGGAGAGGCCCATCGTCGACAGGCCGAAGCCGGGCGATAGGATCATCGTGAGCGGCTTCCTCGGCGACCACGGCGCCGTGATACTGGCCAGGCAGATGGGCATAGCGGAGGAGGGCGCCGGCGGAGGCCTCACGAGCGACGTAAGGCCCTTGACCAAGCTCATGATCCCCCTGGTGGAGAAATACGGCGAGCGCGTACACGCGGCGCGCGACCCCACGAGGGGAGGGCTCGCCATGGTCCTAAACGACTGGGCCAAGGCGTCGGGGACCGTTATAGTGGTGGAGGAGGCGGCCGTGCCCATCAGGCCGCAGGTGGCGGCCTACGCCAACATGCTCGGCATAGACCCCCTGGCCCTCGCCAGCGAGGGCGCGGCCGTGTTGGCCGTGGATCCCGACGTAGCCGACGATGTGGTGGAGCACATGAGGAGGCTCGGCTTCGGGAACGCCGCCGCGATAGGCGAGGTGAAGGAGGCGGAGAAGTATAGGGGATACGTCCTCCTCAAGACTTTGGTGGGCGGGCTCAGGATCCTGGAGGCGCCCAGAGGCGACCTCGTGCCCAGGATATGTTGAGGTTCAGGGGGGTGGATCTGTGGAGGGCGGGCGGAGCGGCCGGGGCAGCCGTGAGAAGCTCGGGCAAAACCCTCTGCATAGACGCGTTGAACACGGCGGGCTGCGACTATCTGCTCTACACCCACAGCCACGTGGGGCACTTCCCAGGAGGGGTGGACGCGTTCTATTCCCCATTCGGCGGGACGATAGTGAAGCCGGGGGACGTCCTGGAGCTAGGGCCCTTCAGAGTGTCGGCGGTCCACGCCTACAACATAACCAAGGCTAAGGACGGCAGGCCCATACACCCCAAGGGCTTCGGGGTCGGCTACGTGGTGGAGGCCGGCGGGGTCAGGCTGTACCACATGGGCGACACCGACCTGGTCAGAGAGGTCGCGGAGGTCAGGGACGTGGACGTGCTCCTGGCCCCCGTAGGGGGAGGCTCCGTCATGACGCCCGAGGAGGCGGCGGACGCCGTCATGTTGCTGAGGCCCAAGATAGCCGTGCCGATGCACTACACCGACAAGAGGCACTACGTCAAGTTCAGAGACGTGGCGCATCCATACGCCAACGTCGTAGCCCTGCACCAGCCGCCCTGACAGGCCCGAGCCGCCGACTACGCGCGGCGCGAGGCCCCCGGCCCAGGCGCCGAAGAGGCCGCGACGGCCGCTACATTTATTTCCATGCGTCCCAAATCCCGTGGCCGAGATCTTCGCGGAGCGCGAGAGGGAGGCCAGGGAGTTGAGGAGGAGGGAGGCC
>NZ_LCWM02000002.1:74456-79568 GCF_002077075.2 Thermoproteus sp. CP80 | reverse complement strand
GTCTCGACCGCTTCGGGGCGCCGCCCGCGGCGGGGGCCGAGGCGCCCGCCGCGATACTTAAGGTTTTTTAAAATGGCCCAGATCATACCGTGGATGTCGAGGTCCTGAAGAGGGCGCTGCGGGAGCTGGTGGAGAGGGAGCCGTCCTTCCTCAGGGACCTAGTGCTGGATGCTCTGAGGACCGACGGACGCATCGCCGACGCCCTCCTCGACCTCCTCACAAAGCATCCGGAGGCAAGGCTTAGGCTCGCGCAGGCGGTGGCCGGATCCATCGCCATACCCCTCAACGTGGCCACGAAGGAGGATCTAAAGCAATATGCCACAAAGCAAGATCTAGAGACGGCGGTGGAGCAGCTGAAGAGATGGGCTGAGGAGAGGTTTGTGACTAGGGAGCACTTCGACGCCGTCATAAAGCGGCTTGAGGACAGGATGGCCACGAAGGAGGATCTCAAGCGTATCGAGGACAAGATGGCTACTAAGGAGCAGTTTGAGGCCATAGCCATCAGCGTGGAGGAGTCGGGGAGGGACATGGTGCAGTACCTCCTGGAGCAGAGGGGCCACAGATGCGCGGCTGAGAGGCTGCGCCTAGACGCGGAGTACGAGCTGGACATCTACTGCAACGCCGGCGCGCTGACGGCTGTCGGCGAGGTGAAGGTTAGGGCCGGCGGTCGCGACGTGGAGAGGGCCATCGAAAGGATACGGGAGCTCCAGAGGAGGTGGCCGGAGAAGATTTCGGGAAGGCTTGTGCCTGTCCTCTATTCCCTCGTCGCTGAGCCCTCGGCCGTCCAGAGGGCCAAGGAGCTCAAGGTATGGCTCATCGAAGGCAAGAGGGAGGTCGTGGCTCTGGAGGAGGTCCTTTGAGCTGTGAGCTAGTATCGAATAAATCCAACTCCACTTGTACCTGCAACGGTGCGAGCGGGGTGAGGTGTCTGTGGACCGCTCTGCGGCGAGGGGACGCCGACCGCCTCAGACGGGGGGCTTTGCGGCATCGACGGGGCCCATGCGGCGCAGGCCATGGAAGACCCCGCTCCGGGGCCCGACTCCGCCGATGGTCGAGGAGTGCCGCCGGCGGGATAACGCATAAAATCGGGCCTGTCCTCTAGGCCGATGGGCACTTTTGCTGTGAGGGCGACGATCTGGAGCTTGACGAATCCCGTGGAGAGGGCCGAGGTGGAGCTCCTGGTCGATACCGGCGCGACGTACACGGTGATATCGGCGTCGATGCTGAACAGACTCGGCGTGAGGCCGATCAGGTCCGTCAAGCTGAGACTAGCCGACGGTAGAGTTGTCGAAAGGCCGCTGGGGGAGGTCGGGATAGAGATAGAGGGCTACAGGGCGTCGGCGACGCCTGTGGTATTCGGAGACGAGGGGATAAACCTGCTGGGCAGCGTGACCATGGAGGAGCTCGGCCTGGCGCCGGACCCGGCGTCGAGGAGGCTGAAGCCGGTGGAGGCGCTGTTGATGGCGCTGATCGAGAGCCGCCCCTCCGGATAGGTCGCTGGGGCGGACCGGCGCGGCGGATATGGCGCCGTGCAGGGCGAGCTATGGAGCTCCCGGCTGGGCTCGCCCATCTGGCGCCCCCTGCCTCTCGGCCGGGCGGCCTCTGCTCGCGCGCTCCTCCAACATCAGGTACACGTAGAGCAGGAGGACCTCCCTTGCGGCCAGCCTCTTCCCCTTCTTGGCCTTAGCCGCTATCTGCGCGACCATCGGCTTCAAGGCCTCGTGGAGGGCTGAGAGGAGCTCGTCCACGTCAGAACTCGCTCTGTGGTATAAATTTCTGACGGAGTCCGGACGGGCGGGAATCGGAGGCGGGCGCACTCCCTCTCGGCCGGCAACCAACGGCGTATACGCCGCATATCCTCCCACCGCCAGCGCTGGCATCGAGGCCTCGTTTTCCGGGTTTTACCGGGCAGGGGCTTTATATAAAGCGGCTTTAAGGCATTATCCATCGAATAGGAGGGCGCCTGCGGCATGCCCGGCGGGCCTCTCGGCTAGGAAGGCCCCGAGCCCCAGCATCGGGGCTGAGAAGGCCGACAGAGGGGCCGCGGCGCGTCTCGCACGCGCGGCGTCGGGCGCGCGAGGGCGAGGGGCGCGGCTGTTTCCCAGGGCCTCCGCCTTCGCGTATAGCAACGACGCGCGCCGTAGACGGCCGCCAGCGTCATCTCGAGGGGGTCCGTCGGCTGGGCGGCCGCGAGGAGGGCCGGTGCCTGCCGGCCTTGCGATGCGCGGCTTCGGCCGGATGCGCTTTCCCCGCGACCTGCGGCGGGAAGGCCGAGGGAGCTCGCGCCGGGAGCGCGGTAGATGCGCCACGTAGCCGGCGGCGCGGCCGGCCCCTTGGCTATACGCGGCGGAGGTCCGGCGCCTCCTGGCGGCTATTCGGCCACCTTCTCCACGCGTCTCCCCATTTCGCGGCCGCCGAGGAAGTCCCTCACGCTGTAGAGGACGCGGTATTCGGATACGCCGAGCTTCCTGACGGCGTCCTGTATGTAGTCCTCGAGCACCTGCCGAGAGACCCCGTGCACCATGAAGTAGCAGGGATACTGCCACTTCCCCGGCACCGTGTTTCTGAGGACCACGTGCGTCGTGATGTTCAGCCTGGCCGCCTCCTCGCAGACGGGCTCCCTGAGCACCACCATGGCGTTCTCCCTGAAGCCTACCGCCTCGCCGTCGATTGTGCCGTGCAGATCGCGTAGGACGCCCAGCCTTATCAGCTCCCTCATCTTCTCGAGGGCCTCCGGGACGGCGAGCCCCAACGCCTCGGCGGCCTCCTTGAAGGGCTCCGGCGCCAGGGGGAGCGATCTGACCTTTGAGAAGAAGGCCATGGGGATGCCCAGGGAGGACAGGGAGGGCGGGTTCTCCGGCAGAAGCTCGCCCTTCGTCAAGGAGATGCCCCGCCTGAGGTCGAAACGGACGTCCACCTTGTAGCTACGTAGCGAGTACAAGATCACGTAGTCCAGGCCGTATCTCTTCGCGACGGCGGCCACCTTGGCCTCGAGCTCCTCCCTGCTGTTAGCCTTGGTCACGAACCAGAGGTTGTAGGGCCTGTAGTCCCGCTGGAAATTGTGGCTCACCTGCGGGTCCCTGTTCACCGCGGCGGCCACCTCCTCGATCATGCCCTCGGGCGCCGCCATGCCCACGAGAGCCGCCTCGAGCCCCCTGGAGCGGTAGTTCAGAATGGCGCCTATCCTCTTCAAGATCCCGGCCTTCACGAGCTCCCTAAGCCTCTCGATGACCCACCCCTCGTCCACGCCCATCCGCTCCCCGACGACCTCGTACGGCCGCTCGGCGAGCGGGAAGTCGTACTGCACCTCCATCAAGAGGTCCACATCCCCGGCGTCCATGGCCCTATGCCGAAGTCCACATATAAAATATACATCGCCGCGGAGCCGGCCTGCCCGCCTCTCCTCGACGGGGCGGCCGAGCGCCGCGGCCGGATGGGCCCGAGGTGGAACGAGGGCTATATGCGGCGCCTATCGACCGAGATCTCGAAGCGGTCGAGACGCAGCCCGTCGCCTCCGCCGTCGGCTCGCCCCGGAGCCCTCCGATAGGTCGTACGCACCCGTGAAGTTGCCGCCAGGCAAGGGCTTGCTAGCTAGATATGGCGGCCTCCGGCGTCGCCCCAATCCCCCGGCGGGTAATCGCGTTGATGGGCGCTGCGACGGCCGGCGCCCGGACGGCCCAAGTCCTGCCATATATTGGGCCCTCGGCACTGCGGTAGATTCAAGCCGTCGGCGCTCCTCCTCCGTCTAGACCAACGCCTTGAGCCTCTCCAGCCTGAGGGGCTGCTAGGAGGCCCTCCAGGCCCAAGAGGCCCTGCCGGCCGCGCACCTCGTAGGGCCCTAATCCAGAAGGTGGAGGGCCGAACGGGCCTCCGCAGGCGCCTCTGTGGGGGGCCTCGATATGAACCTCGTCGGTAGGCTTGAAAAAGGCCTCCTTGCCTCGATCGCCGTGTAGACCGCAGAACCTCTTAAGTTTTAGCCCGCGGCCGCGCCGGGGACGGCCCCAGCTACGTGCAGGTCTGTGCCCGTTGGCTTCGCCTGATGGCCGGGGCGCGCCGGCGAGGTGGGGCGAAAATTTTTATAGGCTTGAGGTCTCGGCATCCATGTCGGCGGAGGTAGCCTTGGTCTACAGGGTGTTGCCCGACAGCGCCGAGGCGGATCTGGCGCGGTTGAAGCAGGAGATCGCGAAGAGGCTGGCGCCTAAGTACAAGGTGGATAGGATAGAGGAGGAGCCGATAGGGTTCGGCATAACTGCCCTGAAGGTTTACGTCAGGCATCCGGAGTCCGACGAATATACGTCCGACGAGGTTGAGGAGCTCTTGAGGTCGATCCAGGGCGTGGGCAACATAGAGCTCGAATATTTCTCGAGGCTGAGCTTCTAGGGTATAGCTTTTTATAGACCTATGGCCTAGGGCGCGTGAGCTGGGTTGAGCTCAGAGTGGCCGAGAGCAAGGCCCGCGACGCCAACAGGCCCATAGTCCGTATAGATCCCGACGTGATGGAGCGCAACGGCATAATGGTGGGCGACGTGCTGGAGGTGATGGGGAGGAGGAGGACCGCGGCGAAGGTGTGGAACGGCCTCCCCGAGGACCGCGGCAAGGGCATAATCCGCATGAACTCGATTCTGCGGAAGAACGCCGACGTCTCCCTGAACGAGACCGTCAGGGTGAGGAAGGTGGAGCCGAAGCCGGCGCAGTCCATCAAGCTGGCGCCGGTCTCCATGACCATAGCCGTCGACTCCAACTTCCTCCAGTACATAAAGCAGAGGCTCCGCGACTACGTCCTCGTCGAGGGCGATATACTCCAGATATATGTTCTGAGCCAACCCCTGACCTTCCAGGTGGTGCAGGCCCGCCCGGCAAACGCCGTCCTCCTGGTCACCGACGACACCCAGATACAGATCTACGAGAAGCCCGTCTCAGGCATCAAGATACCCCCCGTCACTTGGGAGGATATTGGGGATCTGGAGGAGGCTAAGCAGAAGATTAGGGAGCTCGTGGAGCTCCCTCTGCGCCATCCGGAGCTGTTCAAGCATCTGGGCATAGAGCCCCCTAAGGGCATCCTCCTCTTCGGGCCTCCCGGCACCGGCAAGACCCTGCTGGCCAAGGCCGTGG
>NZ_LCWM02000002.1:0-73592 GCF_002077075.2 Thermoproteus sp. CP80 | reverse complement strand
AGGGAGCTCGTGGAGCTCCCTCTGCGCCATCCGGAGCTGTTCAAGCATCTGGGCATAGAGCCCCCTAAGGGCATCCTCCTCTTCGGGCCTCCCGGCACCGGCAAGACCCTGCTGGCCAAGGCCGTGGCCAACGAGGCCAACGCCTACTTCATCGCCATAAACGGGCCGGAGATCATGTCGAAGTACTACGGCGAGTCGGAGGCGAAGCTGAGGGAGATATTCGACGAGGCGAAGAAGAACGCCCCGGCCATAGTCTTCATCGACGAGATAGACGCCATAGCGCCCAAGAGGGAGGAGGTCACGGGCGAGGTGGAGAAGAGGGTCGTGGCGCAGCTCCTCACCCTCATGGACGGGCTGCAGGAGAGGGGGCAGATAGTGGTGATAGGCGCCACGAACCGCCCCGACGCCGTGGACCCCGCCCTGAGGAGGCCCGGAAGATTCGACAGGGAGATATGGATAAGTCCGCCCGACTTCAAGGGCCGCCTCGAGATACTCCAGATACATACCCGCAACATGCCGTTGAGCCCCGACGTGGATCTGAGGAAGCTGGCCGAGATGACCCACGGCTATACGGGGGCCGACATAGCGGCCCTGGCCAAGGAGGCCGCCATAAGGGCCCTGAGGAGGGCGATACAGGGCGGCGTGGTGGATTTAAACCAGCCGACGATACCCGCCGAGTCCCTCGAGCAGATAAAGGTCTCCATGCAGGACTTCACGGACGCCATGAAGGAGATCGTGCCCTCCGCCCTCCGCGAGATACACATAGAGGTGCCCAAGGTGCGGTGGAAGGACGTAGGTGGGCTGGTGGAGGTGAAGCAGGAGCTGAGGGAGGCGGTGGAGTGGCCTCTCAAGTACCCCCAGACGTTCAAGAAATTCGGCTTGAGGCCTCCTAAGGGCATCCTCCTCTTCGGGCCTCCCGGCACGGGGAAGACCCTCCTCGCCAAGGCTGTGGCGACCGAGTCGGGCGCGAACTTCATAGCCGTCAGAGGGCCCGAGATATTCTCCAAGTGGGTCGGCGAGTCGGAGAAGATGATCAGGGAGATATTCCAGAAGGCCAGGATGGCCGCTCCCTGCGTCGTCTTCATCGACGAGATAGACGCACTGGCCTCCGCGAGGGGCCTGGGCGCCGACGCCTTCGTCAGCGAGCGCGTGGTGGCCCAGCTGCTGGCGGAGATCGACGGCATAAGGACCCTCGAGAACGTGGTGGTGATAGGGGCGACCAACCGCCCCGATCTGGTGGATCCTGCGCTCCTCAGGCCGGGGAGGTTCGACCGCATAATCTACGTGCCTCCGCCCGACTTCAAGGCGAGGCTCGACATCTTCTTGATACATACGCGTAACGTGCCTCTGGCCAAAGACGTCGACCTGGAGGAGCTGGCCAGGAGGGCCGAGGGCTACTCCGGCGCCGACATAGAGCTGGTCGTGAGGGAGGCCACCTTCATGGCGTTGAGGGAGGATATAAACGCCAAGGAGGTGGCCATGAGGCACTTCGAGGCCGCCCTGGCGAAGGTGAAGCCCTCAATAACTCCGGACATGTTGAAGTTCTACGAGGGCTGGCTGGAGAAGGCGAGGCAGCTGCAGCCTCCCGCCAAGGCGAAGGCGACGCCTCCGCTCTATCTATGAAGAACATAACTGTGGACTTGGTGAACGACGTCATAGAGACCATCTACAAGCTGAAGAGGCAGGAGGTGATGACCTCGGAGGAGATACAGGAGTTCCTCAGGAGGGCGAGGCCCGACATAACTGAGGCCGAGATCAGAAAGGCGCTCATGGTCCTGGAGCTCTACGGGAGGATACACGTGAGGAAGCTCGTGAAGGGCGGCAAGGAGATCTATCAAGTCGTCAAGAGGCATTAGGCCGAGCCGGCGGCGGAGGCCCGGCCCCGTCGGCCTCCGCGGAGCGCGGCGGGCGGGGGACCAATATTAATATAGTGCGGCATAAGTGGCGTGGGGGTCACAGAGCTGGGGAAGCTCATACCGCCCGAGGCCAGGCGCGAGGTGAAGCTGGAGCAACTGGCGGGACGGACGGTGGCCCTCGACGCCTACAACGCCCTATATCAATTCCTTGCCTCCATAAGGCAGCCGGACGGCACCCCCCTCATGGACGGGAGGGGCAGGGTCACCAGCCACCTCAACGGGCTTTTCTATAGGACTATAAACCTAGTGGAGGCGGGGATAAGGCCCGTCTACGTCTTCGACGGGAAGCCGCCGGAGCTCAAGAGGGCCGAGATAGAGGCCAGGAGGGCGGCCAAGGAGAAGGCAAGGGAGCAGATGGAGAGGGCGGCGGCGGAGGGGAGGGCCGAGGATGTGGCCAAGTACGCCAAGAGGGTCGTCTACGTGGCGGACCGGATGGCCGAGGACGCCAAGGCCCTCCTGTCGGCGATGGGCATACCGTGGGTGCAGGCGCCGAGCGAGGGCGAGGCGCAGGCGGCGTATATGGCGGCCAAGGGCTCCGTCTGGGGCGCCGGGAGCCAGGACTACGACTCGTTGCTGTTCGGGGCGCCGAGGCTGGTCAGAAACCTCGCCGTGTCCTCCAAGAGGAAGGTCGGCGAGGAGTACGTCGAAGTCCCGCCGGAGGTCATAGAGCTGGACAAGGTCCTGAGGGCCCTCAAGCTCAAATCCAGAGAGCAGCTGGTCGACATAGCCATCCTCCTCGGCACCGACTACAACCCCGACGGAGTGCCCGGGATAGGCCCCCAGAGGGCCCTCAAGACGATTCTGGAACACGGCTCGTTGGAAAACGCCCTCAAGACCGTCCTAAAGGGCGTCCAGTGGCCCGCCGACCCCCTAGAGATCAGGCGGATTTTCCTCAACCCGCCCGCCACGGATCAATATAGGGTGGAGTTCAGGGAGCCCGACGAGGCGAAGGTCCTCGAGATATTGGTGGAGGAGCACGACTTCAGCAGAGACCGCGTGGAGAAGGGGCTGGAGCGCCTACGGCGCGCGCTGAGCAAGGCCAGGACGTCGTCCCTCGACTCCTTCTTCTAAATTTTTAAATACATAGCGTGCATAGCGCCATGAAGGCCCTGTTCGTGATAATGAGCGGCGACGAGAAGATGGACTTGGCGCTGACCCTCGCCGCGAGGTCCCTGGACGCCAGGAGGTACGAGGACTTGAAGGTCGTGTTCTTCGGCCCCAGCCAAGAGAGGCTCCTGCGCCTCCCCGAGCCCTCCAGGCAGGCCTTCGAGGCGCTTAGGTCGGCCGGCGCGGTAGACTCGGCCTGCGTGAACTACGCGAAGGCCAGGGGCATAGAGGAGGAGCTCTCCAAGGTGGTCAAGCTGATGCCCGCAGGCGAGCGCATAGCCCACTACGTCAACTCGGGGTACGTCCCCATGGTGTTTTAACGCCGCTGGACCCCAGATAGGGCGGTCGCCCAAAGCGCCGGGGGTTTTCCTCGACGTCATAGGCGTCGCCCCAGGAGCCCCGAAGGGCGGTCGCGGAGCGGCGCAGGCCCTCGGCCGTCCGAGGTGGCTGAGGCTGGGGATGCCTTGATGCCCGCCCAGGGCGGCTCGGTGAGGGCTGGATCTCGCGTCGAGGAGGGCCCAGGTCCTCCATCGGCCCTCTACCGCCACGGCGGCTTCGCCTCCGGCGACCGCGCACGACCGCACGTGCGGGCTCTCCGGATGGGCCGATGGGGCGACCGTGTTCCCGGCGATGGCGGCGGCCTCGTCCCGCCCCAAACCTCATATCCCCTAGACCGAGGCGGCCGCCCCGTCCCCCCGTATGTCGGCCACAGCGGCGAGGGAGCCCCCGCGTCTATAGGCCAGAGCCGCCACGCCGAGCCTCGACGGATATTCCACTAGGTCGACGTCTGGGCCGGCCTCGTAGCCCCTTTCCGCCTCCGCTTTCCATCCGCCGACCCAGATGAATCTAGGCGCCCAGACGACTCTCCGTATGTCCATGGAGTAGTCCACCAGGTTCTGGACCATCTGGGCGTAGATGACCGGCCTGTAGTGTCCGGCGCTGGATCCGAGAGCCGCCGTCAGGTCGCCCCTTACCGCTATGACGGCGGAGAGCGTGTGGGCCGGCCTTTTCCTCGGGGCCGGGGCGTTCGGCCCCTGGGTGAAGTCGAACGCGCGGTTGTTGAGGACGACGCCCCACCTCCCCTCCACGTAGCGAGAGCCGAACGAGTAGTATATGCTCTGGATCGCCGAGATGACCACCTCCCTGTCGGCCACGGCGAAGTAGGTGGTGTCTCCGGTGGGCATAGGCGACTCAGACTCGCCGAGCTCCACGCGCCCCAGCAACAGATCCTCCACGGGCACGGGCCCGTCGCCGAGATATCTATCCCGCGCCCAATGCGCCTTTCTGGCCGCCCTTACCACGGCCCTTATGCGCCCGTAGGAGAAGGGCTCCCGCGGAAGCCCCTCCCCGGCTAGCTTGAGGGTCAGGAGAACCGAGAAGCCGAGAGAAGGCGGCGGCGCCTCGTACAGCGTCCACCCGCGGTACTCCATCGATACTGGGTCCCTCACCTCGGCCCTATACTGGAGGATGTCGTCGCGGGAAAAGTAGCCGCCGGAAAGCGAGTCGGCAAGGGCCTCGTACAGCCCGTCCGGCCCGTGCTCGCCGTAGATCCTGTAAAGCGCGAGGAGCGGCTCGACCCTGTAGGGAGCCCCCGGCTCGCGGGGTATCGAGGCGTAGAGGGCCGCCCCCGGCCCCTCGAGCCTCGACCTAGACAGGGCCTCCGCCAGCGAGGGGTGCACCACGGCGCGCCTCTCCAGGAAGTCCACGACGTAGCCGACCAGCTTACTCCACTCCATGGAGCCCAACGCCCTATGTAGCTCCCAGAGGCCCCGACCGAAGCCCGGCACAACCGCCGAGCGGAGGCCCGACTCGGGGGGCCTTCCCGATATGCCGCCCGGCGCCCAGCCGAGGCCGAGGACGGCCTTTACCGAACCCCCTTTCTCGTAGAGCGCGAGGAAGTCGCCGCCGACGCCGTTGAGGTGGGGCAGGAGGTAGGAAAGGGCGAGCGAAACCGCGACGGCGACGTCGCCGGCGCCTCCGCCCATCTCGTGTATCTTTAGGCCCAGATAGGTGGCCTGGAAGCTCTCAGAGGCCACCGAGATGGAGGTGCCCCAGCTCATAGCGCCTTCAGCCCGCTGCCTGTCAGCACCACCACGGAGTCCTCTCCGCCCCCTCTTTTCCAGTAGCCGGCCAGCGCGGCGGCCGAGGACGGCTCCGCGAGGAGCCCCCTCCTTGCCAGCCAACGCCAGGCGCGCTCTATCTCGCCGTCGGTCACCCAGACGCAGTCGCCGTGCGTCCGCACGACCTCGGCCATCTCCGGCAATAGGGGCGGGTTGGTCGACACCAGAGCGTCGGCTATCGACGTCACTTTACCGGGCGGCTTGTACTCCTCGCCCTTTGCCGCCGCGCAGAGGGGCCTCACCTGCTCGGTCTGGACCGCCACAAGCGTCGGCATCCTGTCCACAACGCCCGAGTCGAGGAGGTGCTTGAAGCCTGCGTAAACCCCGAGAAGGAGCGTGCCCGCGGAGGTGGGGAGGTACACCTCGGCCGGCGCCTTCCCCAGATCCCTCACCAGCTCGTAGGCAAGCGTCCTTATCCCGTCTCTGAACTCGGGCCGCCAGACGTGGGACGCGTAGTAGGCGCCCGACCTCTCGGCGGACTTCGCCACGTCGTCGCGGGAGCCGGACACCCTCATCACCCTGGCCCCGTAGGCCTCTATCTGCCTCAGCTTGCCGCCGCGCGCCGTCTCGGGCACGTATATCTCCACGTCCATGCCGGCGAGAGCTCCGTAGGCGGCTATGGACGCCCCGGCGTTTCCCGACGAATCCTCGGATATCCTCTTCACGCCTCTTTCGGCAAGGGCCGATATCAGGACGGCCGACCCCCTGTCCTTGAAGCTCCCCGTGGGGTTCAGGAACTCCAGCTTGAACTTAACCCCCTCGACTTCCACCAGAGGCGTGTTGCCCTCCCCCAGGGAGATCCAGCGCCTTATGTAGGGGAAGTTCTCCCTTACCTTCTCCCTATACTGGAAGTCGACGATCACGGTAAAGGGGCCTCCGCACCTGGGGCAACGGAGCTCGTCCCCAGCCCTCTCGCGGCCGCAACGCATGCAGACGACCCTCATTGGCCCACGACGACCACCACCACACGCCGCATCCTCGGCCCGTCGAACTCGGCCAAGAACAGCTCCTGCCAGGTGCCTCTGACCACCCTGCCGGCCTTCACCGGGAAGACGTAGAACTGCTTGAACAGCGCCGAGAGGAGATGGGCATCCGCGTTGTCGTCGATCGCGTTGTGCTCGTATTCGCCCGAGGCCGGCGCCAGCCTCTCGAAGAGGGCCTCGTAGTCCCTACGTATCCTCGGCTCGTCCTCGTTGGCGAATAGGGCAGCCGTGGCGTGGGTGAGAAACGCCAGCGCTATGCCCTCCGACACGCCGGACTCGGCGACGGCGGACTCCACCTCGCCCGTTATGTTGACGAGAGCCCTCCGCGAGGAGGTCCTGACCTGGAGCTCCTTAGTGTAGACCTTCATCAACGGAAAATAGCCCCATATTAAATAGTGTATACCTCGTAGGGCAGATCCGCAAGCTCCTCGTATTCCTCCCTCGTCAAGATCACGAACTCCTTCTCCACCTCGCCTCTACGCAGGATTTCCCTCCTCTCCTCGTCGGAGAGCGCCCAGCCGCCGAGGGTGAGGGAACCCGCTATATAGGGATAGCTACGGCCGCCCCTGGACTTTGAGTACAGCCTGAATCTGATCCTCACGAGCCTCATATAAATACGCGGTCCTCGATTTAAGAAGGGCAAGAGATATTACATAGGGATTCCATTATGGAGTGCAGAGACGGCTGAGGCTAAGGGATCTCGCGGCGTTGGGACTCGCCGGGATTCTGCCGGTCGGCGCCCCCATCGGCGTGGCGCCTCTGGTTAAATACGCGGGCGAATCGGCGATATGGCCCGCGGTGCTGGGCTACGCCGCGGTGATGCTTTCCGCCGTGCCGATACTCGAATACAGCAGACTGGCGCGGTTCGCCGGCGGCTACTACGGGCTGGCCGAGCTGGGGCTGGGGCCTGTGGCCGGGAAATACACCGCGGTTGCCAACTACCTCTACTACGTGGCGTGGCAGACTCAAAACGCGCTGCAAGCCGGATGGGTGGTCTACGGCATTACGGGCAGCCTCCCCGCCTGGGCCGCCGCGGTGGTCGGCGTCCTCCTCATATCGTATGTAGGCGCCTTCTCGCCGCCCCGCCGCTACGTCGGAGGCGTGCTGGCGCCGGCCCTCGCGTTCACGACATCGATCACTCTGGCGCTCGATATATACGTCGTGGCCGTCTCGCCGTATAGATCCTGGACGCCTCTGGCGCCGATGGACTGGGGAGGCGTAGCCACGGCGACCGCCGTGCAGGGTTTCTGGATGTATGTGGGCTACGGGACGCCGCTCTTCTACAGCGAGGAGGCAGAAAACCCGGCGAGGGACGTCTGGCGCGGAGTAATCATCGCGTTATCCGCCTCGGCGGCGCTCTACGCGTTGTCCGCATACGCTGTGGTGGCCGCGGCGCCGCCAGACCGCATCGGGGCCCTGGCCGAGTCGGCCATGCCCTACGTGGACGCTTGGTCCAGCTACCTCCCCGCGTGGCTGCTCGCCGCATATCCGTTGTTCATCGCGCCGGCGGCTCTGGCCTACGGAGGCCCCGCCGGCTCCCACGCGAGGCTGCTCTGGGCCATGGCCAGAGACGGCTTTATCGAGAGCAAGCGGCTAAGGGCCCTCGACAGAGGCGGCGCGCCGAGGAACGCCGCGTTGTTCAACCTCGCGGCCTCGTCGGCGGCGGCGCTGGCGACAGCCACGGCGGCATTCGGGCGGCTGGGCGTAAGCCCCGCCTCCGCCGAGGTGGCATGGCTTCTGGCCGCCACGGCGGCCACCATCTTGTGGTATGCGCACCACATACTTCCGGAGGTGGCCCTGTACCCCTATCTGCGCAGATCTCCGGCCAAGACGGGCCGGCTGAGGGCGTTTCTCGTGGGGATAGCCGCGCCCGCAGTCGGCACGGCGATATTCGGATACACCCTCTATCTGACCGCCCTAGGCAGGGCCCAATACGCCCATGCCATCTACGCCGGGGTTGCGCTCTCGGTTGCGGCGCTCCTCTATACGCTGTGGCGCAGGGCCGCGGGCAAGCTGGGCTTGAGCACGATACGCTACTATCTCCTGGAGGCCCAGAGCCGCTGAACGTATCCTAGTGCCGACCGATGGAGGGCCGGACGAGCCGGCGGAGCCGAGAATCCGCCGATAGCCCTTGACCCAGGGGCAAGACGCCCAGCCCCAGATCGCCCCTACAACGACCCCTAGGCCCGAGATCTTGACATAGCGTCTTAAGGCCCGACCTCTCCGCAGGCCGGCCTTGCGGAGAGCCTCCTCATATCTATGTGGGGGCCGTCAGCGCCGGCGGCCGAGGCCTCCTGGGGACGGCTAGGCGACCGCGCGCCCGCATTCGCCGGGGTTGGAGCCGGATATCGAGAACCAGAAGGAGCATTCGTAGGACTGTATGGCCCGCGCGATGAATAGATACCGCGGATAGTCGTAATACCTCTCCGCTATGGACTCCGCCGCTTTCTCCATCTCGTCGTAGGGCCCGGAGAAGAGGTCCAGAAACCCAGTCGACCTGAACCCATTGGCCTTCAGCCAGGAGGAGAGCCGGGCGCACGCCTCGCCCCAGACCGGCAGATTTACCGTCATGGCGACGGCGAGATCGCCCATCGTGCCGTTCAGGGCGAGCCACGAGAGGAAGTGCGTGTAGGCGACTGCGTAGGGGTCGAGCGCCTCCCATCTGAAGGATACGCCGAGCTCCTTCGCCATCTCGGCGAGGGCTCTGGCGGCCGCGTAATCGCCGTCGACGAGCGACTTGACGAAGGAGATCTCGTCGTCGGATCTGGCCTTGGCCATCGCCGCCGAGAGCGCCTTGAGGTCGTGGGGGACGATGTAGAGCTGGTTGGCGATGAACCTCTTGACCGAGTCCAGATCGGGATTCCTCAGGACGGGCGACGCGAATACCCTCTCGTTCAGCCCGGCGATCTCGGCCCTGAGCCTGGCTATCACGCCGGCCATGTCTCCCCCCTGTAGGCCGCCTCCCAGAACGCCAGCTCGTAGAGCGCGGCTGTCCTGAACGGCCCGGAGACCTCCTCGAACGGCGGCGCCAGGCGGTCGAGGAGGGCCCTCAGCATCTCCACCAAGGCCCTATATTCCTTGGACAGATAGACGGAGGCCCATCTTCTGTAGACGGGGATCGGGTTGCCCTCCAGCAATCCCCTGTGGCTCTCTGCTATGTCTAGATAGGTCCAGAAACACGGGAGAAGCGCCGCGAGGCATTGGCCGAAGGTGCCCAGAGAACACGTCGAGGATAGGTAGGACGTGTACCCGACGTTGGTGGGGTTGGGGGCCGTCCTCACGGCGTCTGACATGGGGAGCCCCAGCTCTCCCAGCAACTTCTCGTAGTTCGCCATCTCGCCCGTGAGCTCGCCGTACGCGAGCTCCAACATGGTCCTCATGGACTCCGCGTCGGGGGCCCTCGCCGCGGCCAGCGCAAGGGCCCGAGCGAAGCCGACGAGATAGCTGTAGTCCTGCAGGACGTAATATCTGAACCTCTCCAGAGGGAGATCTCCCCTGTATATGCCCAGCACGAAGGGATGGCCCAATATGGCGCTCCACACGTCGTCGACAGAACGCCTAAGTTTCTCCGTCAGAGACATATAGCTTATGGAATTCTCATTAATAAATTTTCACAGCGGCGGCGAGGGGCCCAGGCTGGGTCGTGGCGGCCCCCTCAAGAGGGGTCGGCGCCTCGCCCCAGAGATGATTTATTAACGCGTCGGGATGGCCGTGGGCGTACTCGGCGATATGCTACGCAGAGAGCTTGAGCGCATGGGCGTCCAGCGGCTCGCCTACCCGCGTAGGTTCAAATGCGGACACCAGCCGGAGCAATGCGCCGCCGTCGGGCTGCTTCTGGGACGCTACAAGCTCTGCAGGTTCCCCGACGGCGTGGCCCTCGTGGGGTCCGGCATGCCGTGTCCAGAGCCCGTACATGTCGAGCTCAAGCCGCCCGAGTTCCCCAAGATCTATATAGATCTAGGCCTCTGGAGCATACACACGGACTCCGAGAAGAACGAGCTCGTGGAGCAGATAGCCGCCGCGATCGCCTCGGTGAGGAGGGAGCTGTGGGACGGCAACCTGGTCTTGACGCGGGCGCCGGCCGAGTTCCTCGAGAGGTTCGGCAGAGCCATGAGGGGCATGAGGCACGCAGTGGCGATAGCCGGCGGCCCGCCTCCGCAGGACGGCTTGGTGCTGGACCCCGAGGGCCCCTGCGTCGCCGACGAGGCGCTCCTGAGAGGCGCCGACGAGATCGTCGTGGGCGGCGTCGTGGACAAGGAGCGGATCTACAAGGGCGCCACGGCGCGTATAGCCGCCGAGATAGGCGTGCCCGACGGCAGGCGTTGCCGGATAGAGCTGAGGGGCTCCACGGTGGGGGTCCCCGACAGGCTCAACAAGATAATAGAGATCGTGCTCGCCGTGAGGTTCGCGGGCCTGTCCCTCGAGGAGGCCGTGATAGCGGCGCAGGCCAGGAGGGACAAGGTGTACAGGCTGATGAGGGAGTTCCAGAGGGCCGGCCGTTGCGTCGACCCGGCGCTGGCCGACGAGCTGGCGCGGTGGCTGAAGGCCGACCGCAGGGCGGTGGAGCTCGCCGCGGCGAAGGCCCACGTGGAGATCGGCTGTGAACCTATATAAACTCCGGCGGTTGCGAGGACATGAGGATAGCGATACTGGTGGACAACTACCTAACCCAGCTCTCTTCCCTCAGGCTGAGGCTCCTCGGCGAGTGGGGCTTCTCGGCCTACGTCTACGACTGGAGGATACTCTACGACGCCGGGCTCTCGGGAACCGCCTTGCTCAACAACATGAGGGCTCTCGGCATATCTCCAGACGATCCCGACGTCTTGGTGCTCAGCCACAGGCACATAGACCACACCGGAGGAGTCAGGAAGCTCCTCGACGCGAGGTCCAGGCCGCTGACCGTCGTGGCCCACGAGAACCTCTTCGCGAAGGCCTACGCAAAGGACGAGGTGGGGGAGGTGGAGATAGGGGTGGACTTCACCCGCGCCTTCCTAGAGTCCAAGGGCGCGAAGCTGGTCTTGGTGAGGGAGCCCTACGAGATCGCCGAAGGCGTATGGGCCTCGGGCGAAATACCGAGGAGCTGGGGGCCCTCGCACACCGGGGCCGTCTCGGATCTCGTGCCCGACGACATGGCTCTCTACATAAGGCACCCCAAGGGGCTCGTCGCCCTCACCGGTTGCGGCCACGCCGGCGTGGAGAACATAGTGGAGTACGGCTTGAGGGTAACGGGCGCCGACAAGCTCCACGCAGTCATCGGCGGGCTCCACTTCATGGGGCTGCCCGAGGCCAGGGTTAGGGAGGCCGCGGAGTACCTCAAGGCCAGAGGCCCCGGCCTGGTCGTAGGCACCCACTGCACCGGCGTGTCCGGGATAGCCGCGTTGCAGGCGGCTTTGCCCGGGGCGGCCAGGGCGGGGGGAGCCGGCGCCGTCTTCGAGATATAGCTATTTAAGAGGCGCGTCTTCTCCGGCAATGTATCCGCTGGACGTCGAGAAGGCCAACTCTGTCATCTGGGAGTCGGAGCCCTTGATGGCGTTCATCGGGTACAGAATAACCGAGGTGTCGCAGGGCAGGGCCTGCGCCGAGTTCGGCCACGGCAGGAACGTCCAGAGGCTGGGCGGGGTGCTCCACGGCGGCGTTATAGCGGCCGTGCTCGACGAGACTCTCGGCATGGCCGTCCTCACGGTCAACGACGGGACGGATCAGGTCACGGTGGAGCTCAAGGTCAACTTCCTGGAGGTCGGGAGGGAGGGGCCCTACAGGGTCTGCGGACAGGTGGTTAGGAGGGGCGGGAGGCTCGTCGCGGCCGAGGGCGAGGTGAGGGACGCCTCGGGGAGGCTCATAGCGAAGGCCCTGGGGACTTGGTACATCTTGAGGCGCGAGGTGGGCGCCGGCAGATGAGGGCCACCCTCGGCATATTGGCCCTGACCGCCCTCGGCTACGCCGTCGGCCTCGCCGTCTACGCGACGGACCCGACGTTGCTCCCGTACCTAGTCCTCTACAACAGGGCGGTGCTCTCCGGCTACTACTACGAGCTGGTGACCGGCATGTTCGTCACGCCGTCTTTCATCGACTTCCTTCTGAACGCCGTGTCGCTCTACGCCATATATATTATCTTCGGCAGCGAGGCCGGCAACTACGAATACGCCGTCTTCCTCGCGTCGGGCGTCCTGGGCAACGTCCTGACGGTTCTCCTATATCCGCCGTACACGATGTCGGCGGGCGCCTCGGGCGGCATCTTCGGCATCCTCGCCTTCTATATAGCCAGAGGGATGGCGACCACGCGCGAGATCAGCTGGGTGGGGCTGGCGTTTCTGGCCGCAGTATTCCTCACCTCCTCGATACTGCCCAACGCGAACTACGTCGCCCACCTGGGAGGCATAATCGGAGGCCTCCTGATGGGGACGCTGGAGCCCCGCAGAGCGGCGCGCTGAGCCTCCCCGCGGAGCCCCGCCGGCAGACATGGAGGAAATAGGCCCGCCGCCGCGTCTGCGGCGCCTGGAGCCCGCGGCTACGCGCCGCCGTGGATCAAACGGTATATCTCCTCGGGCGTCACCGGCGTCGACCTCAGCCTCACCCGCCTTCCGGCGGCCCTCCTTATGGCGTCCTCCAGCGCCCTTATCGTCGCGGCTGCCGAGGCGACTGTAGGCGCCTCGCCTACGCCCTTGGTGCCCGTCGGGTGGTCCGATCTGTGGGGCGTCTCGGCGAAGTGCGGTTCGTATCTCGGGGCCTCGACAGCCTTGGGCACGTGGTAGAACGCGAAGTTGGGAGTGGCCAGACTGCCGTCTTGATCGTAGACGACCTGCTCGTAGAGCACTTGGGAGATCCCCTGAAGCGCCCCTCCATGTATCTGGCCCTCCGCCAGCAGCGGGTTCACCACGACCCCTATGTCGTCGTAGGACCTGTACAGAAGGGGCCTGGCGATGCCGGTCTCAGGATCCAGCTCCACCTCGACGACGCCGACGCCGTAGGGAAACGTCGGCCTGGCCCTATACACCTCCATGGCCTCCAGCTGGGCCTTGACCTTGCCCCTGTAGACCGCCTCCACGATCTCCCCAACCGTCGCGGACTTGTCGCCAGATCTGAACACTCCCTCGGAATAGGTCGCGGGGCCTCCCAGAAGCTCCTCGGCGGCCTTCCTGAGCTCGTCCAACAGGCGCCTCGCGGCCAGCACGGCGGCGGAGCCGCCGGCCGTGAGGGACCTGCTCCCGTCTGTGCCCACGCCGTCGGGCACCACGTCCGTGTCGCCCCAGACCACCCTCACGCGCTCTATAGGTATCTGGAGCTCGTCGGCGACGAGCTGCGCTATGCCTGTGGCGTCCCCCTGGCCGTGGGGCGCGATGCCCACAGCCACGGTGAAGCTCCCGTCCCTCTCGGCCCTGACTATCGCCACCTCGTGTCCGTAGGTCGTAATCTCTATGTAGAACGACATGCCGACGCCCAGAACTCTGCCCTCCGCCCTCGCCGCCTCCGCCCTTCTAACTAGATCGTAGTAGCCCGTGGCCGCCACCCCTCTCTCCAGCCCGGCCAGATATTCGCCGGAATCGTAATGCAGGCCGAGCGGGTTGTCGTAGGGGCCGGCGGGCACCAAGTTCCTCCTCCTCACCTCGACGGGGTCGAGCCCCGTCTCGTCGGCTATCAGGTCCATTATCCTCTCTATGAATAAGGTCGCCTCAGGCCGCCCGGCGCCTCTGTAGGGCCCCAACGGCGGCTTGTTGGTCAAGACGGACACGGCGTCTACGTCGAGGTCCACGACCTTGTAGGCTCCCGGCAACATAGTGGCGGCTGTGGAGGCCAGGTCGAAGCCGAACCAGTCGTATGCGCCGGCGTCGGCTATGACCTCCCCCTTCACGGCCTTGAGCACGCCGTCCCTCGTGAAGCCGGCCTTGTACCTAAGCACAAGCCCCCTGCCGTACGTCGTCACCTTGAAGTCCTCGCTCCTCGTGGCTATCCACTTGACGGGCCTCCTCAGGGCCATGGCCGCCGCGGCCACTCTGACCTCCTCCGGATATACCTGTATCTTGGAGCCGAAGGCGCCGCCGACGTCGGGCTGGACCACGCGGACGGCGGCCAGCGGCACGTCGAGGCTTCTGGCCACCTCGCGCCTGACCACATGCGGCTTCTGGGTCGAGTCGTATATCAGAAGGGTCCTGCCGTCGTGGGCCGCCACGACTCCGTGGGGCTCCATGGCCGAGGGCACCACTCTGCCCGTGGAGAGCTCCTCCTCGACCAACCTGTCCGAGGATGCGAGGGCCCGCTCGACGTCGCCCGAGGCGTATTTCTCCCTATGCGACACGTTGGTGCCCAGAGACTCGTCGACTAGGGGCGCCCCCGGCTCCATGGCCTTTATCGGGTCCACGACGGCCGGAAGCGGCTCGTAGTCCACGTACACCCTCTCCAGGGCGTCGTAGAGGGCGTATCTGTCCGCGGCCACAACCATGGCGACGGCCTCCCCCTGGTATCTGACCTTGCCGCCTGGCGCGAAGTCGAAGGGCTTGCCCGACTGCGGCGTGAAGACCGCCACGACGCCGGGCATCGAGGACGCCTCGGACGCGTCCACCCGCCTCACCCTGGCGTGGGCGTAGGGCGACCTGACGAAGCCCGCGTGGAGCATCCCGGGCAGCTCTATGTCGTCGACATAGCGGGCCTGTCCGTACAGCAGGTGGTAGTCCTCCAGCCTCGCCAGCGGTCTGCCGACGTGCCTCATGGCCCCGCCGACCTGACGGCCTCCACTATGTTCTGGTACCCGGTGCATCTGCAGAGGACGCCGCTGATCCCTTCGCGTATCTCCTCCTCAGTGGGCCTCGGCCTCTCCCTCAGGAGGGCGTAGGAGGCCATCAACATGCCCGATGTGCAGTAGCCGCATTGGAGCGCGTGGCGTTCGTGGAAGGCCCGCTTGAGCCTCTCCATGAGGTCGTCGCTGTGGTCGGCCGTTATTATCTCGGAGCCGTCGACCTGCACGGCGAGCAGGTTGCAGCTCTTGACCGGCCTCCCGTCGAGCAGCACGGTGCACGCGCCGCAGTGGCCGGTGTCGCATCCAACCCTCACGCTCTTTATGCCCAGGTCGTCCCTCAGGAAGTGGACAAGGAGCCTCCGCGGCTCCACGTCGCGCTCGTACCACACCCCGTTGACCTTGACCTTGATCCTCATAGCCCCAACGCCCTCCTCAACGCCCTTCTGGCCGCAACGCCGGCCATGGCCCTTCTGTACTCGGCCGAAGCCCTTACGTCCGACACCGGCTCGACCTCCCTCGAGGCCGCCTCGGCGACCTCCGCCAGGAGATCCCCGGCGATCTTCCTCCCCCGGATTGCCTCCTCCGCCTTCCTGAGCCTGACCGGCTTGAGCCCCACGCCGGTGGCGGCGAGCCTAACCTCCTCCACCACGCCGTCTTTGGCCCAGACGGCCGCGGCGACGCCGGCTATGGCGAAGTCGTTGTGGGTCTTGGCTATCTTGACGTAGGAAGCCCTGGGGGGACATCGGGGTATGGACACCTCCACTATCAATTCGCCCTGCTGCAACGCCGTGGAGTAGGGCCCTTGGAAGAACTCCTCGGCCGGCACCTCTCGGAGGCCCGACGGGCCTCTGGCCTTGACGACGGCGCCTAGGGCCAACACGACGGCGGGCCAGTCCGCGGCCGGATCCGCGTGTGCGAGGCTACCGCCTATGGTGCCCATGGACCTTATCTGGGGATCCCCTATCTGCCTCGCCGCCTCCGGGAGGACCCCGCAGGGGCCCGCCCACCTCTCCAGCTCGGCGTGCGTGGCCAGAGCCCCCACGGCCAAGCCGTCCCCGGCCTGCCTGACGTATCGGAGCTCCTTGAGCCTCCCGATGTCGACAAGCTTGCTGGGAGCCGCCGCGCGCAGCTTGAGGAGCGGTATCAAGCTCTGCCCGCCCGCGAGGGCCTTGGCGTTGGGGTCCTCCGACAGGATATCGACGGCCTCATCTATAGAGGAGGCGCGGATGTAGTCGAACTGGGGCGGTATCATTGGGCCACGGCCGGCTATCCGCTTTTAAGCGTTTCGCTACTCCATGGACAGAACCGTCTTTACGTCGTCGTGGGTCCAGCTGTAGGCCTCCTGGTAGTTCCCCAGAGAGGCCGTCTTGGTTATCAGCCTCCTGGGCCAGCCGCCGAAGCGCTCGTCGGCCTCCCTGAGGTGCCTCAAGGCCGCCTCGAAGTGCCTAAGCCCGGCGTTGACGGAGCCCACCACCAGCTTGTTGTTGAGGACCGCCTCGGTGAGGAGCCGGCCCACGTCGTCGAGCCGGCCGCCGGGCGGGTAGACCCCCAGGAGCACCTCGACCCCGCCGGGGCCGAGCACCTCCACGCCCTCCAGCGCCATCGCCGGGGCCCCCGTCGCCTCGATGACCAGATCGTACGTCCCCGAGATCTTCTCGTGGGCCGCGTCCACGTAGGTCCCGCCTAGCTCCTTGACGAGCCTCGCCTTCAAGCTGTCGGGAGGTCTCGTCGCGACCGCGGTCACGGACAGCCCGGCGAGCCTCAAGACCATGGACGCCAGAAGTCCCACCGGGCCTGCGCCCAGCACCAGCGCCGTCTCGGGCCTTCTGCCGAGCCTCGACTGGTATAGGCCCAGCCCCAGCTCGACGCCCTTCTCGACCACGGAGAGCGGCTCAGTCAGCACCGCCACGTCCGCCGCCTCCTTGGGCACCTTGACGAGATAGGCGGCGTCAGTCACGGAGAACTCGGCCGCGTGGCCGTGGAGGCCCCATATGCCGTGCTCCAGATACCGACCCACGGGGCAGTAGTCCACCGGCAAGCCGCAGTTCAGAGGCCTCCTGACCGTGGGGACGACCAAATCGCCAACCGACACGTTGTCCACGCCCGGCCCCAGCTCGGCCACCTCGGCCAGCGCCTCGTGCCCCAGAATCAAGTAGTCGCTGCCCTCGGGCGCCTTGCCGTACTTCCCCTCTATAATCTCCTTGTCGGTCCCGCACACGCCGACCTTAAGCGGCTTGAGGAGGACCTGCCCGGGCCCCGGAGAGGGCTTAGGGACCTCCCTAAGCCTCAGGGACTCGGGGACCCCGGGGATCACGGTGACCGCCTTCATGCCCCAACACACCCCCAATATAAATTATGCTCCGCCGCGCCGCCCTCCCGGACGGACACGCGCCGTCCGCATACGGCCCGTAGCCGTAACAGGCCTCCCGCGGCCGGTCGAGGACGGCAGGTCGGCCGTGAGGGAATCCGAGGAGGTCTGGCCGCCGTGAGGAGGGAGTTCTGGGCCGGTGGAGGCCCAGGAGAAACGGCTGGCCGCGGGAGCCGCTACTGGCTCGGCGCCGCCGGCGGCGTCCACCGAGAGGCTTCCCGGTAGGCCAGCATCTCCGTGATATATTCTGCGAACAGCACGAGGGCCGCCAGCACGCCTGCCGCGACCGAAAAGATGATGAGCGAGAGGACGAGGCCTATAATATATAGTATAAATGAGATATGAAAGTATCCAATCTTTGTATATTTATGCATATCGTAGAGAAATATTATACGAGCAATATCAATGATAAGCCCAATTATTACAGCTATTGCGAACAACACAAGCAACGGCGCGGCCGCCGTGATCATGCCCAGCCAGGCGGGGTATTCCGCTGGATAGCCCATATCGTAATATACAGCGGAAGGGATGGATATTACGGCGATGGGTACGGCGACTAGGGCCAGCACGATCTCCACGATGGGCCCCCACGCCAGCCACCAAGCCCACTTGAAGCCGAGCCTGTGGAGCGCCCTATATCCCCTGAATATGTAGAGGAAGAACACGGCGATGAGCACTATCGCTATAGCGATGACGACCGCCAGAAGCGCGAAAAACGCACCGATCGCGACCTCCTCCTGTCCGGCGGGCGGCGGCTGAGACCCCGTTACGTGATACGGCGGAGGCTCCGCTACGAAATGCGCCGGCGCGAGGATTAGAAGCGCGGCGACGGTCACCGCCACGACCAGGGCTATAGTCAAAATCAATGAATATAGATAGCCCTTATAGAGGGCTCTATTGGCCTCTTGGAAGTTCATATATATTTTGGAACTATATCTTTTTAAGGTTTATGCTTAAACGTAGCCGGCCGCCTCCGCCGGGCTACCGCGACCCAGAGGGCCGCGGCGCCTAGCGCCAGGGCCGATGCCGCTAGGTAGTACTGCGTGACGAATTGGTACATGGGCCACGCGTAGTGCACGTAGGCCGAGAGGGCTGTCGACGCGGCCGATATGCCGGCGGACGCATACAGCGCGGCCTTTCTGCGGAGCGCCGCCGCCACCGCCAGAGCCGCTATGGAGAGCGCCGCCAGCCAGGGCAGGACGCCCAGCCCAGGCGCCCTGTAGACGTCGGCGTAGCTGGCGTATCTGGGGACCGTCGCCATGTAGCCGTAATGTACGGGGTACTGGAGGGGCAACGGGTACGTCCAGTTGTCGACGTCCAGCGGGGGTCTCGGCGGCGCCGAGAAGTTGAAGGCGGCCAGCAGGCCGGGCAGGTCGCTGTTGGCCACCTCCTGCGTGAGGTAGGGCAGGCCCCAGTTGTAGTCCACGAACGCCAGTATCGTGTAGTCGCTGATAGTGTCGTTGTCCACGTAGCCCTCCTTGGCGTACGGCGAGACCACTATCAACGGCACCCTTTGGCCCAGGCCGAACACGTCGACGGCGGGCGGCGCGACCTGGTCGTAGAAGCCTCCGCCTTCGTCGAAGGTTATGAATACAGCTGTGGAGTTCCAGCAGGGACTGCGCTCGACGGCATCCACGAGCTTCAAGACGGCGAGGGCGCCCGCGGTGGCGTTGTGAGGCGGATGCATGTCGTAGGAGTCGTCGGAGCCGCCGAAGAACATGACCCAGGATACCGCCGGTATGGAGCAGTTGCCGAGCTTCGCAATGAAGTCGCGGTAGTCGCCGTAGTGGCTCTCGTACTTCTCTGCGCCCGAGAAGGCGGTCAGAGGGTAGGGCACGCCTCCTCCGTAGCCGTACACGTAGTAGCCCCAGGACACGCCGGCCTCCTCCAGCTGGTACATGACGGACTCGTTGAAGGGCACCGCGGCCACGGCGCTGTCGGTGTAGAAGCCGGGCGGCCTCCCCATCAGGTCGGCCACCCTGTTGGGCTCGGTCAGGCCCAGCACGGGCGCGAAGAAGTCGTCGGCGAGGACGTACTCCTCCGCGAGGTCCCAGAGGGGCCAGGCCTGCTGGTAGGAGAGATACGCCAGGGACTGCCGCCCCGAGTAGAACGCGAATCCCACGGGCTTCCCGAACCAATAGTCGCCGTGGTACTGCGTCCAGCCCTCCGACGGGTTCTCCTCGACGGCCGACCCGACGTAGTAGGGGTGGCTCGAGCCCAGCCAGGGCGCCCACGGGACGTTGGGGACGGATATCCACGGGATCTCGGCGCAGCTGCGCTCCAGCTGGGAGTAGTTGTCGTATAGGCCGTAGGGCCACATGACGGACAGGGTGACGTTGTTGACTATCGGCGGGCATCCGAAGGGGTAGATGCCGAAGAGGTTGTCGAACGCTCTATTCTCCTCGACTACGATGACCACGTGGCCTATGGGCGTGGCCGTAGCGAGCGCAAGCGCCGCCAGGAGGGGCAGGAGGACCGCCGCGGCCTTCATCACCACATGTGCGGCTCCGCCTCCCCCCTCGCGGCTATCCTCAGCCGCTCAACGCCGCCGACCCTCTTGACTATCTCGGCCACAGACCTCGGCACCAGCTCCTCCCAGCCAGGGTCGCCGGCCAGCATGAGCTCGCGGACCCTCGTCGAGGTGTACCTCTCCCTGTCGAACATGGGCTGCCGCCGCACCTCGTAGCCCGCGTCTCTGAACAACATGGCCACGAAGGGATTGCCGGTGTAGACCGCATCGAAGGGAGGCGCGTAGGACCTCACGCGCCCCAGCCACTCCGCGTTGTTCTCCACGTTGGGTATAGGTATTATCACCACCCTCGAGAGGTCGACGCCCCCCTCCCTGAGCCCCTCCCTCAGCATCCAGATCCTCTCGCCGGCCGTGAAGGGGTCCTTCGGTATGTAGTTGAACTGGGCCGACCCCACCGATATCACGAGCTCGTCGACCTCGTCCAATATCGCCCTGACGGCCTTGACGTGGCCCCAGTGCGGCGGCTGGAACCTCCCGGGGAACAACGCGCGCATATAGATAAGTAAAGGCCACTTTATATAGCTCGCGCCCTCGTCGAACGGCTCGACGAGGCGGCGAAGCGTCGACGCGGCGCGGAGGCCCTCCAGGGAACGCCCGTTCAGCCCTCTACGAGAGCCTCCCCGCAGACCCGCCGACGCAGGATGCCGAAGTCGCCGGCCGACGGATCCCTCCAGCCGCCATCCCTGGGGATGCCGAGCGTCGAACTTCGACTGAGGGCGTGCCGACCGCCGGAGCAGACCGGCGTCGAGATGCGGGAGCGAACAAGAAGGCCGTCTGAGGATCGACGCTTTAAAGAACCGCACATACCCGAAGCCGCCGTAAGTATGAGGCCGTTCGGGCGGCCGCCCGAAAGATTAATATTTCAACTAGCCCGTCACACCACGTGGCTCTTTCCCGTGAGGAGAGGCTTAGGTTTCTTAAGGCCTTGGAGGAGGATGAGGAGTTCCGGCTGGCCGTAGCCGGCCTTCTAGGCCTTAGGGAGGTTCTGGACGAGCTGAGGAGGCTTAGGGAGGACTTCCACAAATTCGTCCAGATGGAGGAGGAACGCTGGAAGGAAAACGAGAAGAGGTGGGAGGAAAACTGGAAACGCTGGGAGGAAAACGCAAGGCAGTGGCAGGAGAACTGGAGAAGATGGGAGGAGAACGAGAAGAGGTGGCAGGAGAATTGGCGGCGGTGGGAAGAGAACGCGAAACGTTGGGAGGAAAACCAACGCCGCTGGGAGGAAAATTGGAAGCGCTGGGAAGAGAATACAAGGCGGTGGGAAGAGAACGAGAGGCGTTGGCAGGAGAACGACAAGAGGTGGGAGAGGGCCTTTGAGGAGTTCCGCTGGATAAGGTCTGCGTTGACGCAGATACAGGAGGCTCTCGGGGTGTCTCTGGAGTTCTACACGGCCCAGTGGATTAGGGAGTGGCTCGCGGCTGAGGGGTTTACCTGCAACCCGATCGTGCATGCGGCTCTGTTGATCGACGGCATTAAGGAGGTCGACGTCTTCTGTCCGGATCCGCTGGTGGTGGCCGAGGTCAAGTCGGCGGTGCCCACCGTAGACGAGGCCGACAGGGCCTTGGAGCAACTGAGGAGGGCCGCGGAGGCCGCCGAGAAGTTTGCCAGGACGCGGATATACGCCGCGGTTCTTGCCGTCGAGACCGCGCCTGAAGAGGTGGCGCGCTACCTGCAGGCCAAGGCCGGGGAGGCCGGCTACCTCCTCGTGTTGGGCAGAAAGGCTAAATAGTGCCTTCGCATCCCGCCACGTGTCCAGAGGCTTCAAGAGCCTAACTCCGGTCGACAAGGCTGTTGCCGAGTTCCTCTCCAAGGTATCGCACAGGCCTCCCGTCGTCGACGTGCCGCTGGGCGAGGCGCTGGGGAGGTATCTGGCCAGGGACGTGGTCGCCGAGGTGGACGTCCCTCCCTTCGACCGCGCGGCCTTCGACGGGTATGCGGTCAGGTCCGTAGACACGCTAGGGGCCGCCAGGACCAACCCCGTCGTGCTGAAGGTGGTAGGGCGCGCCGGGCCGGGGAGGCCCTACCAGGGCGTGGTGGGAGCGGGGGAGGCGGTGGAGGTGGCGACGGGGGCCCCTCTGCCCGAGGGGGCCGACGCCGTGGTGCCCTACGAGGAGGCGGCCGAGAGGGGAGGGTCCGTGGAGATATATCGGCCGGTGCCCCAGTATTACTACGTCTCGAGGAGGGGGGAGGACCTCTCCAGGGGCGAGCTCGTCCTTAGGGCCGGGACGCGGCTGAGGCCCTGGGACCTGGGGGTCCTCGCGTCGCTCGGCATGTCGCGCGTGCCGATATACTCCGTCAGAGCCGCCGTGATATCCACAGGGGACGAGCTGGTCGAGGTGGACGACGTGCGCGGCGGCCCTCCGCCGCCCGGCAAAGTGGTGAACTCGACCAGGTTCGCCCTGATCGGCCTCTTCCGAGAGGCAGGCGCGGACGCCCACTATCTAGGCCTCGTCCCCGACGACGAGGAGGCCATAAGGAGGGCGCTGGAGAGGGCGCTCGCCGACTTCGACGTGGTCGCCACCACCGGCGGCGCGTCCGTCGGGGGGCCCGACGCGACCCATAGGGCCGTTTCCTCCATGGCCGACTTCTACGTGAGGGGGGTTGCCGCTAGGCCGGGGCGCCCCAACGGGGCGGCCGTGGTGGGCGGAAAGCCCGTAGTCGTCCTGTCGGGCTTCCCCGTGGCGGCGATCGTCGGCTTCGAGATATTCGCGAGGCCTGCCGTCTTGAAGATGGTCGGCGGGAGGCCGGAGCCCGCGCCCACGGCCAGAGGCGTCTTGACCAGAAGGATAACTACGCCGATAAACGTGAGGACCTACGCAAGGGCGAGGGCCTACGTCAGGGACGGGAGGATATACGTGGAGCCTCTCGCGGTGACCGGCAGCGGCGTCCTCTCGACGCTCACGAGGGGAAACGCCATCCTGGTGGTGCCGGAGAACCGGGAGGGCTACGACGAGGGGGACGAGGTCGAGGTGCAGTTGATAAGAGGGCTGGAGGAGGCCTAGGACGAGAGGCGTGCGAACCGCTGTAAGCGCATCGACAGGGCTAAGGCGATCTCCTAGATGGAGGTCTCGGCCTCTCGTTTAGGCGAGGGCCCACGTCCATTCGAATAGTCGGCTGTCCGACTAAAGACAGACGCATCGATTGGGCAGACAAACCCTCGCGGTCTGGCGAAGAGGCCCGCGCCCCGGCCCGCCTCAACGGACAGAGATACGCCTCAAGGCCCTCGCCTCGATTCGTCTCGGGCAGATCGCCTCAAGCGGCGCGCGAGGGCCGTTCTATGCTCTAGGCTATGTGCCTCCAGCTCCCTGAGGATCTCCGGCCTCTCTCTGACAGCCCTCTCGACTATGGAGAGATATCTGGCGACTCTGACAGCCGCCGGCGATATCTCCACGAGCTCTCTCCCGTCAACCACGACGAAATGCCTCCTAGGTATCTCCTCGTCCATTATGTACTCGGCCTCATTGACCGAGGCGTGTAGCAGAGAGCAGTGGGGACTTCCGTCTATGGAGACCGCCGTGATGGACCTGGGACGCGAGGACCGCACCATACTCACTATTTTGCCGTATAGGGCCGGATGCTCCCTCTCCGGACACGCGAAGAGCACCGTCCTCCCCCTGGAGATCTCCTCGTACAGCTTCGGATTGACGAAGGGCAGACACGCCGCCACCACGGCGACGTCGGCGTCCTTGAGCCTATCGGCCTTGACCCAGGTGCTCCAGAGCCAGGCCTCGGCCATATCAATCTGAGGCCCTCCTCGCTTGCTGTAACGCCATGAGCATGGGGCAGTATCCTCCGCACATGGTGCAGCCCCTCACCTTCGGCTCGCCGTATTGGGCATAGATGGACCAAGCCCTCTCGGGGTATATCAACTTCGATATCATCTCCCTCCACATGAGCCCGCCTCTGTATCTGCTCACCTCGTCGTCCCAAGACCTAGCCCTCCTCCCCAACTTGACCACGTCGGCCACATGGGCAGCTATTCTGAAGGCCACGGCGCCCTCCTCGACCTGCCCAGGCGTGGGAAGGCCCAGGTGCTCGGCCGGCGTTAAGTAGCATAGAAGGTCGGCGCCCGCCGCCCCCGCCAGAGCCGCGCCGATAGCGCCGGCGATATGGTCGTAGGGAGCCGCCACATCCGTCGGCAACGGGCCCAACACATAGTAGGGGGCGCCGTCCGTGAGCCTCTTCATGAGCTTGACGTCCCACACTATCTCGTCGAGGGGGACGTGGCCCGGCCCCTCCACCATGACCTGGACCCCGGCCTTCCTAGCCCGTTTGACCAGCCTAGCCGTCTCCAGTAGCTCGGCCACGTGGAATTCGTCGTGGCTGTCGGCAGTGGCGCCAGGCCTCAACGCATCGCCTATGGATATCACTGCGTCGTATTCCTTGAAGAGCTCCAAGACGTAGTCCCATCTCGAATGGAAGGGGTTCTCCTTGTTGTTGTGCAACATCCAGCCTATGATCATATCTCCTCCCCTGGAGACAACCGGTATGGTCCTCCCGCCCCTCAAGGCCTTGATGGCGAGGTCCCTCGTCACCGCGGCATGTATCGTCGCGAACCCCACGCCGTCCTTGAGATGCCTCTCGACCGTCCCAAACAGCTCGTCCTCGTCGAAATAGGCGCCTCCTCCCCTCCTCCCGAACGAGTATATAAACGCTTGGTAGATCGGCACGGTCCCCACGGGCAGTTTGCTCTCGCCGATCACGGCCCTCCGTATCTCGTCCAGGTCTCCCCCCACGGATAGATCCATGAGCGTATCGCCCCACCTATTCGCTATCCTCACCTTCTCGAGCTCGGCCTTGAGGTCCACGACCTCGCTGGAGGTCCCCAGATTCACGTTGACCTTCGTGGTCAGGCCGACGCCCACCGCGGCCATTTTGTCGGGCATCTTGATATTTCGGATCAACACGGCCCTGCCTCCGGCGATTCTCCTGGCTAGCTTGCCGCCGTCGACCCCCTCGCGCACGGCCGCCAGCTTCACCTCCTCGGGGATCCTCCCCTCCCGCGCCTCCTCGACGATCGTTTTGGCCATAATTAACTTATTCAAATTATATTAAAGCATTATCGCCGATATGTTGAACGTTCAATAAACCATAAAGTCAGCCGTATCGACAGCCGCATGTCGGTGGCGAACGGCTTCGAATACCTGGAGAGGCTTAGGGATTTCTTCTACAGCCTAGCCGAGTTGAGGGATAGGCTCAAGGAGAGGGGGTTCAAATGGCCCAGGCCCTATTCAGCGGACGGCGTGAGGACGGGCACGGTCAAGGTGAAGGTGGGGTTCCCCGCGATGTTGAGAAACGGCGTGATAATGGACGTCACCAACGTGGAGCAGGCTCAGATAGCGGAGGACGCGGGCGCGGTCGGGGTCATGGTCCTCGACAAATTGCCCTACGACGTGAGGAAGGCGGGCGGAGTCGCCAGGATGGCCGACCTAAAGGTCATAGAGGAGGTCATGTCGCACATCACGATCCCCGTATCGGCCAAGGTGAGGATAGGCCACTACTACGAGGCCTTCTTGCTGGAGGAGGCGGGGGTCGACCTAATAGACGAGTCCGAGGTGTTGACGCCGGTCGACGAACAACATCACATAAACAAGTGGGTATTCTCGGTGCCCTTCGTCAACGGCTGTAGGGAGCTATGCGAGGCCCTGAGGAGGATATCGGAGGGGGCCTCGATGATCAGATCGAAGGGCGAGGCCGGGACCGGCAACGTGGCGGAGGCCGTCAAGCACTTCAAGACATTATATACAGCTATAAACGAGCTAAACGCCGCAAGAAGGGCCGGGGAGGAGGAGAGGCTTAGAGACTACGCGAGGCAGTGCCAAGTCCCTCTGGAGCTCGTCGCGTTGACGGCCGAGATGGGGAGACTGCCCGTGATCACCTTCGCTGCGGGCGGCATCGCCACGCCTGCCGACGCGGCGCTCATGATGTGGCTTGGGGCTGACGGAATCTTCGTGGGGAGCGGCATATTCAAGTCGCAGGACCCCAAGGAGAGAGCCGAGGCAATAGTCCTCGCCACAGCCCGTTGGGACGACCCCGAGGCTGTGGTGGAGGCGCAGAGGATGGTAAGCGAGAGGACCGCCATGGCGGGAATAGACGTGAAAACGCTCAAGCCGGAGGAGCTCCTCCAGACGAGGGGGGTATGAAGGTGGGCGTCCTCGCACTGCAAGGCGACGTCGAGGAGCACGAGCAGGCCTTCAGGAAGGCCGGCGAGGAGCTGGGGGTCGGAGTCGACGTGGTGAAGGTTAAGGAGGGGCGCCAGCTCGGCGACCTGAAGGCGCTAGCTATACCGGGAGGAGAGTCCACCGCCATCGGTCTGCTGGCAAGGCGCTATCTGGAGAAGCTGAGGGATGCAGTCGCCGGAGGTCTCCCCACGCTGGGCACTTGCGCCGGCGCTATACTTATGGCCAAAGAGGTAAGGGATTCGGCCGTCGGCGAGACGGGCCAGCCCATCCTCGGCGTGATGGACATAGCCGTGGTGAGAAACGCCTTCGGCAGACAGAGGGACTCGTTCGAGCTCGACGTCGAGGTCGAGAGGTTCGGCACCTTGAGGGCTGTGTTCATAAGGGCGCCTGCGATCGTCAGGGTCTGGGGAGGGGCCAGGCCTATCGCGAGGCTTAAGCACCCAAGGGCCGGCGAGGTCGTGGCGGCGGCCCAGGAGGACTCGATGCTGGCCACGGCATTCCATCCGGAGCTAACCACCGCCGCCATGCATAAATACTTGCTGGAGCTAGCTAGAGGTAGGGCATAGCCGCAACCCCTTATTTTTAAGCCACGGAACGATCGGCTCGAAAGTTGCCGAGAGCGCCGTTGGCCTCATTTAAATACTTCTTTACTTAAACTCCTGAATTATATGGAGTCTTGGCGTGAACTTAACGCCGAGCCTTACTGCCATGGGTTTAGTGATTTCCTCGTCTTTACGCAGACACTCGTCTCGCGAGACGCATTGGGACATCAGGTAAATCCTCTCTCTAGATATACCGAACTTGTCAATAAACCAGAGCACCTCCTCTTCATCTCTCCAGTTTTCTACTACAAGCTTAAATATAGCTTTATTACTCTTTACGAATTCCTTTACTGCTATCTCATTGATCCTAGCGCTGATCGGCAACCTAGAGTTGGAAAGCTTAGGCGACACGTTAAACGCATCCACATGCTCGATGAGCCCATTGGGCGGTATTGTGCCGTTTGTTTCAACTTCGATATACCAATCGAGACTCTTTATAATTCTTACCAGCGGCAACAATTCATAGGTCCAAAGTAGTGGTTCGCCGCCAGTAATAACCATGTGCTTAATGCCGCCTCCCGCCTCTATCAACCTCGAATAGACGCTATCAAGGCTCATCTCGGTACCTCCGTGCCAAGAATACTTGGTGTCGCACCAGATGCATCGTAGATTGCAGAGAGCTAGACGGAGAAATACCGCCTCTTTACCCGCATTGGGTCCCTCGCCCTGTCTCGACCTGAATATTTCAACGACCTTCATGGAGTTATTCGCTCAGATAGTCCTCATAAATCAGATCCGGCGGTATCGCATCTCTCCAAACGATGAGGAGGGACGCCAACCTTAGACGAGCTCGGTTGCCGCTGGCGATAGGTACGTGCCGACGTCCCCATGGCCTCAAATTCGGCAACGACGAGGACGTCTACGAAGACGACGATACGGAGGACTCCTGGGATGGAAATACTGCGGCAACAGGCGCCTGGATGGCCGTAATGGCCGCGGCTAAATCCCGATGTCCGGCCCTCTGTTAGGGCCGCGGGGCCCTGTCCCTGATTATCTTAACCCAGACGTTGTGCCTCGGGTCCATGTCTGGCCGAGCCCTATGGCATATATAGGCAACGGACACAGACGGCCGGCAGAGGTGGCGTCAACGCCTGAGGCGACGGCCGCGCAGGCCGCTGCATCGACGGCCGTCGACGGTGGCCGAGCCGTCCGGCTCCGCTGAGGTCGCCCGGACCGGCCGGTCTCCTCCCCGACTGCGCCGCCCGCCTTGGGCCCTCCACTGCGCCTAGGCGCTGGGCTGGGGCCTCCACTCGCACCTATAGCTAGAGAGATCGCCCTCCACCTCCTCCACGACCTTGTAGGGGTCCTTGATCTCCCTCATGGGCCTCCCGCTGCCTCCGCGCAGATACATCACCACCTCCGCCACTACGCTGACGGCGATCTCGCCCGCGGTCCTGGCGCCTATGTCGAGCCCCGCGGGGGATCTGAGCCTCGACGCCACGGCCTCCCTCGGCAACCCCCTCCTCTCCAGCTCCCTGACGACCAGCGCGGCCCTCCTCTGGCTTGCCAGAAGCGCAACGTAGCCGGCGCCCCGCCTGACGGCAAGCTCCACGACGTCCACGTCGCTGGGGTGGCCCCCCTCGTTGGCGACCACGACGATAGAGCCCTCGGAGACGAGCCGCTCCAGATCGGGCAGATCGCCCCTATAGAAGGCGCCCTCCGCCTCGTGGCCTATGGCCGCCACGTAGTACCCCGCCGCGGCCGCCACCTCCGACACGCGGCGCGCCACCTCGCCGAAACCCACCACTATCACGGTCGGCCTCACCAACACGGCCTCGGCCGAGATCGACATGCCGCCGACCTCCAGCTGAGCCCTCTCGCCGGGCCTCAGCCCGGCCACAGCCCTGACAACCGCGTCCGGCACCAAGCCCAGAAGGGGCCTGCCGCCCACCACGGCGTCGACGTAGGCCCGCCCGCCGTCGAGAACCCTCACGACGACCGCCGCCTCGCCCCGCCTAGCCGCTAGGTCGAGCACCTTGAACATGTCGCAGACGGACACACGGCAAAGGAGGCCTAAAGTTAAAAGCTTAACAGGTCGGCAGGTCGCCTCCAGACGCGGCGCCGCGCCTCCACGCGGTTGCCGCTACTGAAGCCTCGACCCAGCTGAAGGGCAGGCATCGGCGTTGCGCCTACGACGATGCGGACTGCCGCGGGTTCCCACCCCCTTCAAGGAGGGGCCGGCAGATGGGCCTAACGTGCTCGTTGAGGCCCAGCGTATGGGCGTCCCTCATCAATATGCGCCGTGGGTCTATTGACTGGGTCTCGGCACGTCCGCCGGGCGGGACAGCGCTGTAAAGACTCAAGGGGGCTTGCGGGTCGGCGTCCCTCGCGCCGAGTCGAGCCGATCAAGCGTGGGTCTCCCGCTTGACCCATTCCAGATATTCGGCGTGGCCGGCCACGATGGGCAACGCCGCGATTTCCGGCAACTGGTAGGGATGGATGGACCTCACCTCCCTCACGACGTCGTTGATCTTGTCGCTGGTGGTCTTCACCACGAGCATCACCTCCTCCGCCTCCTCGATTTTCCCCTCCCACCAGTACATCGAAGATACGGGCGTTATGTTCACACAGGCCGCCAGCCTCCTCTCGAGGAGATGCCTCGCGATCTTCCTCCCGCTCTCGCGGTCCGGGGCCGTGATCAACACCGCCGCGTACATGGCTTGGCGCATCCAGCTCTATAAAACCCTAACGCGTGGAGCACAGCCGCCCGTAGGCCTCTAGGGGCCTAGGGACGGCTGGCGGCGGGGCCGCTACAAGTTTACGCGCCTCCCGCCTCTTAGGACCCCCAGCCTCGGGGTCCTCCCCTCGGCGAACGCCTCCGAGACCGCGAGCCGTAGCTGGAACACGTTCTCCACGGGCTTGCCGTCGACCGAGACTATTATATCGCCGCGCCTCAGCCCCGCCTCCTCGGCGTAGGAGCCCGGCTGGACTGCCACTACCAGGAGTCCCCGATCCGCCGGGAGTCTGTACACAGCCGCCATGGCCCTGTTCACCGCGGCCACGTATACGCCGAGCGCCGGCCTCACGTAACGCCCGTACCTCTTCACCATGTCGATCATGACCTTGGCCAGGTCTATGGGGACGGCGAAGCCTATTCCCTGCGCCCCCGCTATTATGGACGAGTTGATCCCCACGGCCTCCCCCGCCGAGTTTATCAGGGGGCCGCCGGAGTTGCCCGGATTTATCGCCGCGTCCGTCTGGATAAGGAACTCGAAGACCCTATCCCCCACGCTCAGGCTCCGCCCCACGGCGCTCACTATGCCGAAAGTAGCGGTTGGCTTGTCGAGCATGGCCAGGGGGTAGCCCAGGGCGAGGACGGGCTCGCCGACCTTCAGCCTCAAGGCGGAGCCGAGGGGTATCGGCGGGGCCGAGAGGTCGGAGGCGAGGAGGGCCAAGTCGTCGTTGGGGTCGCCAGCGATCGGCCGCGCCTCGGCGGTCTCGCCCTCGGGCGTCACCAGAAGGACGGCGTCTGCCCCCGCCACCACGTGGAAGGCGGTCAGGAAGAGGCCGCCGCCGGCCGAGAACGCAGTCCCGAAGGAGCGGCCCTCCTCGAGGCCCCAGACGTCCGACAGCTTGGTGACCACCCCCACGACAGACCGCGACGCCTTCTCCACGAGGCTCGAGAGGTCCATGGCCCAGATAAAATCCCCATAAATATAGCTGTCGACAACGCCGATCCTTGGAGGTTCCTCTCGGGGCATGGGCGCCTCTGCGCGGCCCTCGAGGTCTCGGGAGGGGAGCTACTGGGCCGCGGCTCATCGCGCCCGCGGGGCGCCTAGGGAAAACGGACTTAACTTCGCCCGCCCCTCGGCGAGGGTCACGTACGGGACGACGTATCTATATACCGCCAAGGGGCCGAGGGGGTCGGCCCTCTGTCGTTAGGCGGAGCAAGGTTTGCCCGATGGACCTATTGATGCTGAGGCTCAGATCGCGGATGGATCCGAACTTTTACGCCATACGCATATTTCCTAAACGAGCCCAAGGCCGCTTAATGCCGGATTTGGTCGAGGAGGTCTTGAGACTTAAACGCGAGAGGGGCGCGGTGATTCTCGCCCATAATTACCAAAGACGTGAGGTCCAAGCCGTGGCCGATTTCTTGGGCGACTCGCTGGACCTATCGCTTGAAGCGGCTAATACCGACGCTAGGGTCGTAGTATTCGCCGGCGTGTACTTCATGGCGGAGACTGCGGCGGTGCTCAATCCAGATAAGCTCGTTTTGATACCCGACGTCAAGGCGGGTTGTACGTTAGTTGATTCGATTAGAGCTGAGGACGTCGTCAAGTGGAAGAGGGAACACCCAAACGGCGTCGTTGTAGCCTACATAAATTCATCGATCGAGGTGAAGGCGGTCTCCGACTACGTCTGCACCTCAGCCAACTGCCACAAGATAGTCGAGTCAATACCGAGAGATAGGCCTGTGCTTTTCGTGCCTGATAGGAACCTAGGTAATTACATAAGGTATGTCACCGGTAGGGACGACTTGTACATCTGGAACGGCGCCTGTTACGTGCATGATAGGATCACGTATGATGTCCTCGCCAGGGTTGCTATGGAGAATGGGAATTCAGTATTGCTCGTACACCCCGAGTGTTCAGGTACTGTTGACATACTCAAGGATGCGGGAAAACTGGGGGTTAGGGTTAAGGTCTCGTCAACGCAGGGCATGGTTAGGGCTGTCGAGGAGTCGAGGGGCGATAGTTTCGTGATAGCCACTGAGACCGGTCTGATAGATAGGGTGCTGAGGGAGATCCCTGATGCCAAGGTTGCACCAGCCCTTAGGAGTGCTGTCTGCGGTTTCATGAAATTGATAACCTTGGACAAGGTCTATAGGTCGTTGAGAGATCTCGTCTATCCCGTGAGGGTTCCTGAGGATATTGCAAGGAGGGCTAGGGTTTCGATAACGAGGATGCTCGAGTTTAGGTGATGCATGCGAAGTTAGTAATAATTGGCTCTGGGATAGCCGGTTTGAGCGCCGCGATAAGGGCCAGGGAAGAGGGGTTGAACGACGTTGTTGTGGTGACGAGGGACTTACGTGGCGGTAGTTCCTGGAAGGCTCAAGGCGGGATCGCTGTACCCATTGATAGCTCAGACGTTGAATCCCACGTCAACGACACGTTGGCGGCCGGTAGGCATCTAAACGATGGATGGGTTGTGTGGGGCTATATTGGGTTTGCCCGCGAATCCCTTAATTGGTTAGTTAAGCATGGTTTCGAGCCTTGTGCGAGGAGATCCTTGGAGGGCGGTCACAGTAGGGCTAGGGTTGTTAGGGCCAGGATTGGTGGTGATAAAATTGGTGAGGCGGTTATGAGTATCTTAACTAAGGCTGTCGAGGAGTTAGGCGTCCAGGTAGTCGAGGGTAGGTTGGGTGGTGTTGAAGTTAATGGTGATAGGGTTATGGGTGTGGTTCTTGAGGATGGGGATGTCGTGCGAGCTGATGCCGTTATCCTCGCCACCGGCGGCTATTCGGGTTTATACCTATACAGCACCAATGATGGTGATGGGTCCGGCATCGAGGCGGCTCTAAGGGCTGGCGCGTTGGTTAGGGACTTGGAGTTCGTGCAATTCCACCCAACCGTGGCTATGATTAATGGGGACTTGTTCCTAGTGTCTGAGGCCGTTAGGGGCGAGGGCGCTAGGCTTGTGAATAAGGATGGTGAGTACTTCATGAGTAAATACGATGAAAGGGCCGAGTTGGCGACCCGCGACATTGTCAGCAGGGCTGTATATGCAGAGCTTATAAGGACCGGCGGCGTTTACCTAGATATCTCGTCGATAGACCTCGAGGACAAGTTCCCCACTATAAACGACTTCCTTCGGGCTCGCGGCGTTAGGCCGGATAGGGACTTGGTGCCAATAACGCCGGCAGCCCATTACACTATCGGCGGCATTGCGGTGGATGCACTAGGCCGATCGAACGTTAAGGGTCTTTTCGCAATAGGCGAGACGTCGTCGAGTCTCTTTCACGGCGCCAATAGGCTGGCCAGTAATAGCTTGCTGGAGGCCTTAGTCCAGAGCTACCTAGTCGTTAGGGCATTTAAGGCCTACGTCAACGGCGGCGTCTGGAACACGCCGGCGATCGGCAGATACGACTTAGTCGTGGACGCGGAGTGCCGGGAGGCGGATGGCGTGGATTTAAACATGGCTAGAGATTTGATGTGGAGATACGTCGGGATAGTTAGGAGCGAGGAGGGGCTCAGGAGGGCTATTGATGAACTTGAAGGTTCGCTGTTGCCGAGCCTCGTCGCTAGGGCTGCGATTATCAGGAGGGAGAGCGTCGGCGTTCATTATAGAGCTGATAGCCCAAATTGGTCTGGGACTAAATTTCATATATTATTCAGATGCCATTCGCCATGATCGAGGCTAGACTATTTGCATATAAACTACTCGACGCCTTGAGGGAAGACAACCCATTCTGGGACTTAACCAGCACGATAGTGCCGAGGGAGTATGGCGAGGCTTGCATTAGAGTCAAAGAGGACTGCATAGTTGCCGGCATGGAGGAGGTGACCGAGCTCCTGAAGTTGCTCGGGCTCGACTTTATGGTGCTTAGAGGAGACGGCGAGACGGCGAAGGCAGGCGATTGTATATTAATCATCAGGGGACAAAAGCCCGAGCTGTTAAAGGTCGAGAGAGTCGTGTTAAACGTCCTAATGAGGGCCTCGGGCATAGCCACAATGACGAAAAGAATCCTCGACAAGGCTAGGGAAATTAACCCAAAAGTAAGGGTTGCGGCTACCAGGAAGACGACACCGTTCCTCAGATATCTGGAGAAGAAGGCCGTTGCGATAGGCGGCGGCGACCCGCATAGGTTCGGCCTAGGCGATGCGATCTTGATCAAGGACAACCACATAAGGGCCGTTGGAGGGCTCGAGAGGGCGTTGGTGCTAGCTAGGGAGAGAGCGCCGTTTATCGCTAAGATAGAGGTTGAGGTTGAGAACGTGGAGGATGCCGTAAAGGCCGCCGAGCTCGGCGCCGACATAGTGATGCTGGACAACATGGGCCCAAGCGATGTGGCCAAAGTACATGGGGAGTTGATGAGGAGAGGCTTGAGGAAGAGGGTCGTCCTAGAGGCGTCGGGCAATATCGATGAGAAAAATATAGCAGATTACGCCAAGTATGTAGACGTAATATCGATAGGGTCGTTGACCCATAGTTATAAATCAATCGATATGAATATGGACTTAATTAAATAGATTCCAAGATATTATCAATTACTGGCCGAACTTCTGTAGGCGCTCGCGATAGCCGAAGCGATTGCTAGGAACACGCGGTCGGGTCGATCGCCGACACCGATCCACTGCCCTACGGCGAGGCTCGTCGTTCTCTCTTTGTCGAGCCGTCAAGAGGGCAGATGGAGAAGGGATGAGTTAAATATATTACGTCTAGAGTCTATCCTATGCCGTATACAAGGGCCGAGGCCAAGCTGTCCGTCGGCGGCAGGTCGTATAAGATCTATAGGGTGAGGGCCCTCGAGGCGGAGGGCTACGACGTGGAGAGACTTCCCTACAGCATAAGGGTCCTCCTGGAGAACGTCCTCCGCAATTTCGACGGGAGGGATATAAACATGGAGCATCTCGAGGCTCTGGCCCGCTGGAACCCCAAGAACCCCGCGGGCGAGGTGGCGCTCAAGGTGACCAGAGTCGTGATGCAGGACTACACCGGCGTGCCGGCCGTCGTGGATCTCGCCACCATGAGGGATATAGCGGTCAAGTCGGGGGCGGACCCCAAGCTGATAAACCCGCGGGTCCCCGTCGACCTGATCATAGACCACTCGGTGCAGGTGGACCACTGGGCCTCTCCGCAGGCCCTGTCCATGAATATCCGCCTGGAGATAGAGAGGAATAGGGACCGGTACGTCTTCCTCAAGTGGGCCCAAAACGCCTTCAGGAACTTCCGCGTCTTCCCGCCGGGCACCGGCATAATCCACCAGGTGAATCTGGAGTACTTGGCCAGGGTCGTCTGGACCGAGGGCGACTCCGCCTTCTTCGAGACGTTGGTGGGCATGGACAGCCACACGACCATGATAAACGGGCTGGGGGTCGTCGGCTGGGGAGTCGGGGGAGTGGAGGCCGAGGCCGCCATGTTGGGCGAGCCCATAACCATAAAGGTGCCGAGGGTCGTGGGCGTGAGGCTCTACGGCGAGCCCAAGCCCGGCGTCACCGCCACCGACATAGTCCTCGCGGTCACCGAGGCCTTGAGGAAGGTCAACGTCGTGGACGCCTTCGTCGAGTTCTTCGGCGAGGGGGTACGCAAGCTGTCCGTCCCCGATAGGGCCACCGTAGCCAACATGGCGCCCGAATACGGCTCCACGACCGGCCTGTTCCCCGTCGACGGCAACACCCTAGACTACCTCGCGGCGACAGGCAGGCCCGAGGACCTCGCGGCCCTCGTGAAGAGGTACTACGAGGAGCAGGGGGTCTTCGGCGGCGTCGAGGGGGCCGAGTACAGCCAGGTCGTGGACTTCGACCTCTCCGCGGTCGAGCCGTCGGCGGCCGGCCCGACCCTCCCGTGGCAGAGGCGCGGCCTGGCCGACGTGCCCAAGAGCTTTCTGGAGTTCCTGGTCCAGAGGAAGAGGCGGGAGAAGAGGAAGGCCGTGGAGGTGGAGATAGGCGGGAGGAGGGTGGAGTTCGGCGACGGCGACGTCGCCATAGCGGCCATCACCAGCTGCACCAACACCTCAAATCCCTATCTGCTCGCGGCGGCGGGCCTCTTGGCCAAGAAGGCCGTGGAGGCCGGGCTGGAGGTGCCGCCCTACGTCAAGACCAGCTTCGCGCCGGGCTCCCGCGCCGTCGAGGAGATCTTGAGGCGCGCCGGCCTTCTGCAGCATCTCGAGAGGCTGGGCTTCCACGTTGTGGCGTACGGCTGCACCACCTGTATAGGCAACTCGGGCCCGTTGCCCGAGCCCGTGGCCAAGGCGATTAGGGAGGGCGACGTGATGCCCGCCGCCGTTCTGTCGGGCAACCGCAACTTCGAGGGGAGGGTACATCCGGACGTCAAGGCGGCCTATCTGGCCTCGCCCCCGCTGGTGGTGGCCTACGCGCTGGCCGGCACGGTGCTGAAGGACCTCTCCAGGGAGCCCCTCGGGCACGGCAGGGACGGGAGGCCCGTCTATCTGAGGGACATATGGCCCTCGCCCGAGGAGGTCAACGACGCCGTGTCCAGAGCCATGGACCCGAAGGTATACGTCGAGAAGTACTCCAAGGCGGGTGAGCTGGTCCCAGAGTGGGGCGAGCTCAAGGCGCCTTCGGGCGACCTCTACCAGTGGAGACCCGACGACACGTACATACAGCCGTCGCCTCTCTTCGAGGGGAGGCCGATCTCCGGAGATATAGTTAACGCAAGGCCCCTCTTGATACTGGGCGACAGCATAACCACGGACCACATATCGCCCGCCGGCTCGATACCCAGGGACAGCCCCGCCGGCAAGTTCCTGGAGTCCATGGGCGTGCAGCCCAAGGACTTCAACACATTCGGCGCCAGGAGGGGCAACTGGATGGTGATGGTCAGAGGCACGTTCTGGAGCAAGGGCTACACCAACAAGATGGGCGGGGGCCTCGAGGGCGGGTACACCATCAAATACCCCGAGGGGATCAGGACCACAGTCTTCGAGGCGGCCGAGAGGTACAGACAGGAGGGCACGCCGCTAGTGGTGCTCGCCGGGAAGACCTACGGCGCCGGCTCGAGCAGGGACTGGGCGGCCAAGGGGCCGAAGCTCCTGGGCATAAAGGCCGTGATAGCCGAGAGCTTCGAGAGGATACACCGCTCCAACCTCACCATGGTCGGGATAGTGCCCATACAGCTTCCGCCCGGCGTGACGGCCGACAGCCTGGGTATGGACGGGTCTGAGACCGTGGACGTGCTGGGCCTCGAGGATCTGGCGCCCGGCAAGGAGGTCACCCTGAGGATACACAGAAGGGACGGGCGTGTGGACGAGGTCAAGGCGAAGGCCGCGGTCTATACCTGGGCTGAGGTCGAGTACATAAAGCACGGCGGGATACTGCCCTACGTGCTGAAGAGGCTCCTACAGAAATAGCCGTTTTTCCCGGCGTCTTCGGCGCCTACCCAACGGGCGCCCGGCCGGAGCCGTATAAGGCCAGAAAAGGCTAGATTTGGAGCTCCTTGTCGGTATGTCTCCGCTTCACCGCCTTGTCGAAGATCACCCAGTTTCTGTACCACTCCTCGTTGGCCTTCTTGAGCTCGGCGAGGATCACCTTGGCTATGTCCCTGGCCGTGACGGTCTCGCTGTCGGAGACGGCGCATTCCACCTTCCTGGCTATCCTCCTCGCCACGTCCAGAGGCGCGCCGGCCTTCAACACGCTGACCACTATCTTCTCGGGGATGAACTCCTCCTCTCTCCCGTCCCTCTTGACCACCTTGACCATGCCAGACACGGCATCTATTTATTTATGTTTCGGCCTCCCGACCTCCACCGCGCCTTTCCCTCGGCGGAGGCCGGCCCTGGATCTGGGCTGGGAATCTTATTAAATCAACGGCAGATGGGGTACATGGAGAAGAAGTGTTTCAAGGCGGTGGGGTGCGTCTCGGCGTTGGGCCTAGGGACCTCTGGCCTCGGCGGCGACCTCTGGCGGGCCGACACGTCGAGGGACGAGCGGCATCTCGCGGTCCTCGCCAACGCCTTGGCCAACGGCATTTTTGTTATAGACACGTCGGAGATATACGGCGGGGGCCACGCCGAGGAGCTGGTGGGGAGGGCCCTCTCGACCTTCGCGAGGGAGGATAGGGATAAGGTAATGGTCATCGCCAAGTTCTGGCCGGACGACGTGGAGAAGATAACGCTGGCGGCTAAGGCGAGCGCGAGGAGGCTCGGCACCTACATCGATGTATATATGCCGCACGGCCCGCTCCCCGACATATGTAGGGCCGTGAGGGCCTTCGAGGAGCTGATCGATAGGGGCGTCATAAGGTTCTGGGGTCTCAGCAACGTCGATGTGGATACGGCCGAGCGGGCGAGGAAATGCGCCAAGAAATACGACCTGGCGGCGTTGGAGAATGTCTATAGCTACATCAACAGGCTCGACGAGCATGGGGTCCTGCCCTACGCCCAACGCGAGGGCTTGCTCTACCTGGCCGCCAGCCCTCTGGCCAGAGGCGCGGTCGTCGAGAACTACAGGATACGGCGCATAGCCGAGAGGCTCGGAAAGACGCCCGTCCAGGTGGCTCTGCGCTGGCTCATGGACAAGCCGGCTGTGGTGCCCATACCGAGGACCACCAGGCCCGAGGGCGTCCTCGAGTTCGCCGGCGCCTACGGCTGGAAGCTCCCCGACGAGCACGTGAGGGAGCTGGACGCCGGCTGAGACGTGGGGTAGGCCGATTCCGACCGGCCGCCCGAGCCCTACGGAGGATGGGCCGGGACGGCGCCTCGCGCCATCGGGCCAGAGGACTCCTCGGGGTAGGCACGCCGACTGGCCCTAGAGCCTGACCGCTCTGATCTTCTGCCCGCCCTCTCTGCCGCCCTCAGGGAAGTACATATCCGCCGTGGCCAGGAAGCCGGACCTCAGAAGCACTGCGCCCAGCCTAGTCGCTGGGGGCGGGACGCCGGATCTCAGCTGCCTCTCCGTCTCGGCGTCTCCGACGTATTCGGCGTAGAGGTTGGAGCCTGAGGGCAGCGCGCGGTGTATCCATCTAAATATGGCGAGCTCGGCCGGCGATCCGTAGAGATGCGGCGACGCGCCGAACAGCTCCGCCCAGGGGGCGTAGTGGGGCGGCCGCCCCCTGAAGATCTTGACGACGGCGAGCCTGCCCCAGCCGCCGAAGAGCTCCACGTTGAGCTCCTCGGGGAAGCGGCCCCTCAGGAAGAGGGCGTGGAGGCCCTCGGGCGCTTCGACGGGGACCTCGGCCGCGTCGGGCCTGGCGGAGCCCATGGGCCGTCTCCGCTGAATATTTATTAATGTCGGCGTTTCCGGCCTCGTGGACTTCAGAGAGGCCATGGAGGTTCTCTACAGAGGGTTCCTGTACCAACTGGCGTTGATTCTAGTAGGCCTCGTCGTGCTCGCCGTAGGGCTCCTGGGGCCGAGATCCGCGCTGCTCGCCGCCTCCGCCGCCCTCGCCGTCCTGGCCGTTGGGCTCATCGCCGTGTTCTTCCTCTACGTCTTCAGGGGGTATAGGGCGCTCCACAGGCTCGGCTTCAAGTGGGCTTGGTGGCTGGCGTGGGGGCCCGTGGCGCTGGTCGCCGTGGCTCTGATATTCGCCGCGTCGGTGGCGGCCTACCTCGCCGGCCGTCCGGCCCTTGCCGTCCGCGCCCTGGCGAGCCCGGCCGCGCTGTACGTCGCCATAGGCCGCGAGCCCGCCCTGCTGGGCATCGTCGCGGTGGTCCTCGCGCTCGAGCTCATCCTGGCCGCGGCCAAGGCCCTCACCTTGAGAGATCTCCACAGGCGCACATCCCTCGGCCTGTTCAGAGTGGCGCTCGCCCTGTTCGCCGTAGGCTACGTGCTGTCCCTCCTTCCGCCGGTCGAGTACGTAGGCCTAGCCGTGCTGTCGGCCGAATACGTGGCCGAGATGTCTGCGTATAGGGCCGCCTCGCGGGCAGGCGCCCCCTCTCAGCCCCCTCCGGCGGGCTCAGCGGGCGGCGACGGTCTGCTGTTCGAGGACCCAGGCCGGCGTGTTGAGGAGGGCCACGTACCCGCCGAAGGCTTGCACTAGGGTTTTCCCCTCCTCCACGCCCCTCGGCACGATCTCGACCTTCACCCCCTTCGAGTCGCCCCTCATGACTATGTCGAGCACCTCGTCCTCCCCGAGCTCCTCGGCCACGACGACGACCTCAGCTATGCCCATGTCCATAGCCCTGACGACGTTCTCCTTGCCGTAGACCATGTACTCGCTCTTCTTCACCGCATAGTACATCACCCTGTCCATGAGCTCCTTGGCCTTGACGTACTCTGTCTCCTTCAGCTGCTCCTGCGAGTTCATAATGGCCTCCTTGACGCCGTACTCGTTGGCGCAACAGGCCGAGACCACGGCCAGCACCTTGTCGCGTAGCCGGTAGTCGAGCCCCCCCTCCTCCAGGAAGTCCTCCTTGGTCGGGCCGGGCCCCGCCACGATCAGGCCCTTGAGGCCTGGCATGGAGAGAAAGGCCCTGTTGGCCTCCTCCGCCACCAGCTTGTAGAACACCTCGGCCAGATGCTCCGTCTGTCGCTTGTAGCGGTTGGCCGACTGGCCGCCGGCGCTGTGCTTCCCGGGGACGAAGAACTGGACGGTCTTGAGCACCTCGTACTGGCCGCCCCTCAGCACCGCCAGCACCGCCTCCCCCCTCTCGACGACTATTATGCCGTAGGCCACGCTCGATTTTATCATGTCCTCGAGGAGCTCCGTGTGGAACGCCGTGTCGCATATGTACTTGAAGGTGTAGACGGGCTGCGGCGGCACGACGACGTAGTACACCCACTCGTAGTTGCCGGGGTTGATCATGTGGAACCCGGCGAACACGGCCATGCCGTTCTCAGGCGCCTTGGCCTCCCCCTTCAAGTTGTTGACGATCCTCTCGAGGGTGTCCTGCACGTGCGTCCGCGTGGTCTTGTCCTTTATGTTGGAGGCGGTCGACCACTCGCTCCTCAGCAGAGTCAGGACGTCAGGCATCGGCCTCTCGCCGTTGATGTAGAGCGTTATGAGCGTCGTGGCGTATCCCCTGAACTTCCTAAGCAAGTTGATGAAGGCCCTCAGCTCCACTCCTGTCTTGAGGAAGTAGACGCCGTTGGGCGGCCTGCCGAAGCTCATGACGAAGAGGTGCGGAATCCCTTTAAATAGTTAATAGCAAAGGAATGTCTCGACAGTCCGCGGCAGGGCCATAACCGACGCGGCTTCTCCGCCGAGTCCACGCCCCTGAAGCTGGGAGGAGGTCTAATCAGAATCACGTGGTAAGGGCCTCAGATGGGACACAGCTCCATTTGCGGAGGTGCAGACGCTATGTAATACACGAAGGCTTAGACAACGCCTTAGCATGCCCCTAAGCCTCCGCGACCACCGGCCGGCCTAGGACGGCCGCAATGGGCGGTCTGGCGTAGCTATGGTGTTCAACAACCGCATTATCTGGGGTCCGGCGGTCAGCACCTCGACAAGTGTCTTCGGATGCTCCAGCGGAGCCCGCCTCGCCTCCTCCGCAACGGTGGGGCGCCCTTAGCTACAGGGCCTTCAAAGGCCTCGCCCCTGGTGGATAGGGGGCCCTTAGGCCTGTATTTCGGCGCATCTTCAGCCCCCATGTGCTCGTACGGCTGTGGTGCCGGCCTAGGCGGCTCCATGAGCTCGGCCGCGGGAGGGCGCCGATGAGCTACCCTAAAGGAGCCCCTGGGGCGAGAGGAGGTGGGAGGCCTTGCACGGTCAGAGGTCTATGCGCCTGTCGGCGACCTCCTCGAACTCGCCTAGGTGCGAGGTCACGAGGACCGTCTTGACGTCTATGGCGAGATCCCTGACGAGCTCCACTATCCTCCTCCTGTGGGTTTCGTCTAGATGTTCCGTGGGCTCGTCGAGTATTAAGAACGGCGGCCTTCCCAGCAGGGCCCTCGCAAGCGCGACCCTAAGCGCGAGGGCGGCCAGGTTGGCCTCGCCGAGCGAGAGCTCGGTGTGGCGGAACCTCTGCCCGTCGGATCTCGACACGACGACGTAGTACCTGTCGTCTATCTGGGCAAGCTCCGCGGAGCGGAGGGACTCATTGTGTCTAAGCTTGAGGAAAACCCCGTTGAGCTCGGCGTTGACCGACTCTATCAATATGCGTCTCGCCACAGGCTTGACGTCCCTCAACGCGGATCTTGCGGCCTTCCCCCTCTCCTCGGCCCTCCCGTGCCTCTCGGCCTCGGCCCTGGCGGCCTCGAGCTCCTTGGAGACCCGCTCGAGCTCCGCCTTGACGGAGCCCAGCTGCCTCGCGAGCTCCTCAGCCCTCGACGCCGCCTTTAGGTACGCCTCCGCCTTGGCCCTCAGCTCCTCGTACGACTTGCCCAGCTCAGCCAGCCTGGGCCTCAAGGCGGAGAGCTGGCCCTCTACCTCCTCCAGCCTCCGCCTGGCCTCGCCGAGCCTCCTCTCGACCTCGGCCCTCCTGGCCTCGAGCCCCCTCAGCTCGCGCTCGATCCTATCCCTGGCGGCCAGCCTCGCCGAGATCTCGGCCCTCCTCCTCTCGAGGTCTCTCTGCGCCTCGTAGAGCCTCTTGAGCTCCTCCAGCCTCCGCCTGGCCTCGGCCAAGTCCACCGACAGGTAGTCCTTGACCTTGAGATACTCCTCTCTATCCCTCTCGAGCCTCCTCACCGCCGACTCGGCCTCGTAGATCCTCGCCTCGACCCTCCTGAGCTCCTCCTCGAGCGCCTTGGCCTCCTCCTCATGCCTCCTGACGGTCTCCTCGGTGAGCGAGCCTCCGCAGACGGGGCACCTCCCGCCGGATGCTCTGCCGGCCACCTTCAGGACCTCCCTGGCGAGCCCGAGCTTAGCCAGAACGTCGGCCCTCCTGGCCTTCAGCTCCTCCACCTCTCTGCGGGCCGCCTCCAGCTCCTCCGGCCTGAACGACCTGGCCCTCTTCAGATCGGCGGCGGCCAGCAGGTCGACCACCCTCTTGGCCTCGTAGTATTTGGCCTCCACGGCGGGGTCCGGCCGGGGCAACGAGGCCAGCTCCCCCTCGAGCCTCTCCAGCTCCTTCAACTCCTCAGACTTCCTGTCCAGCTCCACGTCGAGCTCCACGAGCTCCTCCTCGAGCCGCTCCACGAGGGAGTTGAGGGATTTGGCCTCCTGCTCCAGGGCGGCCGCGCGCTCCCTCAAGCCGCCGAGCTCCTCCTCGGCCTTCTTGTAGAGCTGGAAGTACTGGGCCAGGCCCTCCGCCTCCCTCCTCGCCTCCGCCGACTGCGCCTCGAGCTCAACCGCCCTCTTGGACAGATCCTCGGCCCTCCTCCCCAGCTCCTCCAGCCTGCCGGAGGCCCTCTCCCTCCTTCTGGACACGTCGGACAGGACGTCCCTCAATACCTCGTCCAGCCAGTCGAACTCGTCGAGGCGAAACAGCCTGTCTATGTAGTCGGGCTCCGCCAGTATCCTCCTAAGCTCCCCCTGCCTTATGTAGGCCAGGTTGGCGAACTCCTCGACGCCCAGCCCTAGGGCCTTGGCGACAGCCGCCGTGACGTCCTGGTCCCCTCTGGCGGCCGGCTTCCCGTCGGCGAGCAGATAGGTGCCGGAGGATATGGAGCCGGACTGCCCGAACCTCCGCGCCACGACGTACTCCACGCCGTCGATCCCCACGAAGGCCAGCTGGATCGAGGCCTCGGCGGCCCCCCGCCTGACCAGATCGGCCCATCGCGCCTTGACCTTCTGGATCCACTTGGAGCCGTAGAGGGCCACGGCGATAGCCTCGAGGAGGCTGCTCTTGCCCGCGCCGTTGGGGCCGTATATGAAGTTGACGCCCTCCACGAAGTCCGCCGCCAGCTCCTCGTGCGCCTTGAAGTTCCTAAGCTCGATCGACCTCAGCATAGAGCCACTCCTCCAGCACCTTCCTCGCGGCGGCTCGGTCCCCATCCCTCGCGTACGCCAGAGCCTTCACCACGGCGTCTGCCCCGGCCCCTAGCCTCTCCCGCAGAAGCCGCTCTATGGTCTCGTAGGCCGAGCCGACCCTAACCACGGCGCGGCCGGGCTTCCTGGTCCTATCCACCACGTCCACGTACAGGGCCCGGGAGAACGCCGCCGCGTGGCGCGACGGCCTCAAGTCGTCCCGCAGCTCGCCGTAGAGCTCCACCTTCACCACGGCGCCGGGCGCGTCGAACCTCGCCGAGGCCTCCTCCAGAGCCGCCTCGACGTCTTTCTCCTCCTCCAGGAATATCCTCAGCTTGACCATCCTGCGCCTAGGCCTCAGCAACACCTCCCTGGCAGAGGCCGACCGGCCCGCGACGTCTATGACGTAGAAGCCCTTCGGGGCCGCCTCCTGGTAGAGGTCCCATCTGCCCCTCCTCCAGTCCCAGGTCTCGAACTCTGCGGAGTCCCATATCTCGAGCGAGCCGGCCCAGAGCGCGCCTATCGGATGTCTGACCCCGTGGTCGTGCACGTGGCCGGCGGCTATGTGCAACGCCTTGACGCCTGAGAAGACGGCTGACGGCATGGTGTATTCGTCCACGGCCGAGGGGTACCTCGCCTTGACGCCCTCGATGGCTTGATGTATGGCCAGGACCGAGCCGGGCCTCGCCGAGAGCACCCTCTCCCTGTATTCCTCAGCCCTGGACCTCGGGGTAGCGCAGGCCCCGTAGAGCCAGACGCCCCCCAGATCGGCCTCCTGGAAGCAGAGCAGCCTCACGGCGCCTACTTTGTCCAATATGCGGAGCGGCGTCTCCTCGGGCCTCAGGTGGCTGTAGTCGTGGTTGCCCCCGACGGCGTATACCGCGAGGCCGGACTCGCCGAGTATGTCGAGGAGCCTCAGGAGGGTTCTCGTGGAGGGCCTCCTCGTGTCCATGAGGTCGCCCGTGATCACCACGGCGTCTGCGCCCTTGGCCAGTCTGAGGGCCTCGGCGAAGGCCTGGAAGTAGTCCTCCTCCCTCTCGGGCAGGTGGTACTGCTGTCGGCCCAGGTGCGCGTCGCTTATGTGGGCTATCCTCATGCCGCCCTCCTCACCTTGACCACCTCGGAGAGGACCCTATAGACGTGGGCGCAGCCGGAGGAGCCGCAGAGACTGCACTTGGCGTAGCCTGACTCTATGGAGAGCTCCACGTGCGCGCCGTCTGAGGTAACAGCCTTCCACACGCCGCCGTCTTGCTCCGCGGACTTCACCGATATTCTGGACGCCGCAAGCGCCGCCGAAGGGGGCGGCGGAGATCTGAATATCCGCGTCCAGATTGTAGCTACGTCGACATCCTGTCTGCGCCAGGCCTCGACCAGAGATATGTCGGCGCCGCCGTAGTCCAGCAGCCTGTCCCTAAGCCTAATCACGGCGGGCAGCTTGACGATGGGCCCCAGCACGACCGCCTCTCCTCTGTCGAGGCCCGGGAGGTTGTCCAGATAGTCCTGCGCCAGTTGCTCGCTGCTGTCCCTCACCGCCTCTTGGTCCTTCGGGTTGACGATCCTCATGATCACTTGGGACTGCATCTGGCTCATCACGTCGGGGTCGACCCTGGAGGGCCTCTGGGTCACCACCACGAGGTAGACGCCGAATTTTCTGCCCTCGGCGGCTATCCGCGAGACCGCCTCGTAGGACCTAGTCCTCCTGGCCGATTTGGGCGGGGCGAACCTATGGGCCTCCTCGACCACGACGACCACGGGCTTCTCGAGCTTCACGCCCGGCAGACCCCTCACGTGCCTCACCCTGGCCCTGAAGATCCGCGTCAACATGTGCCACGCGACGTAGTCCTGGATCTCGTCGCCAACGCCCGCGAGGTTCACCACCGTGAGGTCGGCCATTATTTTGCCCAGCGGCGTGGTCTTGGCGGCGAATACGCCGAGCCTCGCGAGCCTCCTCAGGTAGGCCGCCGCGCTGAAGATAGAGTGCTGGTCCTTCTTGGCCAGCTCCGCCAGCTCGTTTACCTTCTCGTCGATCTTCTCGCCGTCGACTCCCCACTGCTTCAACGACCTCCTCAGGTTCTGGTCGCCGCGCAGAGCCGCCGAGAGTATGGCGGTGAGACCCCTAGGCCCCATCCTCCTCGCGCCGGCCTCGTAGGCGGCCTTGGCGAGCGCGTGGGCGAGGTATATGGAGTACCTTATCTTGGTGGCCTTAGGCGGAACCCCGGCCGCGTCGGCCAGGTCGTCGGGGTCCATGTCGAGCACGCCTATTCTGTACATGACGTCGCCGGCGTGGTGGCCGGACACCTTGACGGTCAAGGCGCCGACGCCGCCGAGCCGTTGCGCCGTGTCTCTAGCGGCCACGTACTCGCCGTGGGGATCCAGGACGACCACTGAGGCGCCCCTCTTGAGGAGCTCCTCTATCAGCACCACGGAGAACCACGTCTTGCCGCTACCCGTGGCGGCTATGACCGCCACGTGCCGCTTCAGCCCCTCGACGTCTAGGCAGATGTCGAGGGGCCTCGCCGAGAGGCGCCCGACGCAGAGCTCGCCGGAGCCGTAGAGCTCGGCCACCTCGTCGTCCCGGGCCAGATAGACCGGGGCGCCGATCCGCGGCGGCAGTTTCGGCATATGTATCTCGCCGTTCCAGAAATAGCCCAAGATCTTGACCTTGGCGATCTGGACCTCCAGCAGGTCGTGGGAAACCCCCTCCACCACGTTGTAGAGAGGGATGTCCCTCTTGAGCTGGTAGGGGTCCCGGATCATCTTAACTATCTGGCCCACAAGCCTAACCTGGACCGCCTCCTCCACGTCGGGCGGGATCTCCACGCTGTCCACAGCCACGTATTCGTACAGCCTTATGGGCCGCTCGGGGTCTAGGGTCGCAAGAAACTCCGTGGGGGTCGAACCAGCTATCACGTACCCTATCTTCATACCTCGGCAGAGGCCAGGCCATTAGGGGAAAAAGCGAGACCGAACACGGGAAGATTATCTCCAGAATTTAAATAGAGTCAGCTCACGGGAGGCTCAGTGGGGGTTGGCGAAAGTTTTTATCCTGTGGCGACAAGGCCGATCCGCGCGCCTGGACGCCGTCGCTGAGAGGCGACGTCCGGCTTCGACGCAAGCCGGCAGAGAAAACGTTAAATACCTCGGCGCTGGCGTGGCCCAGCCGGGGTGGCCGAGCTGGTCCAAGGCGCGGGCCTGCTATCGCGCGGCGGAGAGTCCGTCCCCGCAAGGGGGCGTGGGTTCAGGCCGAGCCGCCCAGAAATCCCACCCCCGGCGCCATGGGCTATACTGTTTCAGTCTGCAGACAGCGCCGTGTTCGATCGCGCCGCGACGATATACGTCGGATCCTCCGGCGTCCAGCGTCCTCCGGACTGGCGTGGATTTATAGGCCCCGTCGGCGGGCGGTCCGCGTCCCGGCTATTTGGCGAGGGCGTACTGCTGGTATTCCTGTTGTCCGTATTGCTGCGTTACGTCCAAGTAGAACCTGTCTATGGACTTCATGAAGTTCTCCAGGCGGTCTATGACGTAGATGCCGTACTGGGGATATATCTCGAAGACGAGCTTCTGGGGCCTTACGGCCGTCCACCGCATCTTCCTTATGAACATAACCCTGAAGACGAAGCCCCTATACTCCTGTAGCTCCAGCTTGATGACTCCGCCGGCCAGATACTCCTCCACGCCGAATCTGCTTATCTTGTTCTCGCCGGTGGGGATCTCGGAGGTCATGACCGTCGTGACGTCCCTGAGCCTCCTGAGCTGGAACACCAGCTCCCTCATGTATTCCCTGACCCAGAGGACGTCCGTGTGGGAAGTTATCAAAAGAGGCGCTATGGGATCCACCACGAGCCTCCTGATGCCGAACTTCTTCACGTTGTCCATGATGACCTTCGCTATCTCCCGCGGGTCCGCCACGACCTTCTCGCTTTGGGAATAGGCCTTGAAGTGGGTCCTGAGATCCACGAAGATGAGCTTCTGCTGCTCCTCGAACGCGTCGAGGTCCCAGCCCAAGGAGGACTTGACCCCCCTCTTGACATCCTCGGAGGGTTCATCCACAGTGATATAGAGGCCGGGCTCGTCGTAAAGCTCGGCGCCTGTCTTGAGGAATTGAAGGCTGAAGATGGTCTTGCCCTGACCCGCCTCGCCGGCTATCAGGTAGATCTCGCCCCTCTTGAAGCCGCCCCCGAGGAGCTGATCGATGTACCAGACGCCCGTGGGGGTCCTCTCCTCGTAGTATTGATAATACTGGTCGGCGGCCACATGGGGGAGTGCGGGGTATTATATATTGGTTTCGATCATACAAGCCCGCCTCACAGAGGCTCGACTCTGAAGTCCACCGAAAACCTTCTCCTCAGACGGTCGAGCTTGCCGGCGCCGCGGGACGCCACCACAGCCAGGTACTCCTCGGGCACCTTGACCACCACCACGCCGTCGACCTCCTCAACCCTTATCTCCTGCGGCGGCACGTAGCGCTTGAGCGCCGACACCACCGCCGACAGCAACTTCTTGCTGGGAGCCCTCCCCTCGCCGCGCCTCAACGGCACCACGAACGTCTCCTCGCCGAATACGTAGATTTCATATTCAGGCTCGCCCGTCAGGAAGTCCTTGACCACGACCACCGGCCTGGAGAGGTCCTCCTCCCTCATGCCCGCCGGCACCTTGACGGTCATGGAGAGGGAGTAGACCTTCTTGACCTCTCCGTCCTTCATGTAGATCACGGTGTCTATTATAGACGGTATCATGCCGAGCTCTACCCTCCTCACGAACCTCTGCACGGCGTCTATGGGCGACGTCGAGTGGACCACGCCGACCATCCCCACGCCGGCCAGGCGGAGGTCCACGTACAGCTGGAAGTCGGCCGTGTCCCTCATCTCATCGAATATGGTGTAGTCGGGCCTCGACAAGAGGAGGAGGTCGTGGATCTCCTCCGAGGTGGCGTAGTTCTTGGAGAGCTGGGTGATGGATCTGCTTAGGATCATCTCCCTAGGCGACTCCACGGTCTTCACGATCTTGCCCTTGGACAGATAGAACTCGGCGAGGGCTTGCGCGAAGGTGGTCTTGCCGGCGCCCGGCGGGCCCGATATGAGTATACCCTCTGCGCTCTTCTCCAGACGCTCCACCACCTTGGGGTCGAGGTTGTAGTCCTCCAGGGACCTCCTAACCAGAGGCTTGACGGCGGTGATCTCCAGGCCGTCCGAGACGGGCGGAAAGGCGACCACTATGCGCAGATCCTTGTGCTGCACTATGAGTGAGTGGGGCCTCCTTATCTCCAGCTTGGTGCCTCCGCCGCCCTTGGCGGCCTCCGAGATGAGCTCGCGCACGATGGACTCCAGCTGCCCCCGCGACATGGGCTCGTCCGAGAGCTTGACGAGACGCCAGCTGCCGGGCCTCCCCGCCTTGGCTTGAGGCGGCGCCCCCTCCTTGAGGTGCACCGACATTATGTCCCTCTCGAAGAAGCGCTCGATCTGAAGCGGCCCCCGCTCCCGCCCCAGATACATCACGTCCAAGCCCATAACCGCGGCCGAGTCCCTGAGGAAGGGGTCGCTGGTCACCACCACGGCGCCGTTCTCCCTCGCGAACTTCCTGACCAGGGAGGGCATCTCCTCCGGCTCGGCCTGGCGGCGCCCGGCCTGGACGTACTCGACGCGGACCAGCTCCGACAGCCCCAGCTTCTCCAGGGAGGTCCTGAGGTCCTTGAGCTCCTCGACCCCCACCAGCCCGACGCCGTCGCCTTGCCTGGCGAGCCGCTCCAGGTAGTCGACGGCCTCCTCCAGGAGGAAGAGGGTCCCCCTGATGTTGCCGGAGATGACGGCCTCCTTAAGCGAGCCGTCCAGGATGACGGAGATATCGGCTACATATTTCCCCACCGCACGCATCCGGGCATGTGTATATAATCTTTTCTCAGAATGGGGCCAACGCCGCGTACAGCGATGCGGCGACCGCGGCCGCGACGGCAGCGGCCCTCGCCAGAAGTCCGTAGACCTTGCGCGCGTCCGATTTGTAGTAGTCGAGCGTCAGCACCAAGCAGCTGTGGGCCGGGCTCAACATGACCCCCAGGAAGCCCCCCATAAACGCAAGGGATAGGTTATAGCCGTGAAGCAACGGGCTCAGCGGGGGGAACGCAAGCCCGGCGAAGGTGAACTCCAGGCCGGTGGCTATCCCAATGAGCAGAGGCACCGCGAAGACCGCCAACAGAGCGGCCCCGCCTAGATAACCCGCGAGGGCTTGCCCAAAGCCGCTCTCCCTGATGTACTCGGAGAAGACGAGGGAGGATATTATTATGGCGATTATCCGCGGCGTCAGCGCATATCTGAAGGCGGCGGCCACATCCCGCGCGGGCGTTCTGTACGCCAGCGTGAACGCGGCGAGGGTGACGGCGACGGCGGCATATATGGGCAAGAGGAGCGACAACGCGGCGACTGCCGCGAGAGGCCAGAGCGCCGCCGCATCTCTCAGCCTTCCGCCCATCTGCGTCCGCCTCACGCGGGAGGCGCCGATGGCAACGCCGGCGGCGACTGCCGCGACGCTGGCTGGCCAAGACCACGATACGACCCTCGTCACGGGCTCGGAGAGGACTGCCGACGTTATCAACACGCCCTGGAATAGGGGCCACACGGGCACCCATATATGGCGCATCCAGTAGTTCAGGAACGTCCTTTCGTCGCTCTCCAGACCCATATATCTGTAGAGGGGATCCGCGACGACGGCCGATACGTAGGCGCCGCCGGGCATGGGGAGGAGGCCTATTGCGGCCGGAATCGCGAATGCCGCAAATCTAGGCCCAACGGCAGTCAACCCGCTGGCTATCGCCTCCCTCCTGGACCTCATCAGATAGCCGAGCGCCATGGCCAACACCAGCGACGCGAGGACCTCGAACATGGAGTAGTTGAACGCAGCCAGCGCGGCCCGGCCGGCCGAGGGGCCGAGGGCCAGCGCCCCGTAGAGGACAGCGCCCAGCGGCAGAGTTATCGACACGTCCAGCCTCCTCGTCAAGGTGCCCCAGATGACCAGCGCTACAGCCGCCAGGAAGGCCGCCAGCGCCAGCACGCCACGGCGGCCGGGCCCCTATTTAACTCTTCCCAGTATTATGGAGCTGTAGATGCCTCCTTGGTATATAACCCGCCTCTCCAGGATCTCGCCGCGGAAATACTTGAGGAAGGCCCGCCACCTGGGGGTCACGACCGCCAGCCGGGCCCCCGGCCTCGCCAGGAGCTCCATCGTCCTCACCAGCCCTCTATAAAGCTTGTGGATATCGGCGGGGATGCGGACGCCGTAGGGGGGATTGAAGATGAAGGCGTCGCAGACTGGGCGGAGCGCCCTGTGGAGCTTGGTGGAGTCGAACCACAGGACGTCCGCGTCGGCGCCAGCCGCCGAGAGGTTCTCGAGGGCGCCTTTGACGTGCCTTAGCGCCACGTCGACGCAGATGCATCTGACGCGGGCTACCGACGAGGCCTCCAGGCATATGGTCCCCCCTCCGCAGGTCAAGTCGCACAACGTCTCGCCGTCCTTCAGCCGCGCCAGCCTGGCCATGGCGTAGGCCACCACCGGGTTGAGGGACGCGTAGTGCTGATACCTACGGTAGGGCCTATCCTTGAGGGACCTCCTCGCCGAGGTCAGCCAGACGTAGTAGGCGTCTCCTATCACGTCGACGTTGAGCTCGATGTCGGGGTCCACCAGGCTTATGGCGACCCCGGCCTCCTTCAGCAGGGACCCCACCGCCGACTCCACATCCCTGGAGGTGAACGGATGCGACCCAGCCCTCTCGCAGGCGACGCCGGCCGTCACGTGGGGCGATACGTAGGAGAGCACCTCGGGCAGGACTGCCCTCACCCCATCCGCTATATCCCCCAGCGCCGAGAACGCGCCGGAGGTTAGGAAAACGCCGAATCTCTCCACGGAGCGGAGCGCGAGCAGAGCGGAGGGAGCCACGTCGGCCTCCACCACCACCCGGCCGCTCATGTAGGCCGAACGCGCCGACGACGCCCCGAGCCTCTCGACCACCTCCTCCACGACGACGTCCTCCAGCCCCTGTACCGTCGTCAGCAGGTACCTCATGCGGTCGAGGACCTACGAGCTATGCCCAACGCGCAGGCGAAGATATCGGCGGCCGCGTCCCCACTGTCCACAAGCCGCCGGTATCCGGAGGATAAATACGTTGGCCGGCGCGGCTCAACATTTTTAAAACGTACCGACATATCGGGACGTGAAGAGGTACCTTTTGGCCATAGGCCTGGAGAGGTTCCTGAGGAATTTGGCCACGGGCTATCTGGCCGTCGTCGTGCCGTTGTACCTCAAGGAGCTCACCGGCAGCGCGCTTGCGGCCGGGCTGGTGGTCACCGCGGCCGGCCTCATATCCCTGGGCACGTCCATCCTCTACGCGGCCCTCGGCGACGTGATAGGGCATGCGAGAGGCCTCGCCGTCAGCGAGGTCGCCTTCGCGTCCGCGCTTGTGGCCATAGCGGCGTACAGAAACCCCTGGGCCGTCGGCATCGCCCTGGGGATCGGCGGGGTCGGCATGCTGGGCCCCGGCTCTACGCGGGGCAGCTTCGTCCCCCTGATAATGGCCTTGGTACGCCGCCATACGTCAAACGCGGTGGAGAGGACGCGCGATCTGGGGATTGTAAACCTCCTGTCCACCGCCGGCGGAATCGCCGGGTCTCTGCTCGTCGCCTTCACGGCCCTGCGGGAGGCCTCCCTCTTCTTCGTCCTCTCCGTCTCCACGGCCGCCGCGCTGGTCCTGCTGTCCCTAGGCCGCGGCGAGACCGTCCGGCGGGCGAATCCGTTCAGGGCAGTGAAGAAGAGGGGCGCCACGGTCCTGGCCTATTCCCTAAGCCAGCTGGTGGCGGGGGTGGGGATCGGTCTGTCAAACTCCCTCCTCTCCCTCTGGATGAATACATACCTCGGGATGGGGCCGGCGCTAATAGCTGTGATATACGCGATAGGCAACGCCGCGTTCTCTCTATCAGCCCTATTCGCCCACGTCTTCGTTAGACTGCTCGGCTTGGTCAAGGCCTCCGCGGCCAGCAGATTCGCCTCAGGCGCCCTCCTGGCCGTCCTGCCCCTCATCCCCCACCCTGCCGCGTTCGCCGCGATCTACGCCCTTTATAACGCCATGGTCGGCATAGGGGGCACGGCCCGATCCTCCTACATATCGGGGGCCGCTGCCGAGGGGGGCGAGGCGACGACGCCCGCGCTCGCAAGCATATCTATGCGCATGGCCGCCACGCCCAGCGCCGCCGCGGCCGGCTACTTGATAGAGGCGGGGCCTGCTCTACTGATGCCGATAGCCGGCGCATTCGTCGCCGCCGCAGGCTATATATTCCTCAAGTACCTAAGGGAGGTAGACTGACGCCCGCCCTGAGGGGCTAGGTTTTTCGTCCGCAACACGGACGGCGGCCTGCCGCCGGAAATAGATAAATAGCCCCGCCGCCGGACTTACAGCGACGCGCCGGGAGGGGCCGTCACGGCTTCTGTGAGCCGGCGTGACGACGCCGCGGGATATCTCCGACGCATTCGCACACCTCCCTATATCTGCAGAACGCGCAGGTTGCGCCGGGTCTACATACGCCTTCGATCAAGGCCCTATACCTAGGCGTGGGGTCCGACGGCCTCTCGGAGAAGGAGTATATAGCCTCCTCCGGCACATATATATGAAGCTTTATGTTGTTTTTCCTAAAGGCCGCTGCGGCCACGTCGCCTTCTGCCAACGCGAGCCTCCTGCCTCTATCTCGGCTTCTCGCAAGCCTGAAGAGGTAGACGTGGTCCGGACCCACGCCGGCCACCGCGTAGAACACGTGGTCTCCATATCTATGGCCCATCCCGGCGTACGGGTAGACCTCGGCATATTTCACGTAGGCCGCCGCCCTCCTCACGGGCCCTCTGGCGGCAGAGACTATCACCTTCCCGGCGGCTCTCCTCGCCGCCTCGAACTCCTCCTTGAGCTTAGGCAGGACAGCCGATATGTCGCCGGGCCCGAGATCCCTGCCCACGCGCAGCAGAGCCTTAACGGCGTTCCGGTCGCCGCGCATCGCCCTCCTGGCCAGAGCGTCGACGTAGCCCGCGTCGGCCACGCCCAGCATGGCGGCGTATTTGACCCTGTCCCTCAGGGCCCTTGCGAAGACCTCCACCTCCTCCTCGGCGGCTCGAAATGCGGCGGCTCTGGGGCACAGGAGGGCCTCGGCCACCGCCCTAGATGATACGTACGTATCTCCGTAGATCTCCTTCTCCAGGGAGAGAGCCCGCTCGAACAGGCGGAGGTTGCGGGGCAGGTCCCTATAAAGCCTCTCGATCAACACGGGCGGGCCGTCCAGGCTATATAAACGATATGGCTATGGCCAGAAGGATCAACGCGGCGGCCGAGTACTCCCTCGCCGCCGGCCTCTCTCTGCCCAGAGCCCTCGACATGAGCTGAGACGCTGTGGGCGTCACGCCCAGCACTATGACCGTAAGGTCGAGGCCCGCCTCGACGGCCGAGTAGGCGAATAGGGCGGAGCCGCCCCCGAGGTCCAGCACCGCTATCGCGGGCAGGGCGGTCCTCCAGGTGGACCTCATCCCCCTGACGACCCCAGATCCGGCGAGGGACGCCAGGACGGGGAGCGCGGCCGCCACGCGGACGAAGGCTATGGATATGGGGCTCAGGCCCCCCACCCCCGCCACCTTCACCGCCGCGTATCCCGCCGACCAGGCCGCCGCGGCGCCCAGAGCGTAGAGGACGCCGCCGAGGCTCCCCCTGTCGTGCCCAGCCACGAGGAGGTAGACGCCGGCGACCGTCAGGCCGGCCGCCGCCAGGTATGCGGCCTTCAGGGGCTCGCCCAGCAACACGGCGACAAACTGCTCCAAGATCACGTAGCTGTAGGCGGCGGGAACCGCCAGCGAGACGCCCGCCGTCCTGAGCGCCTTGAGGTAGAGCGAGTCGCCCAACGCGAGCGAGAGGACGCCGCTGAGCGCGGCATATACACAAGATAGTGACGGCTCTAGACGACGTCAAGGTCTATCTCGTCGACCCCAAGCCCTATCACGAGTTCGTGATGGGCATACCCATGGCCTTCGCGGGCTTGGTCAAGTTCGACGATCTACGCATGTCGCTGGACTCCTTAAAGCGCGTGGAGCACGTAAGGGACGAGGTCGCCGACGTCAGGGAAAGCGGGCTGAAGCTGGCCAGCGGCGAGGTGATCAGAGGCGACTACAACGTGCTGGCTGTCGGCGCGTTCAAGATAGGCGACGATTTCTACTCGGTGGAGGGCGCCGAGGCCCTCTACAGAGCCGCCGAGACGGCGCCCGCCGTGAGGTTCGTAATCGACGAGCTCTACCCGGTCATGGGGTTCGGCGAGGTCGCGATGGCCGTGAAATCCCTCTGGCCCCAGAAGGAGGTGTCGATACATCTGGTCTACGTCCACCCCGACTACAAGTGGCTGTTCGAGACCTTCAGCGCCCAGATGGCTAAACTGGGCATATCATTGAGCGAGGAGCCGCCGCCCACCGAAGACAAGGCGGAGATACACGTGGTGGTGCCCGAGCTCAACCCCCATCCGCTGACGAAAGGCCTCAAGGTCGGCCCGCTGTTCGAGACACAGTACGACCGCACCTACCTCATAGGCGACACCTCCCTCATGAAGCTGGGGCTCCCGCCCCTGGGCTGGGGCGCCATATGGCAGGCGTCGGTGCTGGCCCAGGCCATAGTGAGCGACATAAAGGAGGGCGCGGCCGAGGTGGAGATAGACGAATGGACCTACATGAAGGACCCCGATAAGTTCAAGCAGTATCTAACCTACAGGATGACCAAAGGCGTGCCTCTAGTGCATCTACGCGGCCTCTACGACCTCTGGAGGACCAAGATCTTCGGAAGCCTTTAACCTCCTCCCCGCCATCGCGACCAAGGCGAGCAGGGCCAGCGCCAGAGCCAACGCCAAGGCCCCCGCGGCCGCCATGAACAAGGCCCAGAGCGACGACGCGGCGGGAGGGGGCCGAGGCGCCGCGGCGGTGGTCGTTGCGGCGGGCGCCGCTGTGGTAGCCTTTGCGGCCGCCGTCCGCGGCCCTGCTGTCGCGCTCGCCGTGCTTGTCGCCGCGCTGGATGCGGACGTCGACGTGGCGGGCTGCGGCGTCACTCTGATCGTAGCCCCGACCGCGGCGGATAGGTTGAGATATACGGGCAATCTGGCGCCGGGCTCGACGGCCACGTCGACCGTCGCGGTCATGTTGCGGTAGCGGGCGACGGCGGTGTACGTCTGCCCGCCCAACACCTCGGCCGCGACCGAGGGGCCGGTGGCGTTGACCAGCAACCGCCCGCCTCCGTAGAGAAGTATCGTGGCGTTCGGGATCGGCGAGCCCGTCGGCGTCTGCGCGTACAGGTAGAGGACCGCCGTGGGCACCCGCAGGACTTCAGAGCGGTTCTCGCCGGGCTCCAGCGACACGGTCGTGTCGTAGCTGAAGACGCCTCCGCTCAGATTCGCGACCACCGAGACGTCGTATCGGCCCGCCAGGAGCTCCCGCCGGACGGCGCCGACGCCGTAGGCCTCCACGCCGTTTCCGCTGATCCGTACGGTGAAGTTGGCCGGCTTCCCCAGGGCTACGTCGTAGGCCTCCAGCTGCAGGAAGGCCGTGGGCACCTGCACCACCAGCGTCAAGTTCTGTCCCGGCTGCGGCGTCGTCCAATCGCCGTAGAGGACTCCGTAGGGCGTGACGGCGGCCGCTCTGTACTGAGCTCCGGTCGCCACGACCTCGGCCTCGGCGACACCGCGGCCTGCGGCCAGCGTCGCGTTGTCGGGGCCCAGGATCTCCACGGTCCAGCTGTCGGCGTATTTCCCAGCCGCCATGTCCCAAGCCCTCGCGTAGAGGAGCGCCGTGGGGATCACTATCCGTATGGGGTTCGCGCCGGGCACCGATATGGTCTGGTTAAACCAGGCGTTGAAGGCGTATATCTCCACCAGGTAGGTGCCGGGGGCTAGATCCAGGGTGGGGCTTCCGTAGCCGACGTAGACCAGCTCGCCGCCTTGCCAGACCATCACCATGGAGCCGTTCAACAGGCGGCCCGTGGAGCCGTCAACCACCTGGATCTGTACGGAGGCCGCAAGCGCCAACGCCGACAGCAACAGGAGCGGAAGCCAGGGGCGCATTCTGCGATCTGGGTCCGGATTTATCTAGGTTTCGCCTCAAGGCCTCACGGCGATCTTGAAGACGTCGCCCTGCGACTCCTCGAAGGCCCTCCGCCCCTCCTCCAGGGGATATACGGCGTCCAGCGCCGGCTTGACTTTGCCCGAGAGGAGGGGGGCCATCGCCTCCCTGAACTCCCTGAAGGTGCCGCAGCGGCTGCCCACTATCGCCACCTCTTTGACGACCGCCAGAGTGGAGTTGAAGGCGGCAGGCGAGCCAGGCGTGGACTTAAGATGCACCGCTCCGCGGGGCCTCGCGGCGGACACCGCAACGTCGAGGGCCCTGGGGTCGCCGGACGCCTCGAAGACCAGGTCGAAGCGGGATGCGGGCGCCTCGCCTATGTACGTCGCGTCGGCGAGCCTCTCGAGGGCTTTAAGCCTTCTGCTCTCCCGCCTCGCGACCACGGCCACCTCCGAGGCGCCGAGAAGCCTCAACACCTGGACCGCGAGGAGGGCCATGTTGCCGACGCCTATCACGGCGACCCTTTCGCCGGGCCTCAGAGGGCGTATGGCGAACGCGTTCAGCACAGCCGCCAACGGCTCCACGAAGACGCCCAGCTCGGGCGGCCCGTCGAACGGATGGAGCGCGTAGTTGGGCGCAGCGAAGTACTCGGCCATCCCCCCGTCGAAGTCTATGCCCAGCGTCTTCTTGTAGGGGCAGTGCGTGTAGAGGCCGGATCTGCAGTAGTCGCAGGTCAGGTCGGCGAAGTTTATCTCCGACACAACCCTCAGCCCCTTTAGGGGCCCCTCCTCTACGACGCCCACCACCTCGTGGCCGGGCACCAACGGCCTCTTGAAGAGGGGGTAGGTCCCCCGATAGAAGGCCTTGTCCGTGCCGCATATGCCGGCCAGCTCGGTCCTCACGAGGCTCCAGCCGGCCGGCGGCTCCGGCTCCGGCAGATCCGCCACCTCGACCTCGCGCGGGCCTCTGAGAAGGAGCGCCTTCATGCGTAGAGGGACGTCTGGCCGGCGGCTCTTCTGAACGTCTCGGCGAAGGAGATTATGACGAGGAGGCCGGCGTTCCTGACCCTGTAGTACTCGTCGACGAATCTCTGCGCGTCGAGCCCCTCCGCGAGGACGGGCCGCGAGACCTGGACGGCGTCGGGGATCTCGGCGTCAGGCGGAAGGAAGGCGAAGTCCACCCCCATGGAGGCCACGGCCCTCTTGAGCTCCAGGAGGAATCTCCTCCTGTCCTGCTCCTTCATGGACGCCAACGCGGATCTGTGGTCCGGATGGACTGCTATGCCCATGGCTATTACGTAGAACTCGGCGTCCTTGGGCCTCACAACGTCGACGACCGGCATGCCCGTCGGAGGCGCCGTGGATATATGGAAGGGCTCCGGGGCGTTCGGCGGAACCACCACGTTGAGGCCCAGCTTCTTGACCCAACGCTCTATATCCCTATCTAGGTCCATGAAGCGACAACGTCACCTATTTTTCCGTTCCGCGACGGCCGCTATGAGGGGATACCTACGTATTATCTTTACGTCGAACAGAGCGCCCAGGACGTCCCTCAGACATCTCTCCGAGCAGCTGTGGTCGCCCACCAGCGGAAGGCGGTCCTTGTCCACCTCGACCGCCACGAACCGCCCGCCGGGGCTTAAGGCCCTCGCAACCCCCTCGGCCGACTCCCTGTGGGGGCCCCAGTGGTGGAGCGTGAAGAGGGCCACCGCCCCGTCAAACGCGCCGGGCCGCACCGGCAGCGCCCAGCTGGCGCCGGCCACTAGATCCGCCGACGTCCTCCTACGCGCTCTGCGCAACATAGCCGGCGAGACGTCTACGCCGACCACCCTGTAGCCTCTCCGCTCCAACAAGCCGGCCAGCTTCCCTACGCCGGGACCCACCTCGAGGAGGCGGGACCCCCTATCTACGGCGGCCTCCACCAGCTTCGCCGTCGCCGAATAGGCCCAGTCGAATACGTGCAGCTTCACCAGGAGTTCGTAGAACGCGGCCCCCCTCTCGTCGAAACGTTCGAAGTAGAAATCCTCCATGTGTCGTATATGCCCTAAATATTTTTGGGCGTCGGCAGTATCTTGAAGTCGTCGAACTCGCCGCGGTATTCCTCGCGCGTCACGTCGATGCTCTCCACGCACGACGCGCCGCCGAGGCTCGAGCCGATATGCTGGACGCCCGAGGAGGCCGCCAAGGCGCTGCGCAAGCCCTGGTGGCGCGAGGCCCTCAGGCACAGAGTAGTCATCGTGGACGACTACGGCGTAGCCCAACTGCTGGACTCCGGCCCCCAGCCGGCTCCAGATACGGCCTAGCCCCCTCCCATCCGCGGCCGCCGCGATTCGGCGCGGGGCGGCCGCGCCGCCGAGCTGGGCCCTCCCCGAGGCCGCGCAGACGCCGCCCCTCTATCGAGGGCCCTCGGGCTGAGCCCAGAGGCCGGCCCGACCTCGCGGCCGCCCGTCATAACATAAAAAACCGGCCCTTGCTCGGCTCCGTGAGGGGCTACTACATGCATCCCGACATATACGGCGACGAGGTCGTGTTCGTGACCGAGGACGACCTCTGGAGATACTCGGGCAGCTCCGCGGCGAGGCTGACCTCGGACTTCGGCGTGGTTTTAAGGCCCAGATACTCCCCCGACGGCCGCTACATAGCGTTCACGAGGCTGCAACAGACGGACCAGGGCACCTTGGCCGAGGCCTACGTGATCCCGGCGGAGGGCGGAGAGCCCAGGAGGCTGACCTACTTCGGCTCTCCCTTCACGCGCGTCGCGGGTTGGACGCCGGACGGGAGGGTGTTGGTGTACAGCGACTTCAAGATGCCCTTCACCCAGTGGAGGGAGCTATACGCCGTCTCTCTCGACGGTAGGTACGAGAGGCTGGGCCTAGGCCCCGCGACGGCTCTGCTCTACGGCGAAGGGTTCATCGTCTTGGGCAGAAACAACTACGACCTGCCCTACTGGAAGAGGTATAGAGGGGGGATGAGGGGAGTCCTCTGGATAAGCAGGGACGGCGGGAGGACGTTCGAGAAGCTCGTGGATCTCCCCGGCAACGTGACCTCCCCCATGGTGGTGGGGGGCCGCATATTCTTCGTGTCGGACCACGAGGGGGTCGGCAACATCTACTCCGTCGACCCCTCGGGCGGAGGCCTCAGGAGGCATACGGACTTCAGGGAGTACCACGTGAGGAACGCAAGCTCGGACGGGCGCAGGGTCGTCTTCCAGGCGGGGGGCGACATATATGTGTTCGACCCGGCCAGCGGCTCGACGGCGCTCCTCGAGATAGACATCCCCCTCTCGCGGAAGCAGAGGGCGCCCAAGTTCGTGGAGCCGTTCAAGTACCTCGAGGACTTCTCCACATACTCCGGCGAAGCCGTCCTCCTGATCTCCAGGGGACAGGCCTTCTACATGCCGGCGTGGGAGGGGGCCGTGGTCCAGCTGGGCGAGAGGGGCGGCTCGGTTAGGTACAGGCGCGCGTCCGCCGACGGCAACAGGGTGGCCGTCGCGACGTACGACGGCGTGGTGGAGATCTACGGAAGGGACGGCGTTAGGCAGAGGCGGCTCGAGCTCGGCATAGGCTTGATAGAGGCCCTGGCGCTGAGCGGCGCGAGGCTGGCCGTGTCCAACCACAGGGGCGAGCTCTGGCTCGTGGACGTGGAGACGGGCGCCAAGAGCCTTGTGGATAGAAGCGACTACGGGCTCATACTCGAGCTCGCCTGGCATCCCTCGGGCCTCTGGCTGGCGTACTCCCGGCCGTCGGGCCCCTACACCCAGAACATAAGGCTTCTCGACGCGAGGTCCGGCAGAGTCTACGACGCAACACCTCCGACGAATTTCGACTACAGCCCCGCCTTCGACCCCGAGGGGAGGTATCTCTACTTCCTGTCGAGGAGGGCGTTCAACCCGGCCATGGACCCCGTCCAGTTCTACTACGTCTTCGCCAGGCATTCGCGGCCCTATCTGATCCCGCTGAGCAAAGACGACGTGTCCCCCTTCATCGAGTACAGAAGGCGCGAGGGGCCTGTCCAGGATATAGACGTAGAGGGGATACAGACCAGGGCCGAGCCGTTCCCAGTCGAGGAGGGGATCCACGCCGCCGTCGTGGGGCTGAGGGGCGGCAAGGTGGCGTGGCTTAGATACGAGGTGGAGGGCGCCTTGAAGTACTACCTCTGGTTCGCCCAGGAGAGGAGGGGCGTCGTCGAGATATACGACCTCGAGACCAAGACCAAGGACCAGCTCGCGGGCGGCGTCTCCGCCGTTAGGGCCTCGCAGGACGGGAGGTACCTCTTGGTGAAGGAGGAGGGGAGATTGAGGCTGATCGACGTGGAGAGGAAGCCAGACCTCCAGTCGAGAGATCCGGGCAGGAAGAGCGGCGTGTTGGACCTAAGCCGCGTCAAGATCTACGTGGAGCCGGCCAAGGAGTGGAGGCAGATGTTCAGAGAGGCTTGGCTCTTGATGCGGGAGAACTTCTGGAGGGCCGACATGAGCGGGGTCGACTGGGACGCCGTCTATGGGAGGTACGAGCGGCTTCTGGACAGGATCGGCACCCGCTACGAGCTGAGCGACTTGATCAACGAGATGCAGGGCGAGCTCGGCAACAGCCACGCCTACGAGATAGTGCCCGACTTCGAGGTAGACAAGCCGTATCCGGTGGGCGGCCTCGGCGCGGAGTTCCGCTGGGACGGCAGGTGCTGGCGCGTCGAGAGGATATTCGTCGGAGATCCGGCCAACGAGGGCGAGCGCAGCCCGCTGGCGGCGCCCGGAGTTGACGTCAAGGAGGGCGACTGTCTGCTGTCGATAGGGGGCGTCGAGCTGGGGCCGGAGACCCCGCCGGAGGCCGCCTTGCTGAACAGAGCCGGCGATCTGGTGTGGATAGAGGCGGGTAGAGGCGGGGAGGCCAGGCGCTTCTTGGTCAAGACGCTGAGGGACGAGAGGCACTTGATATATAGGGCTTGGGTCGAGCGGAACCGGCGCTACGTCCACGAGAGGACGGGCGGGAGGGTCGGCTACGTGCACATACCCGACATGGGTCCCTACGGCTATTCGGAGTTCTTCAAGTCGCTCATAGCGGAGGGCTACAGAGAGGCGTTCGTGGTGGACGTCAGGTTCAACAGAGGCGGACATACGTCGGGCATGCTGATACAACGCCTAGCCGCCAGGGTCTTCGGGGCGTTTCTAACCAGATATTTCAAGCCCATGCCGTATCCCGAGCTGGTGATGCCCAGAGCCCTCGTCCTCATAGCCAACGAATACGCCGGCTCCGACGGCGATATATTCACCTACGACTTCAAGTCGCTGGGGCTGGGGCCCGTCGTCGGGACTAGGACCTGGGGCGGCACCGTGGGGATAGACACCAGGTATAAGCTGGCCGACGGCACCATAATTACGCAGCCCAAATACGCATTCTGGGCCGAGGGCGTAGGGACGGGGATAGAGGGATACGGCGTGGAGCCCGACATATATGTGGAGATAGCCCCCCACCACTACAGAGAGGGCGTTGACCCGCAGCTGGAGAGGGCGGTGGAGGAGGCCCTCAGGCGGCTGGGCGGCTCGCTCCACCTTGAATCGATCAACACCTAAATTTAAAATCCGAATAGTACGTAAGACCATGGTAGTGGTCGCCTTGGAGCGCGTGGACAAGATATTTCCGCCGAACGTCGTAGCCCTTAAGGACGTCAACCTCAAGATAAACGACGGCGAGTTCTTCGTAGTATTGGGCCCCTCCGGCCACGGGAAGACGACCTTCCTGAGGGTGCTCGCCGGCTTGGAGGTGCCGACGAGGGGCAGGATTCTCTTCGACGACGACGTGATAGTGGACACCGAGAGGAAGATATTCGTGGAGCCGCCCAAGAGAAACGTCGGCATGGTGTTCCAGAACTGGGCCCTCTACCCCCACATGAAGGTCTTCGACAACATCGCGTTTCCCCTAAAGATAAAGAAGATGCCCAAGAAGGAGATAGAGGCCAGGGTGAAGGATGTCGCCGAGATATTGGGCATAGGGGAGCTCTTGGACCGCTACCCCCGCCAGCTCTCGGGCGGCCAGCAGCAGAGGGTGGCCATAGCGCGCGCCCTCGTCAAACGCCCGCGTCTCCTGCTCCTGGACGAGCCCTTCTCGAACCTGGACGCCAGAATACGCATAAGCGCCAGGGCCTTCGTGAAGAGGCTGCAGAGGGAGTTGAAGATAACCACCATATTGGTGACCCACGACCAGCAAGACGCCTATTCGGTCGCCGATAGGCTCGCGGTCTTGAGGCGGGGCGTGATACAGCAGGTGGGCAACGTTGAGGACCTTCTGGACAGGCCCGCAAACCTCTTCGTGGCGACCTTCCTCGGCGATCCGCCCATGAACGTCTTCGAGGCCAAGCTCGTGAAGGAGGCCGGCGGCTATCTGGCCGACGCCGGCCCGTTGAAGATACCTCTGCCGAGCTCCCCCGCGTTGGCCGAGAACGTGGGGAAGAAGGTGTACGTGGGTATTAGACCCGCCGACATGTACGTGGCCGAGGCCCCGCAGAGCGAAGACGACGTCGCGATACCCAAGGGCAGAGTGAAGATAGTGGAGGTGACGGGTTTCGTCACGACGGCCTTGATCGAGTGGGACGGTCTGGAGGCCAGGGTCGAGGTGGTGGGCAGGCCTCCGCCCGAGGGGGCCGAGACCGCGGTGTACGTGAGGCCCCAGAAGATCAAGGTATTCGGCGAAGACGAGAGGGCCGTGCTGTGAGCTACGAGGTACTGGCCTCCGCGCCGGGCCGTCTCGACTTTCTGAACACGCACCAAGACTACAAGGGACTGCCGGTCGTGTCCGTAGCGGTCAACCTACGGACGCGCGTCAAGGCCCGGCGCCTGCGCGGGACGTGTAGGGCCAGGTCCCTCAACACGGGCGAGCCCGCGGAGTTTAGGCCTGGCGAGCCGCCGGCGGGGAGGGGCTTTGCGGACTACGTGAAGGCCGCTGTCGCCTCGCTGCGTAGCTCCGGCGTCGATGTGGGCGGATGCGAGCTGGAGGTTGTCAGCGAGATCCCCATAGCCTCCGGCATGGCCTCAAGCGCCGCGCTCCTCGTGGCGACCGTCGGCGCCCTATCGGCCCTATGGGGAGGGCCCACGGATCCCGCCTTCGTGGCCGAGGCGGCCTATCGCGCGGAGAGGGAGGTGATGGGCATACCGTGCGGCAGGCTGGACCAGTACGGATCCGCCTTCGGAAGGATCTCCCTGATCAACACGAGGCCTCCCTACGACGTGGAGCGGCTTGAGCTGGGCGAGGGCGTCTTCGTGGCGCTGGACAGCGGGGTGCGCCACTCGACGGCCGAGGTGCATCCCCAGAGGCAGAGGGAGCTCGACGAGGGGCTGAGGGCGCTGCTCGCCGTGGCGCCGCCCGGCATAAGGGAGAAGCTGTCGGAGCGGCATTGGGAAGTCAAATGGGAGGAGTTGGACGAAGATGAGCTAGAGCCATATCTCGGGAGGATCCCGCGCGTGTACGCCAACCGCATCCTCTTCACGATCAGGATGCACAGATCGACCATGGTCGCCCTGGAGATATTGAGGGGCAGGAGGGCCGAGGCGCCGTATCTGCCGCCGCTGGACGGCGAGGACTGGAGGGCGAGGGGGGTGGGGGCCGTCATGACGTATCAACACGGCCTTCTGCGCGATCTGTACGATGTCAGCATTCCTCAGCTGGACAGATTGGTCGAGGGCGCCTTGGCCAGAGGCGCGTACGGCGCCAAGCTGTCGGGCGCAGGCCTAGGCGGCATCGTCATGGCTCTGGCGCCCGAGCCGGCGGCAGACGCCGTGAGGGGAATCGGCGAGGCTCGGAGCTGGGTCTTGAAGGTCGACGACGGCCTCCGCGTGGAGTATCTATGAGCGAGATAAGGCGGGATCCCACCACCGGCGACTGGATAGTGGTCGCGCCGAGGAGGCTGGAGCGGCCTTGGCAGCCCGAGTCCTTCTGCCCGTTCGACCCAGGCGCGCCCGAGACAGGCCATGGGTGGGACGTCTTGATCCTGCCCAACAGATATCCCGTCGTCTCCGCCGACACGCTGCCGCCCCGGCCCGACGGATTCTACGAGACGGCGAGGGCCTACGGCAGGGCCTTGGTCGTCGTCGAGACGCCGAGCCACGACCTGGACGACCTCAGCGATCTGCCCGTGGAGCAGATAGAGAAGGTCCTGCGGATGGTGAGGGACGAGGCCGCCAGGGCCGCGTCAGATCCCGGCGTCCTGTACCTGCTCTACTTCAGGAACAAGGGGAGGGAGATAGGCGTGTCGCTCACCCATCCGCACAGCCAGATATACGAGCTGCCCGTAGTGCCGGAGCGCATAGCGAGAGAGCTCGAGAGGGCTGAGGAGTACTGGCGCAGCCGCGGGCGTTGTCTCCACTGCGACGTGGTGGCCAGGGAGTCCCCCTCAGGCAGGTCCCTGCTGAGGGGAACCCGCTGGACCGCCTTCGTGCCGTACTACGCCAGATGGCCGCATGAAGTCCACGTCTATCCCCTACGCCACGTCCAGCTCTTGACCCAGTTGGACGACGAGGAGCTCGCGGAGCTCGCCCGCGTCCTCAAGGCGGTCCTCTGCGCCTTGAAGAGGGCGGTGGGGAGGCCGATGCCCTACATGATGGTCCTGCACCAGGCCCCCCTGAGGGGCGACCATCGGTACTACCACCTGCACTTCGAGATCTACGGCATGTATAGACCGGACGGGAGGCTGAAATATGCCGCCAGCGCCGAGACGGGGGCGGGGATATACACTCTGGACACCACGCCGGAGGACACCGCCGAGAGGCTCAGGAAGGCGCTCGCCTCCTGCCGGAGAGATACTTCTTGATCGGGGACAGCAACCTCGAGAGCCCTCCTCGCCGTCACCGCCTCGTGCCGCCCTGGGCCACACGCCGAGAGAAGTAGATCTTTATAATTTTTATTTAATTTTCTCAAGTCCATGTATGGGAAAAGTATATTGAGGTACAAAGCGCCGGGGCGTCAGCCTCATACTGATGGCCGTAGCGGGCATAGACTCCTCATCATGAAGACCCCCAACAAGGACCCAGACATAGTAGTCTTTTTCCCACCACTTCAAAATGTATAAGAACCGATTAGTCTCTGAAAACACTTTTATATTCGCCGGTTGTCCCAACTTCCGTCTGTATACAGAACGATCCTATGGGGTCTAAACTAGGCTAGCGTCGACAACAATCTTAATAAGTCATTTTGGTTATAAACCCTATGCGCACAGGTCTAGTTGTAGGCATTGTGGTGGTAGTAATAATTGTGGCCATAATCGCCGCCCTCCTGGCGAGGCCACCAGCCCCCGCCCCGCCGGCGACCACGGTGACCACATCCCTCATCACGACCTCGGTGGTGACCGTAAGCGGCCAACCCACGACGGTGACGGTCACAGTTACCCAGCCGGCGACTGCCACCACCGCTACGACTACCGCCCCTGCTACGATAACTTTCTATACCTGGTGGGCTGGCTTGGAGAGGTTCGCCATAGACGCGGTCATAGGCAACTTCACCAAACTCTACGGCATAAACGTCGAGAAGACTGCTGTGCCGGGCGGGGCCGGCGTCAACGCGAAGATAGCGATACTCACGTTGATACAGGCGGGCAAGCCGCCGGCCGCTTTCCAAGTGCACTGCGGCCCCGAGATGATAAGCTACATATACGCCGCCCCCAACGGCGCCAATAGCTTCGTCAACATGACCTCCTACGCCCAACAGATAGGGCTGATACAGCAGGGCCCCGGCGTAGCCTGGTCCTGCTCCCTCAACGGGGCCATGTACTCCCTTCCCGTGGATGTACATAGGGCCAACTTGATAATGTACAACAAACATCTACTCGACAAAATCGGCGCATCCGTGCCTACGACGGTCCAGGACCTCATAGCGATGTGTCAGAAGGCGGCCGCCGCCGGCATACCTTGCCTAGTCTTGGGCGGCGCCGACCAGTTCACTCTGTTGCAGACATGGGAGAACGTATTCCTCGCCGTGGCAGGCCCCTACAAGTTCATGCAATTCCTATACGGCACGTTGCCGCCGAACGACCCCTCCATAGTCCAAGCCACCCAGCTCTACCTCAACCTGACCAAGTACCTCTCGCCTGACTGGGCCGGCGTCGACTGGACGGGCGCCGTCGCCGACGTGGTGCAGGGCAAGGCCATCGCCCATGTCGACGGCGACTGGGCGGTCGGCTTGATACACAACGTGTATCCTAACGTCACCATGTGTCCGGTCGACAACATAACGCCCAACTGCGACATAGTGTTCGCCCCGTTCCCCGGCACGCAGGGCGTCTACAGCCTCGTCATAGACTCGGTGGCCGTGCCCGTAGGGCCCGAGGCTCAGTACGGCATAGAGTTCGCCACGTTCTTCGCCGGGCCTAGAGGACAGGCCATATTCAACCCAATAAAGGGCTCCATAGCCACCTACAAGAACATCAGCGCATCTATCTACCCGACCACTGTGCAGCAGTGGGAGGCCCAGCAGTACCGCGACGCGAGGTTCTACGTCTTCTCGTTGACCCACGGCGGCTTGTTCTCCGACGTATGGCAGAACCTACTGCAGCAGGTGGTCGTGTTGACGCAGACAGGGAGGGCGGATCTGTGGTACTCGACCGTGGCGAAAGCGCTCTCCACCGAGAGGCAGGAGTGGAGCGGCTGGTACATGGGCTTCCCCAACAACAAGTTCTGGGGCAACGCCACCTCCTAGCATGAAAACACAACTTTTTTTCTTGATCCCAGCCCTTTTCTTCGCGGGCGTCCTTTACTATTTCATGCTCTGGAACGTCTATATCTCCATAACCAACTACTCCATACTGCATCCTCGCCCCCAGCTCGTGGGCCTGGAGACCTTCGCCTCCCTGTTCTCGGACCCGGACTTCGTGTCGGCGTTGGCGAGGACTCTGTTGTGGGTGGTCGTGCTGGTCGCGGCCGGGAACCTCATCGCTATATTGGTGGCGTCGGCCATATACAACATCGAGAGCCTGCGGGCCAGAAACGCGGCCACGGCCTTCTTCATATACCCCCTCGCGGTCTCGCTCGCGGCGTCCGGCATAATCTGGCGTTGGCTCTTCGACCCCGATAGGGGTATAGACGCGGCGCTGGGGGCCAAGATACTCTGGCTACAGGGCGACAACGCGTTTTGGAGCGCGGCGCTGGTCTCCGTCTGGGTGTACGCCGGATTGGGCGTCCTCTTCTACCTCGCCATGTTCTACAACGTGGATAGGTCCCAGATAGAGAGCGCCTATATAGACGGGGCCGGCACCCTCTCCGTGATGCTGCGGGTCGTGCTGCCCCAGTCGAGACAAGCTCTGATAATAGCCACCGTGTTCTACACGCTCTTCGCCCTGCAGATGTTCGACCTGCCCTACACCATGCTCTTCCTCAACCCCTTCGTGTCCACCCTAGTGATATATACCTTCTTTAAGTTCGCGACGCTGTATTTCGCCACGGCCAGCGCCACGGCCGTCGTGATCCTGGCCCTATCGGCGGCCATAGTCATACCGTATTCCATGTTCGGCTTCAGGAAGTGGCTGAGGATATGAAGGCCCGCGTAGTCGTCTCGTATCTAATCATAATAGCCATGGGGGCCGTCTGGGCGATTCCGCTCTACGCCATGGTGGTCGGCTCCCTCAAGAACTTGTCCGAGGTGATGACGTCCTCAGTCCTGTCCCCGCCCACCGCCATCGACCCCAGCAACCTAGCGTCGGCGGCGGGTCGCCTGGCCGTGCCCCTGTTGAACACCGCGATCGTGGTGATCCCGGTGGCGTTGGCGGCGGCGTTCGTAGGGGCCATGGGGGCCTACGCGTTGATGCGGCTTGCGGGGTCCATCCGCGATGGGCTGATCACCGGGATCGCCGTGGCGACCTATCTGCCCTACCAAGTGGCCTTGGTCCCCCTCGTCGACTTCATGAAGACATTAGGCCTATACAACACGTTGCCGGGCCTAGCCCTGGCGTTCTCGATCTTCTACATCCCATTCGCCACATTGATGATGTTTATCTTCATGACGGCCCTCCCCAGACAAGTGGTGGAGGCCGCCGAGATAGACGGCGCCTCGGACTTCACGCTATTCAGAAGCGTGGTTCTGCCCCTTATGGGCCCCGGCTACGTCTCCACAGCCATATTCCTGACGATACAGGGCTGGAACAACCTGTTCATACCTCTGGTGCTCACCAGAGGCTACGGGAAACACGTCATGTTGACCCTCTTCAGCTTCACGGGCCAGACGGGCAACGTCTACAACCAGATGTACGCCGCGGCGCTTATAGCGTCGCTACCGCCCCTCCTCGTCTTCGTGGCGTTGGGCCGCTACTTCATAAGAGGCCTATTGGCGCTCGGCACAGGCGGCAAGGCCTAGAAGGCGGACCGCTGAATTTATTATCCGCCGACGCATATGGACGTGGGCAACGCATGTGGGCGCGCGTTTTTCGACCCGAGGCTTAGGGAGAGGTGGGCCGAGCTGTTCGATGGATCCGCCGGGCTGGAGGCGGTAGGCCGCTATGTGAGGGGATGCCGCCGTTAATTCCGCGCCTCGGCGTGAGGAGAGTTGGGAAGACCTCCGTGTTGAGGAAGTCAGATCTGATGAAGAGGAGCAATCGCAAGGCCCAGCGGTTCTCTGCCGCTGGCGTCAATGTCTTAAACAGCCGGATCGGAGCGTCCGTGAGGCCGGGTCGCCTGGACATCGCGGGCCCCATCGCGCTGTCCAGCCCGCATCGTAGAGTCGGGACCGGCGAGCCTACGTCCGACGCTTCGGCGCGGACGGATCGGCGTTATGCATCCCGGCCTCGTCTAGACGCCGAGGGGCGCGCCGCCTCTGCCGCAGGTCGGCCGCGCCTGGCCGGGCTCGGGCCCTTTATGGAGGCCCTCCAGGCCGATGCCCCTGGCGCCGATGGCAACGGCGTGTCGGAGGCAGGAGGCGCGACGTGCATCAAGCTGCTGACCCACCCCGCCAGCCTGCCGGCGTCCATACTGCCGGTCTCGGCCATCGTCGGTCTGATGATCTCCGCGCTGTCTATCCCGGCCGGCTTCGCCGCGGTCGCGGCAGCCGCGGCGGCCAGCGCCCTGCTCTACGACAGAGACAGGAGGCGGTTGACGGCGTTGCTCGACTCGGTTGGATGCGACGGGGTGCTGAGGAGGCCTCTCCTCGCCGCGCCTGGCTACGTGTACTCCTACTTCGACTTGGCTGGGGAATACAGCAGACAAGACTACCGATTCGAGCCTAGCGGCGACGCGCGGATGTTCGAGGCGTTCGACTGGGGCCACGCCTCGGGGTATCTCGCCGCCGCGGGGCACGACTGGCTCCTCCTCTGGCTTCCGGCCTACGAGATACGGGACGGCTGTTGCCCGGGCTACCACATCGCCGCCGTAACGCCCAGCCTGGTCCGCGACAGAGGGCCGGCGGAGCTCAGCCTCCATACTGAGGAGGGAGACTACGCCAAGGCGGAGGTGCGGGTGAGAGGCGGCGCGGTCGAGGCCGCGCTCGAGTTCCGGCCCGTGAGGGCCAGGTCGGCCCGCGTGGAGATGGCCGCCGATCTGGGCCCGAAGAAGCTCAAGACCAGATTGGCCGAGAGCAGAGGCGGGCTGTCCACAGGGGCCGTCCCCGTGGCCGGCAGACCCGGCGTCTACGTGCTCAGGGGCGCCGTCAGTCCCTCGGCGGCTAGAAAGATAGGCATAGAGCAGGGCCAGATATGGGGCCTGGGCCTCGGCAACTACAAGGCGAGGCTCGTCATAGACAGGCCCTGGAGGCGCGGCGCTGTGGCCGAGGCGCCGCTCTAGCCGAGCCGCCGATGGCGCCGGCCACCGACGCAGACGGCCGCCGTCTTTGACGGCGACCAGCCAACACGTCGCAGACATCCCTCGGCCCCTTCAAGGACCTCCCTATGGAGCGGCTCGGTACGGACAGACGGCTATAGTCGATCGAAGGAATCACGTATGTCGCCATATCCCCCTCGGCTATGCGTTCAGCCGAGCCCGAGTCGGCGAGGGCCTCTCGACATGGGGCCGATACGAGTCGCTCCGCCTATACCGCAGAAGATCCCCGCGTCTTGAGGGATAAAAGCAGTCGCCGCATACGCCAGCCAGAGCGGGTCTACGGCTACTGCCCCCCGCGTTAAGATGCCGCCGAGCCCCGGAGTACGGCGGCGCGCGTTGGCGGATGGCGCAGGAGTCCATCGACGTGACCGCTCAGCTGGCGGGGGGCGTCCGTCAGACGGCCTTCGCATCCACGACGCGGCGGGCGAGCCTAGCGCTGTCCGGCGGCTTTCCTCTTGGCCTCCTCCTCGAGCTGCGCCACGACCTCTTCGACTTTCCTCACGGCGTACTCCACTTCGTCCGGCTGGTAGACGCCTTGGTAGAAGGCCTCCTCGTGTAGGGTCTTCATGAGGTCGCTGTAGAGGGCCCTCAGATCCTCCCTGCCGATCTTCCTCAAGATCTTCCTCCTCTCGCCGTGGCTGACCGGCTCGACGCCCTCGACGACGCCTATGTAGGCGTTGACCGCCACCACGAGGGCTAGGAAGGCCTTATCGGCGGCGTTTCTGTACAGAAAGGCGTCGTTGAGCCTCAAGGCCTTTCCGAGCTCCTCCTCGGCGTATTTGAGGATCTCCCTGGCAAGGCCGAAGCCCATGGCCTCCATGACATTTCATCCGCGTATAAAAATGCGGGACGCGCAACGGCGAGGCGGGCGGGGGCATACGCTCTGGACGCCGCGCCGGAGGACGCCGCCGAGAGGCTCAGGAAGGCGCTCGCCTCCTGCCGGAGAGATACTTCTTGATTAGCTCCTCCACTTCGCCCAAGCCGTCCCTCACCTCCACGGCCCTGCCGCGGTCCACCACGGCGGCGGTGGGGACGCCGGTCACCACTGCGTCTATGGAGAGGGCGTACTCGTGGGCGAGCTCGTAGGCCAGCTCCGGGTCGTCTGCGAGGCGTCCGACCTTCTCCCTCACGCAGCTTCTCAACTCGCCGAATCTGCCTCCGGCGTACTCCAGCTGCTCCTCTATGGCCTTGGGCTCGTTTCGGACCGAGGCTGTTATCTTGAACAGCTCCAGGATGTATTTAACCCGCTGGACGGGGTCGTCCACGCAGAACGCGGAGAGGTTCGCCAGATAGGACCCCTCGGCGGTCCTCGGAGAGCCGGCGTCCTTCCAGATGGCGTAGTGGACCGGCAGATACACCAGCTCGAAGTAGGCCCCGGAGGACATGAGGTCGCCCCAGACATCCAGAGCGGCCCTGGCGCAGAACGGGCAGTTCACGTCGTAGAACTCCACCAGGTAGGGATTCTCCTTCTCGCCCACGCGGGTGACCAGAGCCTCCATGTGTCGGGAGATGGAGGCGCTATTTGAGCCTTTCCCTACACAAGTTTTATATCCTCTAGGGTCTTAACATTGAATGCGGAGGGTTGTCGTGGTGGGCGGAGGGATAGCCGGGATCTACTTCGCGTATAGGCTCCTCCAGGCGACTGAGGCCGAGGTGCTGCTCGTGGAGCCCAAGCCAGTGCACGAATTCGTCATAGGCATACCTATGGCGTACGGCGGCCTGGTGGACTTCAAGGACTTGATATTTCCCTTGACGCAGATGAGGAGGGTTAAGCACGTCTGGGACCACGCGGTGGCTCTGGACGGGGGGTGCGTCAGGCTGTCCAGCTCGCAGTCGGCGTGCGGCGACTACGTGGTGCTGGCTCCCGGCTCCTACAAGCTGGGGACGGCTGAGTACTGGAGCGTCGAGGGCTCCGAGAAGCTGTACGGGCTCATGAAGAAGGCCAAGGCGGTGCGGTTCGTGGTGAGCGAGTTCACGCCGGTGATAGGGTTCCAGGAGATGGCCTACGCCGTAAAGACCAGATTCCCCGACAAGGAGGTGTCGATCCACCTGGTCTACGTCTCCGACGACTATCAATTCCTGCTGGAGCCCTGGAAGGCCAAGGCCAAGGAGGCGGGCGTCGAGGTGACCGACGACCCGCCGTCCCATAAGGCCGTCGACGAGCTGCACATCTCCGTGCCGGCGGTCAGGCCCCACCCCCTCGCCGCAGGCCTCGACTTAAGGCCGGAGACCTTGGAGACGCAGTACGACCGCGTGTACCTAATAGGCGACTCGGCCCTGCTGAAGCTGGGCCTTCCGCCCATCGGCTGGGGATCCCTCTGGCAGGCCTCGATCGTGGCGCAGGCCATAGCGTCGGAGATCAGCAGGGGGTATATCGACATATCTCCCGACGAGTGGAGCTCCCAGACCGACGCCGACTCCTTCAAGAGGTGGCTGACCTACAGGATGGTCACCGGCACGCCGCTCGTGCACCTGAAGGGCCTCTACCATATCTGGGCCCGCGACGTCGTATCCTCGTTGTGAGCAAAGAATTTAAGGTGGGCCGCAACCGGCCTCGTGCTGGTCGAGGCGAGGCTGGCCTGGGGCTCCTTGAGGGAGAGGAAGGGCAGAACCATCGGCGCGATCGTCGGCGTGTTTATAGCCTTCGTGGCGCTCACCGAAGCCCTGGCCCTGGGCAACGCCTTCAGATCCTCCGCGTTGAACCTCTTCGAGGGGCTGGGCGTCAACAACGTGTTCGTCCTGGGGAGCTTCACCGACGCCGACGTCGCGCTGGTGAAGACCTACGTGGCCCCGTACGCCACCGCCGTGGTGCCCATCTCATCAGCTATAGCGTCGGTCAGGCTCCCCAGCGGCGTCGTCGAAGGGGTCACGCTCTACGGCATACCGAGCGACGGCATAGGGGTCATCGTGCCGGAGTCGGCCGTGTACGACGGGTCCAACAACGTCGGAGGCGGCCTGGCCCTGGTCGGCTATTTCGTCGCCTTCGATGAAAACACCGGAGCCCAGCTGCTCAACGTGGGAGACCCGTTGCCGTTGAACTACCGCGGGAGATCCTACACCTTGGCGATATCCGGCATACTGTCCGCCCAGCATCCAGGCCCCATCGACACGACCACCTCCGTGATCCTAGACGAGTCCCAGTTCCGGGCCATCACGGGAGATTCGACATACCGAGTGATCGTCGTGTCGCTGAAGAGCGCCCAATACCTCGACGAGGTGCAGAATCTGCTCAAGGCGGTGTACCCCAACGCCGAGGTACTCAACCTCCAGTCCCTAGTTCAGACGGTCAACCAGTTCTTCACAGGGCTGGAGCTGTTCCTGGGCATAGTGTCGGGCGTCTCTACCGTCATAACGGCGCTTTGGCTCTACGACACGATGACGATATCGGTGCTGCAGAGAACCAAGGAGTTCGGCATACTGAGGGCCGTTGGCTTCAAGAGAAGGCAGATAACCGCCATGATGCTCTACGAGGCCCTAATAATAGCGGCTATAGGCATAGCGGCGGGCGTCGTGGCGCTGATACTGCTGAGCTTCATCCCGATAAGCTTCTTCCCGCAGACGGCCGCCCCCCGCGGCGCCTTCTCTCGAGCGAGCCCCTCTCTGAGCGTGCCCTGGAATATAGGGCTGGCGACCGCCGCGCTCGTCGTCACAGTCAACATGCTGGGCGCTCTGGCGCCCGCCATCAGGGCCGGACGGCTCA
>NZ_LCWM02000027.1 GCF_002077075.2 Thermoproteus sp. CP80 | reverse complement strand
CCTGCGATATCTCGTATATGGCGTCCACGCCGTCCTCTGTGAGCGTTATCCCCTCCTGCTTGGCTATATACATGAGCCTGCTAGCCATCAACTCCTTAGGCATCGGAGGGAACCTGAATACGGCGCACCTAGAGATGATCGGATCTATTATTCTCGACACGTAGTTTGCCAGCAGTATGAACCTTGTGGTGTTTGCGTACATCTCCATTATCCTCCTCAGGGCCTGCTGGGCGTCCGAGGTCATGTTGTCGGCCTCGTCGAGGACGACCAGCTTGAACGGCGCCTTTCCGGCCGGGGCCGTCCTGGCGAACTCCTTCACCCTCTCCCTGATCACGTTTATGCCCCTCTCGTCCGAGGCGTTGAGCTCCAGCGTGTTCTCGCGCCAGGCTGCGCCGTACAGCTCCCTCGCCAGCACGAGCGCCATCGTCGTCTTGCCCGTGCCCGGGGGGCCGTAGAAGATGAGGTGCGGCATGTTGCCGGCCCTGGCGAACTCCCTAAGCCTGGCCTTGACCTCCTCCAGGTCGACCACCTCCTCAAAGGAGCGAGGCCTATACTTCTCGAACCAGAAGAGCTCGCCTACGGCCATGTAATTTTATTGGGGTGTTAATAAATCGAGACCCCCGGCGTGCGGTATTATCTAGACGCCGCCGCGAGGCGCTCCAGCTCGTCCTTCCGCCTAATCGCGAAGCTTCTGGGGTCGTTCGAGGCGGCCGCTATTATCTCGTCGGCTAGACACTCCTCTATAGGCCTGACGTTTTTGAACGAGCAGGCGCGAGAGCCCTCGGCCATCCAGTGTATGGCCAAATCCAGCCTACGTTGCGGCGAGACGTCGACCGAGACCGAGTAGGCGATCCCGCCCATTATTATACGCGTGATCTCTTCGCGCGGAGCCGCGTTTATGATGGCATCTATATAGACTTGGAGCGGGTTTCTGCCGGTCTTGTAGTGGATTATTTCGAAAGCCCTCTTGACTATATTATACGCCTTGTGCTTCTTGCCGGCATTGCGCCCAGGTCTCATCATGAGGTTTATGAGCCTCTCCACTATGGGGATCTGGGTCTTCCCAAAACGCCTGTTCTGGAATCGGCCCTCTGTATGCGGCAGATACACCGGTTTTAGGCAGATATACCTCCTTAGGCCCGGATCCCTCACCACAACGCCGTCGTACGTCCATTTGCCGAAGAGCAGGATCTGGTTCTCATCATAGGTCCTTATGTCGCGAGGACACTCCTCCACTATGGGCACATCTCCGACGTACTCCACCTTAGCCCCCTTAGGCAACTGCTCGCCGAATATAGTCGGCGAAGACATAGGGTGAAGATCGTAGCTGTATTTAAACCTTTAAAGGAAGGGCGGAAAAATTGGGGGTTTTGTCTTTCCTTATTTCTTCTTGCCTATTAGCCTCCAGACCTTGATGCCCGTGTAGGGTGAGGTGGCCACCGCGAATATCATGGGGCCGCGGGCGGTGTTCTTCTCCACGGTCTCGTACTTGTCTGTCTCGAACGCCTGCTTAGCCTTGATGTCGTAGAACTTCAGCTTCTGCGGCATGGCGTTACAAAAATAGATATTTATAAGCTTTTCGTGCAAAATAGAATGCTGGATATTATATACCATGTAAGATAGATATTATATAAAAAGAGTAAATACGGTTTTTTCTTTAACAATTTAATACACTATTATCACCGAAGTACATAAAAGCGAAAGCTTTAATAATATTTTCCATGAAATAGCTGTTCTACTGATCGGCGGTAATCTCCTTCCTTCTTAACGTTTCTCTCATCGCATGGGCCAACAGTCTGGCTATCCTCAGAGGTTCCGGCCTCCTGCCGTACCTCCTCGTCAACAAGGCCGCGCGGTAGGCATCGCCGGGGGGAAGACCCCACGACCTTACATAGAGCCTTCCCCCATCGGGATAGACGAACTCTGTGGGGGGGCCGAGCCTTGATATGTGCGCCAATCTGGAGGGCCAGTCCGGAAAGAGCTTCTTCACGGCCGCCTCGATGTCGCCCTCGGGCCTCTCGAATACGTAGCAGGCGGTGGGCAGGCCCGTGCTGGTCCATATGACCTCTCCGTCGATCCAGTTATAGAAGGAGACTATACATCCATCCAACATGACCATATGTACGTCCGGCCTCCTAAGCCTGCTCACGACGGCCAGAGCCGCGTCGGTCCCGTCGACGCCTCCCAGGGTGGCGCTGCCGTAAGCCACAGCCTCTATATAGCCGTCTCTACGCGCCAAAACGCCGGCGTAGATCGAGCGGCCCTCCTCCAGCCTAAAGCTTTCGGCCACCCCTATAACCCTGAAGTTTTTCTGCAGCCAGCTCATCTCAAGAAAACCTTGAAGAGATCTCCCTCCCTCCATATGGCCCCCCTGGTGCACATCAAGGCACATGCGCCACAACCTACGCATGAGCTCAACAGCTCGGGCACGCCGCGCTCGCCTTGCTTCAGGGCATCGCAGTTGGTGATGAAACAGTCGCTGCATCTATCGCAGAGATCTGGGTCCACCAGATACCGGCCAGAGAATAGAGATGGGGAGTACCCCACGGTACCTCTGGCGAACAGCTCGCAGGGATCGCCCGGCGCGTTGAGGTCGACCAGATAGCCTCCCAGCTCGGCCGCCGCATGGTCGGCGACCTTAGATATGGCCACGACAGGACCGGCCTTGTAGCCGCCCAGCAGAATCCCCCTCGCTATTGCGGATGCCGGTATTGGCTGTACGGATACATCGACGACGTCGGCCAGAGCCCGCGGCTGTATATAGGTCGGAAGCGCTTGGAAGTCCGGCCTCTCGGCCTCGTTGAAGCCCAGACACACGTCGGAGACGACTATGGGCACGTCGTCGCGTAGCTTCAGGAGGTTGTATATACAGGCGAACAACGGGAGGTACGACTTGTCGCTGGAGATGTCCCTACAACGGATCCAGCGCCTGGGCTTTAGATAGTTCTTGTTAAATGTGGAGATCCTGTAGGGCACCGCCGCGGGCTCCTCGCCGCTGTATCCCACAGGCGTCTGCCTAGACTCCGAGAACTCCACGGCCCTCTCGGGATCTCGAAAGCAAGGCAATCCGTCGGGGCAGGGCGACAAGAGCATCGCCCCCCAGACTCCGGTCTCCATCACGGCGTAGATCCATTCCCGTTCGAAGTCGCCGACAGCGAGAACCCTCCTGAAGGTTATCGAGAGCCCGTACGAGATGCCCAACGCCGCTAAATCGCCGAATTCCTCGCCCTTAACCACGAACTCTATCATGGCCGAGCCAACCTCAGACGGCGGACTACTCTCATTAGAGCGCCTTTCTCATTGGGAAAGTCGTCCAGAGGCTTGGGTCCGTTCTGCCTAACCCATATGCAATTCTCCGAAAGATATATATTGCCTGTATTTAGATCTAATACCAATGGAAACATCTTACATGCTAAAGGCTTTCTATCGTGAATAACACATCTCCTAGAGCTTCTATCGAAAAACGGACACCAGCCCTTTATAATCCATCTATATATCTTCACTCCGTTAAACTCGCCGAGCTCCTTAAACGAGAGGCTTAAGCCCCTCCGCGAGGCCTCCTCCTCTAGCCTCAGCATCTCGTCGCGAAAAACCGTAGGCGTCTGCCCCTCGTCGCTGAAGTAGCAACAATCCGCCGGACAACCTATAGGGCATTCGAAGGGCACTCGGAGGCCGGCGGCTGTGTTTAAATACTAACTCCCGAAAACCGGATATCAATTTCCAAACTCCTCTTGTCTTATAGGCAGAAGAATAGGCAGAGATACAACACCACGACAATGGATTATAGATCTTTAATAAATAGAATATATATATAAGTAAATTAGTTAATATCAAGGTCTTATTTGCATATGCCATAGTTACTTTAACTTCTTAAAGTATGATAACCAAATTTTAAGATTTGTGATCTCTCGCTACTTACAGAAAACCATCTTTCTAAATATTTAGAGAAAACTTTAAATATAAGAAAAACACGCTCTGCCATGTCGAAGAAGAAAGAGGAGAAGAAAGAGCAGAAACAGCAGAAGAAATAGGCGTCCTATATATTTAACGTCTATATATTTAAATGTGTTTTCCTTTTTCCTCCGCCTCTTAGGAGCGTAGTACATATTCTAGACCCCTAACCCGTGCCGTAGGGGCATCCCTAGGGCCGGCTTCCGGCGGCTCTATATCTTGCCATTCAGAAGAGGTCCCCGTCTGTAAACTTAAAAATGGGTCCTATGGGGAGATCTCACATGCCTAAGGTAATCGAAATTGGGAGGGTTGTGGTCAAGGTCTTAGGTAGAGAGGCCGGCAGAAAGGCTGTGGTCGTGGATATAGTAGACGACAACTATGTCGTTATAACTGGCCCCAAGAGCCTTACGGGCGTCAAGAGGAGGCGCGTCAATGTGAACCACATAGAGCCCACGGACAAAAGGCTGGATATAAAGCGCGGGGCAGGCGATGAGGAGGTGCTTAAGGCGGTCGAGGCCGCCGGCCTGGCTCAATATATGAGGGAGCAAGTCAAGCCCAGGTTCGAGGGCGTCGTATCGGAGCTTTGATGTGTCTCTTTGCTCTAGAGAGATCTATGTAAAGGCTCCTGACGAGCGGACCGACCCCCAGTGGGGGAAAAGCCCCGTAGATAGATCGGCCGAGGAGCACGTAAGGTATTCTCTGGTGATTTTAGACAAGCCGAGAGGCCCCTCCAGCCACGAAGCAGTTGCCTGGCTCAAAAGGATCTTGGGCGTAGAGGTCGCGGGCCATTCGGGCACGCTGGACCCGAACGTGTCGGGCGTACTGCCTGTAGCGGTGGCTGAGGGCACCAAGGTCTTGATGGCGCTTTCCAGAGCCGACAAGGTCTATGTAGCTGTGGCTAAATTCCACGGCGATGTCGACGAGGAGAGGCTTAAGTCCGTCTTGAGCCGCTTCACCGGCGAGATATATCAAAGGCCGCCTCTGAGATCCGCCGTCAAGAGGCAGCTGCGCACCAGGAGGGTCTACTCGTTGGAGCTGTTGGAGCTCGACGGGAGATACGCCGTGTTGAAGATGCACGTGGAGGCCGGCACGTACGCCAGGAAGTTGATACACGATATAGGCGAGGTGCTCGGCGTCAGCGCAAACATGAGGGAGCTCAGGAGAGTCGCCGTCGCGTGCTTCCACGAGAGGGAGGCCGTGACTCTGCAAGACGTGGCCGACGCAGTATATATCTTGAGGAACTACGGCGACGACACCGCGGTGAGGCAGGTCCTTAAGCCCATCGAGGAGATAGCTAGAGGAATAGCGAAGATCTGGATCAAGGACGGGGCCGTCGACGCCATATGCCACGGAGCCCCCCTGGCGGCGCCTGGGGTCGTCAAGTTCGAGACGCCGTTCAGTAGAGGCGATCTGGTGGCCTATTTCACCCTCAAGGGCGAGCTGGTCGGCGTCGGCAAGGCCCTGGTCTCGAGCGACGAGCTCAAAAACATGGAGAGGGGGCTCGTGGCCAGGACGGACAGAGTCCTCATGAGACCCGGCACATATCCAGCCACGTGGAGAGAGAAAAAACGTTTAAATAAAAAGACCGAATAGAGCTGTGGATTTGCCGGTCAGGCGCGTGGTCATCGACGCCGCCATACCTTCCAAGTACATCTCGATAGTTGACGTGGCCAGGTCTCTATATAAGGCGCGCGGCGTCAAGGCGGTCAGAGTCACTGTAGACGACGTCGATGTCGATGTGCTGGGCTTGATGATAGTGGTCGAGGGGGATGGCGTCGACGTGGGGGAGATCCAGAACGCCATAGAGAAGGTCGGCGGCGTTGTGCACTCCCTGGACGAGGTTGTGGTGGGGGATTACATCCCCCACATGACTGGAGAGAACGGTAGATGAGATACGCCGTCTTGGGTCTCCTCGACGGGATTATCACAGCGGTGGGGCTGACGTCAGGCGCCCTCATAAGCGGCCACCCCATAGGTCTCAGAGAGGCCGTAGCTATAGCGGTCGTGGTGGCGACCGTCGACGGCTTGACGAGCTTCGTGGCCGAGTATTCGCACCAGAGGGCCTCGTTGAGGGATATGGAGTATAGGATTTCGTTGAGATCTACAGGCAGGATATTGAGGTCCTTGGTCCATAGACGCGCCCTTACGCGGTCGCTACGCTCGGCGATGCTCATGTTCCTCTGGTCCCTCGCCGGCGCGTCCTCCGTGTTGATACCTGCGTCGATCAAGGCAGCGTTCGGGCTGTACGCCCTCGGCGCTGTGGTCCTGGCGGCATCGGTGGGCCTGGCCAGATCGCCGGCCGAGCTCGGCGAGTGGCTGATCATGTTGAGCGCGGCGGCCGCCATAGGCCTTGCCGTGGGCCTGTTGTCCCCCCTCGCTACGTGAGCTTTTTAAAACGGCCTCGAAAGATCCGTCGTGTCGACGCTGCCCATCGAATACATAAGGATGAGCCGTATGTTTAGGGAGCTGGTTGAAGGCAAGGAGATAGTATCCTTCGAGGTCCCCGCCCACAAGTTCTTCGCCAGGAACGAGGTGCTCTACCTCTCGACGGTCTTGGACTACGATGCCAAGAAGCTCGAGAACATGATATCGGACATGAAGTACGGAAGGGTCGTCGTGGAGAAGATGTGGGCCATCCGCCTAGATGCGGACATGTTCAAGGAGCCCAAAAAGGTGCTCCTCCCGGACCTCGCGTCGAACCAGATAGACGGCAACGTTGAGGAGGTGGAGAATGGCCATATAGTCAATATACACGTAAATGGAGTGAGGGACCTCGTGAGGATGGCCATATTCGATAGACAGAGCTACAAGGACGTCATCATAGTCAGAAGGAGCCCTCTGCCGGCGTTGATCAGATACGCCGCGTTTGTGTAGCTCAGATGATCTCTATTTCGACTTTACGCCCTATAGACGTAAGGCCTAGGGGCAATTTCAGCCGTTCCCCCGAGCCCTCCCCCAGGCTTATGACGACGCCGCTTCCCAACGTGCGCTCCAGGGCGTCCAGCGAGTCGGCGCGGGCGGCCACCGCCCTCACCTTGCCTCCCACGTCGCGCAGCAAATTGGCGTATATGTTGGGATAATACGCGAGGAGCTCCCCGTCGTCCATCAAGACCACGTCGTAGTCTCTAAACGCCGGAAATCCCGTCAGCTTGAGGTGGTGCTCGTAGTAGCCCTCGATGTACTCGGAGGCTCCCCAGCCGTACCGCACCCATTCCAGCTTCACGTAGAGGGGGCTGAAGCCCGCCTTGTACAGCGAGAGCGAGAGAGCTCTGAGCAGAGGGGTCTTGCCCCGGCCCCCCGACACGTAGACGAGCCTTCCAGCCAGTACGTGCGACATGGCGAGACCCAGCTCGCGGGAACCGAACTGCAACCTCTCCAGAGGAAGTTCCTCGCCTAGCATAGCAAGTCTCGCTCAGATGTTAATTAGAGCTCTAGACAAGATTATCGAGCTCGTCTAAGTATACTTCGCGACCCTTCTTTATGGAGATTTCTGCAGCGTCGCAGAGCTTCAAGGTGTAGACTATATCCTCAGCCGGCACCACGTAGCCGCCGCGGCCCGCCACCGCCTTCAGAAACTCCCTATCCTGAGCCAACAAGGGCTCCTCTCCCGACAGCCTCGGGCTCCACGTCCCCTCATGCTTAAAGAACACGAGGGCGTCTGTGGAGAAATCCACGGCGGCCATCCCCTCGGTGCCCACCACCTCGAACCGCCTGAACTTGTACGAGGGAGTCCAGCTCGATTCGTAAAACGACGAGAATCTATCGCCTCTGGTGAATATCTGGGCGTGGACCGCCTGCCCGTCCTCCACAAGGCCGTAGGCAGAGGCGGAGGAGGCCTTGCTGCCGACTGCGTAGAGAGCCAGGTCGAAGTCGTGTATAGTCAAGTCCTTCACAACGCCGACGTCTCCAGGCCGCTGAGGCCTCGGCGATGTGCGCCTCCCGTAGATGGAGACCACGCGGCCCAGATCGCCGAGCCTATCCCTCAGATACCTCACCGCAGGGTGGAACCGGAGGACGTAGCCCGTCGTCACCACGACTCCCCGCGCCTTGTCGAGAAGCTCGACGGCTTGTACATAGTTCTCGGTGAACGGCTTCTCCACCAAAATAGATATGCCGGCATCGAGAAGAGCAGACGCGTGGTCCCTATGCATCTTGGTCGGAGTGGCGACCACGGCGGCGTCCACGTCGGCTCTCACGGCCTCGTCTATAGACCGCAGCGGCCTTGCCCCGTAGACCTTCTCCGCCCATTTAAGCCTCCCCTCATCTATGTCGACAGCGTAGAGCTCGTCCACGAGGCCCTCAGCCGAAAGCAACTTGAAGACCCTCACGTGGTTCTTGCCCCAGCCGCCCACTCCGACAACCGCGACCTTCAGCATATGGGCGGGCCGCACCGCCAATATATATGGATTGCCCCAACAGCAGACAGCGAGAATGCCCAGCAAGCCCAACGAGCGACAGCTGGAAGAGTCCATGGAGCCCCGGCCGGGATTCTTGGGCGGGGTTCCCCTGAACCCGGGACCTCCCGCTTACGAGGTTCGCCGCGGACGTCGGCGATGGCGCGACGTCCACCCCTACGCGGGGCTTAGCCCCTGGGCGCTCCGACCGGGCTGAGCTACCGGGGCCTATACGGCTTAGGATAGCCGGCTTATTAATGTTTTGCCGGCATAGGGCGATGCAGGTCCGGAGGTCCCTACACTGGGACAAATGCCGATATGTCCGGCGACCCAGCTGGGCTGGAGGGCAAGCGATGAGGGCAATGACGGCAACCGACCTTGCGTGGACGCTGCACAGCCTTGGCAGGTACTCGCCTGGGCGGCACTGAGATATGGAGAGCTCTACGCGTACGTCGATTCGGTTATCTTGACGCGCGAAGGAGCGAGCGCGCAGATACGTATCAAGGCGAGGGGCTGGAGGCAGAGGCGGAGCAAGGCGGAGGCCATAGATCTCGTCGCGAGCCACTTCAAGCACGGGGAATGGACACCTCTGCTCACCGCGTGGTTAGGAGATGGGGCCGAGCGAAAGATGGTTCTATATGGTAAATACAAGCTGGACCTCTTGAGGCTGGCGGAGATCGCTGTGCGTTAGCCGATATTGAGTCGACATGTCGAGCTTAGCTGACATGTGGAGCCACGGAGCCAACGGCGGCCGACATGCGGAATCGACCAACGTCCGGTCGGACCGCGCCGACGACAGCCGGAAGAGTTCGGTGGATGGGGCCGCCGGGATTTTTAGGCGGGTTTTCCCCGAACCCGGGCTCACCGGCGCTCTGACGACGGGGCTCGGCCCCAGGCCGGCATCCTACCAAGCTAGACTACGGCCCCAATGCCTTAGGGCGAAAGCTCCATTAAAAAGCTTTATTCCGGCTTCCAGACGGGAGCATTCATGATCCCAGATAAATATGGAAAGAAAGATCCCCATTAGCTAAAGCCGAAAGCTCCGGCCTCTATTACGTGGCGTAGCCGCAGCAGACAAAAACTCGCCTAATAAGACAGCCTATATAGACTACCATTTGGCGTTAATAGCAGAAGAAAAAGGACATGGATGGGGCCGCCGGGATTTGAATTCCCGGGGATCTCCCTCCCGGGATCACACGGGCATGCCCGCGGCTGGGTTCGGCCGCACCGAGCCGTGCGTCCTACCAGGCTAGACTACGGCCCCCTTTACGTTTATTTCCTATATTTTTAAAGCTTTACTCCAACCGACAGATGAGCCTCAAGGCAGGGGGGATGGGCCATGTCAGATGCCTTAGGCGCTACTTAGGCGTTGCGTTGAGCACGCCGCCGACGTAGCCCACATACTGAGACCATCCAGCGGACCGCTCGACGATAGGAAGAGGGAGAAGCCTTCTACCCAGCTTGCGTCGCTATGGGCAAAAGCCTTAAAAACGCGGGAGATATACGTAAAGAGGGCCCGTAGCGCAGCCTGGATCAGCGCGGCGGCCTGCGGAGCCGTAGTCGGCGTAGCCGGCGGATGTCGCGGGTTCAAATCCCGCCGGGCCCGTCCACCGAGCTCTTTCCGGCTATCGTCGGGTTGACCATAGGCGGATCTCCTAAGGACCGCCTTGATGGCCGCGCCGCGGGCGGCATTGGGCCCGTTGTCTCGGTCTGCCTCACCCTGAGCCCACGACGGTCGCCGTTTGGGTATGCCTCAAACGCCCTGAGGCGTCCCGCCGTCCTCTGCCGGTTTTCAGGAGTCATAGGGCTGAGGTTGGATCGCTCTGGCTGAATCGAGGCGAGATCCGGCGGCGCTCCGCGGCGTCCAGCCTTAGCCCGGCCGCGAGACCCCCGACCTACTCGATGCTAGAGCTTTGCCGTGGTGAGCGTCCCGTCGACGGCTCTCTTCAGCACTAGCTCCACGAACCTCTCTAGGGGGATGATCTTGTCTCCGAGGAGCTTCCTCAGCGATTTGACAGAGCTTCTGATCTCTTCGATCAACGGCGTCATCTCCCTTTCGGCTCCCTCGTCGGCCATGTCGTCCGAGTATTGGTAGAGTACGCCGAGAAGTCTCCCGAGCGCCGCGGCGGGTCTCAGGAGATCCCTCCTCCTCAATATCATGGTGGGCATCACGAAGGCGGCCTCTATCAACGGCGCCGTTTTAAGCTCCGCCGCCTCCCTCCTCAGCCCCTCCACATCCAGGGCCTGCCCCTCGGCGAGCCTTTTGGCTACCCCAGCCAGATATTTCACCGCATCGGCGCTTATGGAGACAGCCCTCTCTATGGCCTCGGCTATCAGCCAGTCGCTGGCCACTATGGCCATCCCATCGCCGTACAGAGCGCGGGGCGTCTTGACGCCCCTCCTCACGTCGTGTCTGTCGGCCACGTCGTCTTGGAGGAGGGACACTATGTGGAGCACCTCGAGGAGGGCAGCGGCGTTGATTATCCTCTCGTCCTCCAGCCTCTCGGGATCCAGCACGTAAGTGAAAAGCAGCAGAAGGAGCGGCCTTATCATCTTGCCCGGCGTCTCTATATAGTGCCTTATCGCAGCCCTCAGGGAGGGATTCTGCACGGACTCGCCTATACGCCCCATATCCTCCTTCACTCTGCCTAAGGCACTGAGGACCTCCGGCGGTATCTCCACAGTAAAAATAAAAACGAGCCCCCTATTTATTGTTTGGCTTTGTATCTATGGTCGACCGTCTCCTCGACCTTGCCCTCCCTCTTCAGTCTGGTTAGCTGGGCCTTGACGACGGCCACCCTGTCGACCCCTATGGCTTTCGCCACCTCCTCGGCCGTGAACTCCTTGCCCGGATTCTGCGCAAGGAATTGATATACTTTATTCTTTACGCCCTCGGGCATATTCATATACCACCTCCAGTTTTTATATTTTTCTGTGGCCGGCTTTATCCGACTCCTACCGATTTGCATTTTCGCCCATCCGCAGTCGGGCGAATTGTATTAAAATAGTGGCGTTCGTCAACGCCCATGGTGAAGCTGGCTATAGTGGTGGCCGAGTTCAACTACGACGTGACGCAACTCATGTTGCAGAAGGCCTTGGACCACGCCAGATTCCTAGGGGCCGAGGTTACCTATGTGGTCAAGGCGCCGGGAGTCTTCGACGTGCCGGCCCTTCTGGCCGACGTCGTGAGGAAAGACGACGTGGACGCCGTGGCGGTCCTCGGCGCGGTGATACAGGGCGCCACCAGACACGACGAGCTGGTGGCCAATCAAGCAGCCCGCAAGATACTAGACATATCGGTCGACAGCGGCAAGCCGGTGGCGCTCGGCGTGATAGGGCCAGGGGCCAACAGGATGCAGGCCCTCGAGAGGGTCGAGGAATATGCGAGGAGGGCTGTCGAGGCCGCCGTCAAGATGGCCAAGAGGAGGCGGGCGTTGAGAGAGGCTAGATACTCCGGCTCTACGGTCTTTATCGACTGACCTCCTTCCCCTGGGCGGGAGCCCCGTGGGGGAGGCGCCCTCGCTCGGCCGTATGGACCTCTCGGCGGATTCATGGCCTCGCCCGGGCCGGCACGGCGGGCCGTTGCGGGCTGACCCAAGCCAATCCAGCGGAGGTCCGCGCGGCATGCACAATCGGCCATGGAATAAGCACGTCTCCCTGAGCCCCCTGGGCACCAGCTCCTTCCCCCTAGGCCTCTTCTCCATCTTTCAGATCTCGCCAGATTGCCTTCGTCTGGCCGCGGGGTCGATTTCCAGAACGCGTCCAGCGATCTGACGCAACCTCAGCCCGCCGGACGGTCGCCCACGATCCGCAGGGGCTTTCCTTCTTTTGAATCAACGTAGCGGGCATGAATTTACATATGCCAATTGATTTTCAGCGGCCGATGTCACGGAAGCCGGGCCCCTACATCGCCGCTCATGAAGTCCGACGGGTAACTTTACCGATCGCGACAGGAGCCTCTCTCAGATCGGGGAGGGGGTCAGCGAGTAGGCTCCAATATATTCAGCATCTCCCATACGGCCTTCATGACCTCTATCTCGAGCTTGAGCTTGGCGTAGATGTTTTGGTCTATCGCGCCTGCAGAGTAGGCGTCTTCGACCTTCTTCTCCAGGGCGACGAGGTCCAGCTTCGACAGCCTCTCCTTGGTCAGAGAGCGCGCCCAGGCGTATCTAATCCTCATGTCTATTTGGTCCAACCTGTCCCTCAGAGATTTCGCCTTCTCCTCCAGCTCGGCTATCTTCCTTCTCGACTCCTCGGCGAGCTTGGCGTAATCCTCCTCCGATATGAGGCCCAGCTCGCGTTTAGCCGCCAAGACCTCGAGCTCCCTCGTCAGCTCCGCGACGACCCCCTCTATCTGCTGCAGCCTGATCTCCGCCCGCATAAAGTCGCCGTCCCAGGAGCCCTTCAGCGTCTGCGACGACTCGACGAACGCCTTCCAGGTGTCCTCCACGCCTCTCAGCCTCTCCTCGTACTGCGCGAGGAGCTTGTCCAATTCGCCTATTGCCACGTAGGCCACGTCGACGCTCATGGCAGAACTCCTTCCAACTCCTTTTTAAGCCTCTCGTAGGCCTCTCTGGATATCTTGCCCTCCTTCAGCAACTCGTCCAGCTTGCCGAGGGAGATCCGGAGGTTGATCACCTCGGCGTTGGTGGAGGTGGACAGCACGCGTTTGAAGTGCTGGCCGAGGACCTCCTCTATGGAGCTGTACCTCTTCTCCACGTCCTCCATGAGGGCCCTCAACGCGTTCAGCTTATCCTCGACCTCCTGCCTGGATCTGTTGTACTGATCCTCGGCCATGAGGTCCCTCTTCAGCTCGAGCTCCTTCAGGGCCCTCTCGTAGTTAGCTATGGACGAGTTGAGCAGGTCGAGGGATCTCCGCAGGACCATCTTCTCGACTTCCCACTGCCTCTTGTAGCTGAGCACCGAGGACTCGTAGCTGTGCCAAGCCTCATCGAGCTTCCTCAACAGCTCGTCGTATTTCATCACCACGTTATCGACGACGGGCTTTATGGCCCTATCGAAATCCGCCTCCGTCCTCTCCACCGCGGCTATCTGGGCCAGCTGGACCACTTGAGCTTGCTCCTGCTGGGGTTGTTGTTGGGTCTGTTGTTGCGGCGGCTGCTGGGCCTTATATCTGACGTAGACGGGGCATTCGGCGTAGTTGCCTATGCAATACCAGTCGAAGGGGTTCACCGGCTTTCCCGTGTAGCTGCAGACGAAGCCGCCCTCGCTTCTCCTAAGAGCAGGACAAACGCTCATGGCGCCTATTGTATAGAGTTATATATTTATTACGCTCAGCGCCCTCCGGACCTCGTCGAGATCCCCGAGGGTGCCCACGTCGAGGAACTTCGCCCTCGACACGTAGACGGCCACGCGGGGCATTAGGGAGCGCGCGAATTCGTCGAAGTCGAGACGCCTCTCCTCGAGCCTGCGCAACGCGGACCCCTCAGCAACGTATATCCCGGTTGAAACCACATGTCTAAACCTCGGCTTTTCCCTCCACGCCGACAGCCGCCCCTCCGCCACGTCGAGAACGCCGAACCTCACCTCGGTCTCGACCTCCCGCCCAACCACCGTGAGGTCCACGGAAGATCTCACGTGGAAGTCGGCCGCGGCCTTCACGTCGAGGTCGGTGACCACGTCGCTCGGCGCCACCAGCGCGGGCCCGTCGTCCATGTAACCTCGTGCATAGTAGAGCTGCCCGGCGGTCCCCAGCAACTTCTTGGACGGCACAAAGACAACGTCGGGATGGTGCTCGCGTAGGTACGAGGCAAGCACCTCCTGCATGTAGAGGCCCACCACGTATATCTCCCCGACGTCGTTCGCCCGCAGCCACTCCAACGCGTAATCTATGATGGTCCTGCCGCCGAGCACGACGAGGGGCTTCGGCGCGAAGTACGTCAACGGCCTCAGCCTGGTGCCCAGCCCGGCGGCGAGGAGAAAGGCCTTCAAAGGTAGTCCTTCAGCCCGTACTTCTTGAGGTGGTGCTCGATCTTCTTGACCTCGTTCTCCATCTTCTTGGCCTCCAACACTATGTCCGCCCGTTTCTCCTCGGCGCCCTTGGCCTTTATGGTGCAGAGCCCGTCGGGAGTCAACGCGCGCGCCTCGCAGTAGGCGTATTGGCACTTGGCGCCGATGCACTCATCGTTGAGCCAAGTACACCAGAACACTATCTTGTTGCCTCTTATTGTGGGCCTCAAGGCCCTCTTGCCGCATCTGAAGAGGGAGGAGCCGTTGGGGCCGAAGGCGCATCTAGGCCCCAGACACAGTTCCCTCGCGCCGGACACAGTATATAGCTTATCCCTCTATTAAAATTTAATCCGCGATCCTATAGCCCAGAGACCCGAGGAATTCGGCGACCTCCTCGAACCTCGGCGATGAGCGCGCGCCGGGCCTCGTGACCTTGAGGGACGCGGCGGCGTTCGCGAAGAGGAGCCTCTCGTAGAGCGAGAGGCCGGCCAGCCTAGCCGCTATGTAGGCCGCGGCGAAGGTGTCGCCGGCTCCCGTCGTGTCGACGGGCTGCAGCTTGAACGCATCGACGTAGATGAACTCGCCGTCGCTGACAGCCATAGCGCCCCTATCGCCGAGAGTTATCACCAACTCCCTGGCGTTAACGCTTCTGGCCACCACGTCGACGGCGGCTCTGTGGTCGGCTGAGCTGGCCAGCATCTTGGCCTCCACTTGGTTCATCAACACCACGTCGACGCCCGAGAGGGCCTTGGATACTATCTCGAGGCCCTTCCTCGCCAGCGCGGTGCCTCCGTCGACCGAGACCGTCTTGCCGAGCCTCTTGGCGACCTCCTTGGCCTTGAGTATCAACTCCACGCGGCCGCTGGCTATATGGACGTGGTCGACCCCGCCGAGCGACTCCTCGTTTATGTCGTCCGGCGAGAGCCCCATGTTCGCCCCCCTGTAGGCTATCATACGCTTCACCCCGTCTGGCTGGACCAACACCACAACAACGCCGGACCTAACCCCCTTTATCCTCTTGACGAAAGACACATCGACGCCCTCGGCGGCGAGCTCCCTCAGTATTATGTCGCCCATCACGTCGTCGCCCACGGAGCCTATGAACCTAGCCCTGTGCCTCATCCTGGCTATCGCCACGGCGAAATTGGCGGCGGAGCCTCCCCCGCCCGTGTATATATCCACGGCATCCACCGACTGGTCCAAGCCCGGCAACTCCGGCGTCTTCACATATATATCGTAGTTCAAATTCCCTATGGACGCGACCAAGGCCACAATTTATTTTACCCCTATATTATCTATTGTGGTCGAGGACCTCCTCCAGTTGAGGAAGGCCATAGAGGAGAAGATAGCCCAGATGGAGAAGGAGCTGGAGCTCTACAGAAAGGTGCTCGCCGCGCTGGACGAGGCGATAGGCAAGAGGTCCTTCACGACCGCGGCCGAGGAGAGGGAGAGGCGCGGGGCGGCCAGGAAGCCTCTGGAGGTCCAGGCGCTCAAGTCAAAGGACGGGGAGGAGCTCGGCGTAGCCGAGATATACGAGGACGAGCTCGTCCTCAAGCCCAAGGTCCCGGTCAAGCTGGAGGGCCTGCTCAGGAGGTTCTTCGTGGAGAAGCTCCTCGAGAGGTATAGGGAGGAGGATGAAGACGCCGTCAGGCAAGGCAAGAGGGAGGCGGCCCTGGAGTACGAGGTGCAGGAGGAGGGCGGCGCCGTCAAGGCCGTGGTCGTGAAGAACTACGGCGATGAGAACAGGCGCAGGGACATCATAAGGGCGTTCAGGTGGACCCTCGAGAGGGCCTTGAAGGGCTGATCAAGGCCCGGCCTCGGGGCTCTGCTCGACCTTGACCTTCTTCTGGCTTCTGTACATCTCCAGAAGCTCGTCGACGGTCGTGGCCTCCTCGGGCGATTTGTCGGTCCTATATCTGCCCGTAAATCTGGGGAAACGTATGGCGAGGCCGACGTCGGGCCTCACGGCGCCTAGACAACAGGTGTGCAACGGCGACAGCGTGATCTCCGCCCCTATTATCTCGAGGACCACGCCGGGCGTGAACCACACGTCGGGCTCCATCCGCGACGATACCCTCGGGTGTCTGTGGTCCATCTTGTAGGGCTCGAGCATCTGGTACATCTTCTTCAGATCGGCGTCCGTGAAGCCGCTCCCCACCTTGCAGACCGTATAGAACATATCCGTCTTGGGGTCGTAGGCCGCCAGGAGGAAGGCGCCGTAGAGGCCGGCCCTCTTGCCTCTCCCGTAGAAGGCGCCCACGACCGCGAGATCCGCCGTGTCGCTCATCTCGCTGCGGTAATCCCTCTTGTATTTTATCCAGTTCCAGCCCCTGGCCCCCATCTCGTAGATGGAGGCGGGGCTCTTGCAGACGAGCCCCTCCATGCCCATGGAGATGGCCTCGTGGAAAAACACGTCGACCTTCTCCTCGTCGTCGAAAAGGGCCCATTTGGCTATGGCCACGTCCTCCCCCTCCTTCACGATCTCCGAAAGCCTGAGCCTCCTGTAGATCAAGGGCTTGTCGGTGAGGTCCTCCCCGTCTAGATAGAGCAGGTCGAACAGATTGAGCTTCGCCGGGTATTCCCTCACAGCCTCCTCGACCTCGTGCTTCCTCTTGCGGTGCATCAGCTCCTGGAACGGCAGGAGGTCGCCCGTGTCGGGATCCACCGCGACGATTTCCCCCTCGAGCACCGCCTCCCCGGCCGACACGGATCTCCTCACGGCCTCCACCACGTCGGGATAGGCGTGGGTTATGTTCTCGAGCCTCCTGCTGTATATGGCCACGCCGCCCGGCGACACGTGTATCTGGGCCCTCTCCCCGTCGTATTTATACTCGCATATGGCGGCGCCTCCCAGCTTGGCCAAGATCTCCCGCGACGTGTTGAGGCGCTGGGCCAACATGGGCATGACGGGGACTCCGGGGGTTATCCTCACCTCGGCCAGCCCAGCCGCCCCCCTCTCGGCCACCAGCTTGCCGAGGAGGCCGAGGTCGGGCCTCACGTTGTAGGCCCTCTCCAGGGCGTCTTCGGGCACGTCGAACGCCTCGGCCAGGGCGTCTATGAGAGTCATGTCGGCCACGCCGAGCCTCAGACGGCCGACCACGAAGCGCGCGACGTATTTAGCCTCGTCGGGCGACAGCTGGGAGAAGAGCGAGGAGAGGAGAGAGACCTTGAGGTCTTGGGAGCCCTCGCCGGACGCCTTGGCCACCTTGAGAAGCGTGTCGTAGACCTGCGCCACGGACAGCCCCGCCCTCCTGCCCCCCGCGAAGGCGAGCAGCGTCTGGGCCTGGCGCCGCGAGAGGGCCCGCCTCGCCGTCTCCCCCATGTCGCCCGTCCTTTTGTACAGCTCCTCCAGATCGTCGGCCTTGGCCCCGGAGGCGCGCGCAAGGGCCCTTATGCAGAGCTTCTCGCCGAGGCCCAGCTCCAAGCCCTCCCAAGGCGGCCTGAGGTCGCCCAATATGATGTATATCGCCTTGTCTATCTCGGCGGGCTCCAGCCTTTTGAACAGGCCCACCAGAAGCTTGACCATGGCCGTCCTCTGGGTCGTCGACTCTATCGACGCCAATACCTTGGCCAGCTCCGAGAACTCCACACTATATCCCTCCCTTAAAAATACTTAGGTACAGCTCGAGGTAGGTGGCGTCGACCCTCTCCGCCAGGCCCAGCCGCTCAGCAAGCGCGGACACCTCCGCCTCGGCCTCCCCGAGGGACGCCTCGGAGGAGGCGACGGCCTCTATCTCCACGAACTGGCCGAGCCCCTCGACGTCGTCGAGGGAGATCGTGAGGGAGCCGTAGGAGTAGTACTCGCGCCGCTTCTTTATTACGGCGACTTTCCTGAACCCCAGGGCCTCGAGCACCGCCTCCACGTCGCCATCTGCGGACACCGTCAGCTCGAGCCTCGCCTTGGCGGAGGACCGCATGCGCGGCCCCTTGTAGGACACCTCGACGTCCCCGCCGGAGCGCCGCACCCTAAGCGCCTCGTCGGTCTCGGCGAAATCCCTACAGGGATGCTGGAAATATATGTCGACCTCCTCCTTGGCCTCCACCGGAGAGGCGCCGAGCCTCAGAAGCTCCTCCCTAACTCGGCCGAGATCGGCGCGGAACTTCTGCTCAACCTCCAACATTCTTGCATGGAGGTCTCGCGGGGCTGGGCACAGCTACGCCGAAGAGGTAGCAGCGGGATGTGGCCTCCCCATAGTAGGCGCACTCCCTGCAGTCGTCCGGACGGCCCGGCGCGATGCGCACGGACACCTTGAGCTGGGCGGGCCTCGGCGAGGGGGGAGGCGGCAGGACGGGCTGGGGAGCCACCTGCGGAGCGGGGGGCGGCGCCGCCGGCTGTACGGGCTGAGTCGGAACAGAGGGAGCGGGGGGCGGCTGAGGGGGCGGAGGAGGCGGCTGTGGAGGGGGTTGTTGCTGAGCCTGTTGGAGGGCCTCTGCCAGCGGCCTCACCTCCGGACGCGGCTGCTGGACTGGCGGAGGCGGCGGCACCGGCTGTACGGGCTGAGTCGGAACAGAGGGAGCGGGGGGCGGCTGAGGGGCAGGCGGCGCCTGCGGGCCCAGCTGGACCCCGAACTCCTCGCCGGCCTTCTTGTAGACGGCCTCCAGGGCCTTGGAGACGTCCTCCGTCCCCTCCAATATCTTCTGGCCGTCTATCACCACGGCGGGGAAGGCGGCTATGTTGTACCTCTTCAGTATTGTGACCAGCGAGCGGAAGTGCGGCGGGACCCTCTCCACGGGCTGGTCCAACATCTTGACGACCTGCTCCGCGGCGTCCTGCCTTATCTTGACCGTGGCGAGCCTGACCCGGTCCCTCCGCTCCACCCTGGACCTTATCTCCTCGACCGCCTTCTTTAAGGACTCCTCCAGCTCTTGGCTCTTCCCCGAGATGACGAACAGCTCCACGTACACGTTTTCAACTACGCCCCTCTATTTAAGCCTAGCGTTTGCTGGATCAGCCGGGAGCGCCAGAGCTCCCTCTCGATGACCTGCCCCTCAGGCCTCAGCTCGTAGAATATCTGCGCCGTGAATACATATATCTTCTCCGGAACCCCCACGTTGCTCATGACGTATCTAGCGAGGGCGTCGCCGAGTATCCTCCTCTCGAGCATCGTCTGAGGCAAGACGACGAAGTTGGGAGGGACGTAGACGCCCTCGACGCCCCACCTGAGGGATGAGAGGGAGCCGAGGGACGCCTCCCGCAGGCCGTCCACCAGCGTCGCCTCGATGACTGCCCTCCGCAGCTCCATCTCGGAGAGGCGGGGTATTTGGAGCACCAGCTTGCCGGCTATCTTGGCCGAGTCGTGCGCCAGATCCTTGACGGGCTGGACGACGCCGAGGGAGCCGCGGACCTCGCGCCTCTCCCAGCCGTTGGAGCGCACGAGGAACTCCACGGTGAGGAAGACCCCGAGCCTATATCTGGAGAGAACCTCGTCGAAGGTCTTGAGGGGGACGCCCCTGATCTTGCTCTGCATGGAGGAGCGCACGTGGGATATGAGGCGGGAGCCCTCCTCCAGAGAGAGCATGGGAGAAAAGGGGGGAGATTTTAAAAAGGTCGCGGGGGTATTACTACTTGGGCGGAGCCAGTATCTGCATCAGGCGCCTCCTCCTCCAGTTGCTGTACTCCATCAGCAGTATCGCGACGATTATCACTATGACTATCACCAGCACTATCCACAGCACCAGCTCGGATATCGGTATCCTGACGCCGCCGATGGTGATGCCGGCAGTGCCGGGCACGGTGACGCGCAGAGCGACGGTCTGGCCGGCAGGCGGAGTTATCTGGGCGGTGCCCACGTGGTTCTGCTGGGCGGTGACCTTGACGGTGTACTGCTGGCCCGACAGCACCTCGACGCTGACGGGGGCGGACGAGAAGCTCCTATAGAGGGTGCCGTTGGCGAAGTACACGTCGACCTGCGACACCATGTCGTTGATGGGATAGCCGTTGTCGTCCACGGCGGATATCTGCAACACCGCGGTGGGGACGGTTATGGTCTTGGTGGCGGTCTGGCCGGGCGACGGGGTGAACGAGCCGGTGGAGTAGGTGCCGAACGGGGTGACGGCCACCACGTTGTACTGCAGCGGAGCGCCGGTGTTGTCCTGGGCCAACACCTCGGCGGAGACGGCGCCGGTGCCGGAGGCCACCACGGCGCCGTTGGGGCCTACTATCTGGATGGGCCAATTGCCGGTGGTGCCCATGGCCTGGTCGACGACGGACGTCGAAATCTTGGCGGTGGGAACCACTATCTGCACGGAGGCAGTCTGGCCTCTGGAGACCGAGACCGTCTGGCTCCAGGTGTAGCCGAAGGCCTGGGCCGACACGGTGTAGGTGCCAGCCAGCACCTCGGCCGACACGGAGCCGGTGCCGGAGGCGACGTTGGCTATCTGCACGGGCGAGCTGGAGAGGGCAGTGCCGAACGCATCGACGACGCTGGCCGATATGACGCCCGAAGGCACGCTGACCACGTAGGTAGCGGGGCCGCTCACGGTCAGCTGCGTCGAGTTGACGACGACGGATCCGCTGGGGGTCTTGACCGTCGTGGCTACAGTCACGTTGTAGACTCCGGCGTAGGAGCTCAAGGGCAGGTAGGCCGTGACGACGCCGTTGCCCGTAGCCACAGTCTGGCCGTTAATCGATATGGACACAGGCCAGTCGCTCCTCACCTTGCCGAAGCCGTCCTGCGCCTGCACGGTCACCTGCGCCAGCAGGCCGAGCGACGCCAGGTCGAGGGAGCTCGGAAGCGACGTGGTCGTCAGGCTGGTCTTGAAGGGCGTGGCGAGCTTTATCGGCACTCCGTTGACCGTCACGGAGTCTATCTCCATGGTCAGCGGATAGCTGACGCTGGTGGGTATGGGCTGGGACGTAACTATGTAGGTGGAGCCCGAGATGGTGGCCGTCTTGAAGGGTATCGCGATGGTGCCGCTGGGCGTCTGCATGTAGAAGACGCCGCTGACTCCGACGGGCTGGGACAGCGGTATCTGCGTGGCGAGCTGCACGTTGGAGGTTATCGCGTAGGCGCCGCTGGGCACCGTCGCGCCGCGCTGTATCGAGAAGGTGCCCGTCGCCACGGGTA
>NZ_LCWM02000026.1 GCF_002077075.2 Thermoproteus sp. CP80 | reverse complement strand
ATGGCCAGCCCTACGTCCAGCATGTCACTCGGCCGGCGGAATCCGCGCGGCGGACGGCGCGCCGAAGCTCCGCAGGGCTCTGGAGGTCCTCGACCACGTCCCCACCCCCTCCATAAAAGCATCTGCGCAGCGGCCCAGAAGCCCCTCCCAGGCGCGGGGGTCGCGGTGGATCAGTATGGAGGGATCCGCCTCCGGCCTACAGGCCGTGACCCCCATGGCCTCGACGGCGTCCCGCTTAAAAAACCTTCCGTCCCAACTCGGCTAGGCGCCCAGGGAGGGGACTAACGGATTATACCTGACCTGCGGACGAACTGTAATAAAGACCAGTTTTGCCGCGCCGACCTATATATCCAGGCCCCGGAGCGCCGGGCCCGATATATACTGTATATAGCACGGGGCGCCGCGTTTATTTTTACTTCAAATTTACTCTCTCTATCTATGTTATCCTCAGTGTATCTATATAACGATTGTACGTACCTATAGAAACGTGGGCCTAGAGCTGGTCAACGTTGCAATGACCTGCAGGAAGCTGGCAGACCCGCCTCCGGACGTACCGTCGGAGGAGCTAGGCAAGGCCGTCAAGTACTACCACCTCCGTCAGCGGGTCATCGCGATGGTCTTCAAGACGGGCAAAGTCAAGGTGTTCTCGCGCAACTACCCTCCGCCCGACCTAGGCTACTACGGCGACTGCCGCGTGGATATCATGGTGGCGCGGGGCGAGATGAGGGCCGTGCCCGAGGAGGAGCTGAGGCGGAGGCTCTCGGAGGCGGGGTTCGGGGACTTCAAGTTCGTCACGAACGCCTTGATGGCGCGCCGCGGCGGAACCTCCGTGAGGGTCGCGATCCCGCGGCGCAGCTTCGGCAAATACAAGGTCATGATATTCACTAAAGACCTCGAGACCGCCAAGCAGATCCACGACCTCCTGCAGAAACTCTAAACCCCCACTTTTTCCCTCCCCCTCCTCTCCCCTCCACCGCGAGGGAACGCCGCAGAATAGATAATATCTAGCCGCCTTTAGTTTTTCACTCCTTCACTCAACGCCGCATATTTATTTAAGAGGTCAGGAAGCTAATAGTGAAGGTGGGGCCGGTAGGCGCCATAATGGCGCCTCATCCCAGATCAGATGCCAAGCCATCGTTCACCGCTCACCAGGCCTGTGTGACCGGCCCCACCCGAATTATTCTTCGGTAAGATATAACGCCCATGTTTAAGATGGATCGCGGTAGGGTAAACTGAAAATAAACGCGGCGGGATAGGTTGCCGAGGATAATGGAGAGGCGTCGCGCCCGCCGTAGGGATCGATGCGGAGGGCCTATCCTACGCGCACGGAGGGGCTAGGCCGAGTCCAGCGAAATCCCCAACCTGGGAATTTTTAAAGCTATATGACCGGGAAAACATGAAGGCCGGGAAGTCCCGAATAGGGTCGACGGTCCGCGGGGTTGCTTACCGGGGCGCGCTGGGGGTGTTCTCCGCGTCTAGGCCGTCCGGTCGGGCCGGCGAGAGGCCGCGTGCGGACGCGGCGCGCGGGTGGAGGGTCACGTGGTACGCCAGGATAGGCCCCGCCCGGCTGCTCGGGCTCCTGAGGACCGACCCCGACGTCGCCCTCAGGGAGATCTCCACGCAGTGGTTCCCCATCGGCGGTAGCTGGTTCAGGGAGATGCTGAGGCAGAAGCGCCGGGAGCTCGGGAGCAGCTTCGCCGAGTGGTTCCGCGGGTGGTTCTCCGACAGCTTCTGCGAGGACCTGCTGAGGGGCAGGATAGCGTTCGACGGGAAGTCGGCGACGGGGTACCGCATGGCGTGCGAGCTCCTGAGGGCCCAGGCCGCCGTGGTGTCGGTGAGGGGGCCGCTGATCAAGCCCATACGCGGCGACGACATCGACGGGTTCAGGGGGGTGCAGGTCTACTTCGCCCACAGGGGCGTCAAGGACGAGATCGAGAGGGCGCTGGCCGGCGCGAGGTCCATCGGCGACATCTGCCTCCCCCTCAAGTACAAGCTGTACCCGCCGCCCGGGGCGAGGAGGGCCGCGCTGTGGATAGCCGCGTGGTGCGGCATGTGCGGCCGGTACTGCGCCGACCTCTCGACCCCCAGGGACTACGGCCGCATGCTGGACGAGCTCTACGCCGCCTATCCGCACGTATTCTACAGGGCGTACTAGCCGCCATCCCTAAACCAACCCCTTTTTTCCAGAGCCCCACCCCTCTCGGCCCGATGGGCCCCGTGGGGATCTACTTTTACATATTTTGCAACATCTAGATAAACGGCGCCTTAAACCCCGCGGATTCGTGGGGCTGACATTTTTTGTTAGTCAAGAAATGCGCCGTATTAAACCGCGTATTTCCGGCGATCTTTACCTCAATACATTATTATCACTTATAATTATAGCGATTTTGCGAAAAACTTTTAAAGGTGGGCTTTCCCCAGGTCATGGCCGGGCGTCCGCGCCGCCGGGAGGGCGTGGGGTGGAAGACGGGGCGGTACCTGCCGGCTCTGCTTTGGCACCTCCAGAGGCGTGGAGGAGGCGGGAGGGGCGCCGTCGTGTCCGTGAGGACGCGCGACGTGTGCGGGGTGGATAGGCGGTGCGGGATGGCGGTGCGCGAGCTCATGATGAGCCTGGTGGAGAAGGGGCTCGCGAGGCGGCACAAAAGGGGCGTCTACCTGATCGAGAGGGAGGCGCTGGAGGAGGTCTTATCGGCTTTGAGGGAGTGGATATGAAGACGGTTAAGAAAGTGAAGACCGCGGCCTCTGTTTTTGAACTGCCGCAGAGGCTGGGTGTCCTCCAGTATGTGGAGTATGAGCGGCTGGAGAGGATGAGGGAGCCGCCCCAGCCGGCTCTCGTTAGGGCCGACCCCGTGGAGGAGCTTCTGAAGGAGTGGCCGGAGCTGGAGGCATTCGGCGTAGAGTGGGTTAGGAAGTGGCTGGATCTCAGGGAGAGGTTAATCGAGATTGCCAAGACACTGCGCAGATTTCCGTGGATGGTGGAGGTGGTAAAACAAAGACCTATGAGCATCCTCCATCCGTACATGATAGAAGTGTACATAGCAAAGGACGGGTCGGAGGCATGTCTCTCTCTAAACCCGCCGAAGGCGTATTGCGCCCAAAACGGAGCCGTAAAGGAGGTGCGGCTGGAGCTGGAGTTTAAGCGATACGAGACATACGAAGACAAGATTAGAGAGGTGTACAGACCGAAGGGCCTGCTGGCATTCGCCGCGGCGGCGAGGGAGTACGTGAGAATGCTCTAGCCCTTTTAAGTCGCTTGTGTTGTTTTTGTGTCTCGTGCATAGCCCAGCTCTAGTGTAAAGCTAATGTAAATTTTTTCTCCGCTGGCTTAAGGCGCTTCTCTGTCGGCGTTTTATGTATTTTATGGATAAAGCTGGATGGGCACGAGAATAGAGGAGAGGTAAAACTACACAAGCTCAAGGGACTACCATATCCACAGCGGCGAAGGAATATAAGAAAAGATGGAATGCGAACATAATAAAAAACGATCCTCCGCGGACCGCTCCTCCGTCGCTCCACCAGGCTGAGCTACCGGGGCTCTTCTCTTTACATATATTTCGCTTTTTTAAGTTTTCCGCTAATTCCATCGGCATCGCTTGACTTCAGCCCGTCCCCATCCTCGGCGTCGACGCCGACCAACACGATCTTTAGCCGCGATCCGCGGCAGGCTCCGGCCACTTTATGTCGTTATTGAAGCAGAGATCTCGGCGATCGCCGCTACCCGCCGCAGGTCGGTTTTATATACCCGTCGCCGTCCTCTCCGCCCCTGGGGGCGTCGGAAGCCATCTCTCGGTCTAGGGCGCTTGGCCATATGGAGACGCCGGCGCGTGCAGACAGGCAGGCGACCTCGAAATGGATGTCTGTCCAGCGCCTTGGGCGTTGGCCGTCTGCCCGTATGGGCAACCTTCATAATACATAATACCTGGGTACTATATGCGAACTATTTTTTAAAATCTATTTCATATGGCCCATGAACGCCAAAGTTCTGGGGATAATAGTGGCGGTAGTCGTGGTGATAATTGCAGTATCTGCCATATATCTGGCCCAGAGGGGCGCGGCGAGCCCTCAGACCTCCGCGCAGGTCTCTCCGACGGGTTCCGCCTCCACGAGCTCCACCTCAAGGGGCACGATATACGTGATATACGATATCGGCGGCCGCGGCGATCTATCCTTCAACGACATGGCGTATTTAGGCGCCTCCAGAGCAGCTAAGGACTTCGGGCTCCAGCTGGTGGAGCTTCAGAGCAAGACGCAGGACGACTATCTGCCCAACTTGAGGCTGGCCGCCAAGAGCAACCCGACCCTCGTCGTGGCGGTGGGGTTCTTGATGACCGACGCAGTTAAGGAGGCGGCCAAGGAGTATCCCAACGTCCACTTCGCCATAATAGACGGCTATGTGCCCAATATGTCCAACGTCTTGTCCATACAGTTCAGAGAGAACGAGGGGAGCGCTCTGGTCGGCGCCCTGGCCGCGTTGACCGCCTACTACTTCAACTGCACCAAGGTCGGCATAGTGCTCGGCATGGACATACCGGTCCTCTGGAAGTTCGAAATAGGCTACGCCTACGGCGTCAGGTGGGCCCAGAGGTATATAGCTGAACATTTCGGCAAGAACGTCACCTTCACCATATACTACGTCTACACGGGCTCCTTCAACGACCCGGCTAAGGGCAAGCAGGCGGCCCAGGCGATGTTGGCGCAAGGCGTCTGCGTCATATACCAGGCCGCTGGGGCCACGGGCCTCGGGGTCTTCGACGCGGTGGCCGAGGCGGGGCAGGCGGCTGGGAGGACCATGGGGCCGCCCTTCGCCATAGGGGTCGACGCAGATCAGGACTACATAAAGCCCGGCTTCATACTGGCGTCCATGATGAAGCGCGTGGACGTGGCCGTGTATAGGGCCGCCCAGATGGCGGCCAGCGGCAATTTCAGCGGCGGCGTCTTGTCGCTGGGCCTCAAGGAGGGCGGCGTCGCCGTCAGCACGCTCGACGACTTAAATCAATTCCTTCAGTTGGGCATCCAAGCCGGCACGGTGAAGGCGTCAGATGCGCAGCAGATAGTGCAGGAGGTTCAACAGATGCGCCAGTCCATACCCCAATGGATCTGGCAGGCCGTGGATCAGCTGAGGCAGGGGATAGTGTCGGGCGAGGTGCAGGTCCCGCTGCCGACAACCCGCGAGCAGCTGCTCCAGTACAGACAGCAGCTGGGCTTGGTGGGCTCCGGTTGATGATAGTTCTCCGGGAAATACACAAGGTTTTTCCCGACGGCACCTACGCCCTCAGGGGCGTGACCCTCGAGCTTAAGGCTGGCGAGGTCCTCGGCCTCCTGGGGGAGAACGGGGCCGGGAAGACCACCTTGATGAAAATCCTCTCGGGCATATACGAGCCCACCAGAGGGGCCATTGAGATAGACGGCAGGCCCGTCCGGTTCAGGAGCGCTAGGGACGCCATGAGGGAGGGTATAGCCATGGTCCACCAACACCTGTCGCTGGTGGAGGAGCTCACTCCGCTGGAGAACATAGCCCTTCTGGAGGGGCCCTCGCTGGGAGGCCTCGGCAAGCTTCTGAGGGGTAAGGTGGAGGCGATAGCCAGATCCCTGGGGTTCGAGGTGGAGTGGGATAGGCCGGTGGGCGAGCTGCCCCTCGGGGTTAGGCAGAGGATCGAGATAGTCAAGGCTCTCTACCTCGGCGCCAGGGTGTTGATACTCGACGAGCCCACGTCTCTGCTCTCGCCGCCAGAGGTGAAGAGCCTTCTGGACATAGTGAAGCGCCTCAAGGCCGAGGGGAGGGCCGTGGTATTCATCACTCACAAGATCCCGGAGGTGCTCCCAGTGGCCGACAGAATAGCCGTTCTGCGCAGAGGGGAGAAGGTCGGCGAGTACCCGCCGTCGGTTGGCCCCGACGTGCTGGTGGAGGCCATGGTGGGCAAGCTCAAGTCTTGGACGCTTGGGCGCGAGGGCGAGCCGAGCGACGTAGTTCTCTCCGTGGAGGACCTCTGGGTTTACGATAGAGGGAGGCCCTTGTTGCAGGGCGTAAATCTGTCGGTTAGGAGGCGGGAGGTGCACGCGCTGGTGGGCGTAGAGGGCAACGGGCAGGAGGCCCTCGTCGATGCCTTGGTCGGCTTGCGGAGGCCGGCCAGGGGGTCCATCAGGGCGGGGGGCCTCGTCGCCTACATCCCCGACGATAGGCATGGAAGGGCCCTGGTGCTCGATCTGCCGCTAGTCCACAACGCCGTCTTGGGGATACACAGGAGGTTCTCCAGAGCTGGGTTGTTCGACTGGGCCGGCGCTAGGCGCTTCGCGGCCAAGCTCATAGAGGAGTTCTCCATAGTCGCTCCGGGCCCCGACGCCCCTGCGAGGTCCCTCTCGGGCGGGAACCAACAGAAGCTCGTCGTGGGTAGGGAGCTGAGCAAGAGGGCGGATCTGCTCATAGCCCATCAGCCGACGCGCGGCCTGGACGTGGCCACCACCGAGTACGTGCATAAGCTTCTGGTGGACGTGAGGAACGCGGGCGCCGGCGTGCTGCTCGTCAGCAGCGATCTAGACGAGGCGTTGAAGCTGGCGGACACGGTGTCCGTCATATACCGCGGGAGGGTCGTCTTGAACAAGCCGGCGCGGGAAGCCACCGTGGAGGAGATAGGGAGGGCTATGGCGGGGCTATGAGGGGCTTCCTCGACTCGCTTCTATCCCTGGCTGTGGCGATCGCGGTAGGCGCCGTGGTGGCCTACATCTCTGGCTACAACCCGCTCCTGGTCTACTACTCGATGTTCGTCGTGCCCTTCACGGACGTCGTCTACGTAACGTCGGCGCTGGCCACGGCGACGCCGATAATCTTGACCGGCTTGACCTTCGCGTTGGGCCTAAAGGCCGGGCTGTTCAACATAGGGGCCGAGGGGCAGACCTATATGGGGGCCCTCGGGGCTGTGATAGCGTCCTATCTGGCCGCCTCGGCCCTCGCGTTACCCCTATCCTTCGTCATAGGCATATCTCTGGCCGTGGCTTGGGCCATGGTGCCCGCCCTCCTGAAGGCGTACAGAGGAGTCAACGAGGTCGTCAGCACGATAATGATGAACTGGATAGCGTACTGGCTCGTGATAATGGAGGCCTCGACCACTTTCTCCAACCCGATGCAGCCGTCTGAGACGATAAAGATGCCGCCCTCCGCCAGGCTCACGCCGCTTGTGCCGGGCACCAGCTTGACCGCTGGCTTTTTCGTGGCTGTGGCTGCCGCCCTGCTTGTCTACTGGCTTTTGGAGAGGTCGGTAATAGGCTACGAGCTGACCGCGGCCGGGCTGAACCCAGTCGCCGCGAGGATAGCCGGAATACCCCAGTCCAGAGTCGTCATCTACTCCTTCCTGCTCGGCGGCGTCACGTCGGGAGTTGCAGGAGTCCTGCAGGTCGCGGCCATGCCGCCGTCCTACAGCCTGGCCACCAACCTCGCCAACGTCTACGGGCTCGGCTTAGATGGGATAACGGCGGCGATGCTCGGCAGGGGGAACCCCTTGGGGACCTTGCTCGCCGCGCTTTTTCTAGGCCTCATGGAGGAGGGGGCGCGCCACATGCAGGCGCTAGCCATGACGCCCTTCGAATTCGTCAAGGTGTTGCAAGGCATCATGATACTAGTGATAGCGGTCAGGATGTTGGAGCTATGGAGGCGGCGTTAGTGCTTCTGACGCAGACCATACATGCCGCCGTGCCGATACTTCTCGCCGCTGTGGGCGAAATCTTGACCGAGAGAAGCGGGGTGGTAAACATAGGGCTGGAGGGCTTGATGCTGATAGGCGCCTTCGTGGGCGTCCTAGTCGGCGATGTGGCCGGCTCCGGTTTGATCGGCGTCGCGGCCGCGTGGGCGGTCGGCCTTCTGCTGGGCCTTCTCCACGGAGCCATAGCCGTCTACATAAGGGGCGATCAGCTGGTGGCCGGCGTGGCCATGAACCTATTCGGGGCCGGCCTAGTGGCCTACGGCATACAAGCCGTGTGGCATGTCGCCGGCTATAGACAGACACCTTCGTGGGCCTTGGTGGACATAAACGCCATGACCGTCCTGGCCTTCGCCGTAGCGGGCGCCATGTGGTATATACTGAGCAGGACGCGGCTGGGCGTAGCCATAAGGGCAAGCGGCGAGGACCCCGAGGCGGCCTACAGCGTAGGGATAGACGTATTCAAGATAAGGCTGTTCTCCACGGCCGTGGGGGCCTCGCTCGCCAGCCTCGGCGGGGCCTATCTAAGCCTTGCATACCTCTCGGTTGTCACCAAGGACATATCCGCCGGCCGGGGCTTCATAGCGCTCGCCGATGTGGTGTTCGCCAACTGGAACCCGCTGCTGGCGATAGCGGGCGCGTTGGTATTCGGCTTCTTCGACGCGCTCTCCTACTGGCTCCAGATATTCGGCGTAGCCAGATACGAGGTGACCAGGATGCTACCCTATATAGCCACCCTCCTGGTGGTCGCCGGCGTTATAGGGAGGGCGAAGCCGCCGAGGGCTCTCGGCAAGCCCTTCAGGAAAGAGTAAGGAGGCCTACTCCAGCACGACGTTCCCTCCTCTCAATACGCCGTAGTTGCTCACAATCCACCTGTTTCTTATTTGCCTGGTTACAACCGCCTTGGCTCCCTGCTCGGCGGACACCGCCTTCCTTAACGCTATGACCGCCACGTCCTTCTTGACCGACTGCACCACGCCGAAGACCGTGGCGGCGCCTATGGAGACCAGCACCACCTCGTTGGGCTTCATGGGCTCCGCCTTCTCGCCTATCCTGGGCAACTCCTTGACCTCAAGCTCCAGGGAGGTCCACACGGGCGGGAGCGTGCCGGGCTTGCCCACCACAGAGCCCGCCAGGGCGTCGGCCTTAGTCAAGGCGGGGTCCAGAGTGGTCATCAGGCCCAGAAGACCTCCGGGCCTCGCCTCCTCGGCCTTCTCGCCGCCGTATTCTATCCCCACGACCTTTGTCAGAAGCGGCTGGTAGGGCGATTTGGCGCCAGGCCTCTCTATCTTCAGACCAGGCCTTATCTCGACCTCGTCGCCGAGCCTTATGGCGCCCTGCAACAGAGTCCCGCCCAACACGCCCCCTCTGAGCTTGTCGGGTGAGGTGCCCGGCGGGTTCACGTTGAAGCTCCTCAACACCGCCATGCGGGCCGGCTTGGATAGATCGGGCTCCCTCCTCGGAGTTATCTTGGCCACGTAGGCGGCGAGCACGTCTATGTTTACTCTATGTAGCGCCGAGACCGGCACCACCGGCGAGCTCTGCGCCCACGTCCCCGACAGGAACTTCCTTATCTGGCCGTAGTTCTCAACCGCCTTCTCCCTAGGCACTAGGTCTATCTTGTTCTGGGCTACGACCATGTTCTTCATGCCTATTATATCCAGTACGGCGAAGTGCTCCGCCGTCTGGGGCTGGGGGACCGGCATGGTGGCGTCAACCACCATAAGCGCCGCGTCCACCGCCGCCGCCCCGGACACCATGGTGGCTATGAGGACCTCGTGCCCGGGCACGTCGACAATAGAGATCTTGCGCAACAGCTTGGGCTCCGACCCGTCGGGACACTTGCCCTTATCCAGCAGGCCGTCCGAAACCGGGTATTCGGAGCCAGGGCAGTCGTATATGCCTATCTGGGTGTAGCCCAATTTGATGGTCATCGCCTTCTTGACCTCCTCGCTGTGGCGCGCCACCCATACGCCCGAGAGCGCGTATACTACGCTCGTTTTCCCCGCATCCACGTGGCCGGCCGTGGAGATGATCCCGTCAGGGTAGACGAACCCCATGGTAACCACTTCTCCAGGGGGTTTATTATTTCTGCGGCTCTCGACGGCTGAGCTCTGCGATGCTCCCGACCTCGGCATAGCGCCGGCGTGAGGACCGTCCGACGCGGCGACCGCCGAGGCGCGCATGGATCTGGCCGTCGGAATCAGACGAGGCTTGAGGTGCCGCCGTCACGGCGTGCCGTACGACGCGATGCCGCAGACGCGCCGGGGCTGTACGTCTCTATGTCGATAGAGCGCCGAAAAGGCTTTTATACGGGGGGCCCGTCTTCTACGTGAGCGAGGATGTCTTGGGCGAGATCAGGAAGACCTTCGACGAGTTGGCCAAAGCGCTCCAGAAAACCGCTGAAGAGGTCGTCAAGACGGCCAGCAGCACGGTGAGGAAGATCACGGTGGAGCAGGGGGTCACCATAAAGGAGCAGGGAGAAGACGCGGTGGTGGAGATAGATATGCCTGGCCTGGAGCCGGGCGATATCTCTATCTACATCTCCCGCGACGGCGACTACATAAGGGCCGAGGGAGCCCGCGGCGAGAGGAAATACACCAGGAAGCTCTATCTGCCGTTCAAGATAGAGCCCTCTTCGGCCAAGGCCGCCTACAAAAACGGGGTTCTGACCATCACGGCAAGGCGGGTGAAGCCGCAGGAGATACCGATAAAGGTCGAATAATCTTTTCAACTCTTCCTCAGTCTGTAGAGGGCTACGGCCAACTGTCCGAGCGACCCCACGTCCTCCTCCACGGCGTAGGCGAGCCTGGCCCCGGGAGGCAGCTCCCTCTGGGTAATCGGCAGATCCGAACCGCTCACGACTATGACCACATGCCCTTCCGGCAGACCCGTCAGAGGCTCGACGCCTTCGCCCCGCCTCGTGAGGCCGATGACCAGATCCGGCCTCAAGGCCTCGTTGAGGTCCCTGAGGTCGTTAAAGACAAGTACCTCGCCGCCTATCTTGAACGCGAGCTTGAACAAATCGCCTATCTGCTGTGCCGCCGAGCCGAAGACGCGGACCGCGGCGAGCCGCTTTACGCCGAAGCCGTAGGTCACTCTGGCGAACTCCATGAGCCTGGGCAGGCTCGATATGTTGTATACGGCCACTGTGAGGTCCACGTCGACGTCCTACCGCTGGTATTTAACGCTAGCGGCTTCTGGCGGCGAGGCAGTTCATCCCGTCGTCGCACTCTATCAAGTAGACGTCGTCCGCCGCCTTGAGCACTCCCCTTCTGAACCTAGGGACCTCCTCCGATAGCTCGTAGGTATTTCCGCACATCTGGACATACTTCCCCTCGATCTTGAGCGAGAAGGCGTCGCCGCAGGTGGATAGGCCGCGCGCCTCGACTATCGCCGTGTCCTTGATATATATAAACTTGACTATCATCTGGAGTCCCGCTCCGCCAACGCCCTCACGGCCTCGTTGGCTACCCTTATGGCGTCCTCCACGCCGGCCTCAGCGACGAACTCGTCGGTCTCCCTATTGGCTATCGCGGCGTATACGCCGCCCGCCCGGGCGCCGTAGATGGAGGAGAGGGTGAATATGGTCGCGGTCTCCATCTCGAAGCTGACCACGTTGAGCGACCTCAAGGTCTCCACAAGCCCTCTAGCCCAGGGGGGCAGATAGCCGCCGTGGCCGGGCCTCTCCTGGCCCACGTAGAACGAATCGGTAGAGGCCACTATCCCCACGTGGTACCTAACGCCAAGGCTCTCCGCGGCCTCTATGAGCGACCCCAAGACCCTCCAGTCGGCCGTAGCCGGATACTCGGGAGGCGCGTACCATCTGCTCGCCCCGTCCCACCTCACCGCGGCCTGGGCTATGATGAGGTCGCCTATCCTCACGTCGCGCCTCAACGCGCCGGTGGTGCCCACCCTGATGAAGGTATCCGCGCCGGCCGCCAGCAACTCCTCGACAGCTATCGCCGTAGAGCCCGAGCCTATGCCGGTCGACGTCGCCGCGATGGGCGTCCCCCTGTACCTCCCCACATAGGTCACGAACTCCCTATTGCGCGCGACCTCCCTCCCCTCGTCCCAGTACGAGGCTATCTTCGGCACCCTCCCGGGATCTCCAGGCAACAGGACGTAGCGCGGCACCGCGCCCGGCTCCACCATTATGTGGTACAACCGGCCGCCTACAGCCGGCCTCCTGGCGGAGCTCGCCACGGCCTTAGATGCGATCCGCTTTAAACTTTAACCCGCCGGAGGGCCCTGAATATGTTCACCAGCGACAGAAGCGCCGAGGCGGCGTTAAGCGCCGTGAAGACCGCGTCCCTCTCCCAGGCGGCGTAGGCGGTGAGCGCGATGCTGCCGGCGAAATAAACAGCGGTCAAGTCCAGAGGGGGAGGCGGCGATCTGCGGATTATGGTTATGGCCCAGCCCCCGGCCACTAGGACCAGTCCCACGAGGCCCACCACCTCCATCATATCACCCTAGCGCCGTTGCGATCCACCGCCACCTCCACAGAGGGAACCTCCATCGCCGCCAGGGCCTCCCTCAGCTCCCCCCTCCTCTTGGGCAGCAGGACCACTATGCCGCCGCGGCCAGCCCCGCTGATCTTCCCCCCGAAGATGTAGGGCTTGAGATATCTAAGCATCGCTACGACCTCGTGGCCCACGACGCCCAGAGCTCCGAGCAGCCAGTTGTTTATCTCCATGAGCTCGCCCACGCACGCCAGATCGTTCGAGGCCAGACAGCCCTCGGCCTCGTCGACAACGCGGCCTATGGCCTCAATAACGGCGTCCACGGACCTCCTGCGGGACCTCAAGGCCCTCACGTCGGCGACTATGTCCTTGGTCAAGCCCCTACGAGGGAGTATCGCCAGCACGAACTCCCCAACCGCCGAGTCTATACGGCGGTAGCTAAACGGATTGGGCTCTATCCTCAACATGCCGCCTATCGCCGACACGGCGGTATCCATCGGCGAGGCGGCCCCCTGGACCTCCAGCTCGACCCCGTGGGCCAGCTTGGCGAGCTCCGTCGCGCCGACGTCCACGCCGAGACATGCGGAATACGCCTTAAGCAACCCCACCGACACGGAGGCCGAGGTCGCAGCGCCGACGCTGGGCGGGAAGTCCCCCCTTATCTCGAAGACCGCCGTAAGCCTGCCGAACGCCTCCTCGGCCCTCCTCAGCGCCGAGGCGACGTAGGAGAGAAAGGCCTCATGCCCTCTGGCATGCGTCGCGCCAGTGCCGCGTTCATACTCGATATCCACGTAGGCCTTCCCGGTCCTCACGACGGTCCTATCCCCCCTCTCGCACGATACCTCAACGCCCTTATCCACCGCAACGGCTATGGCGGGCTTTCCGTAGACCACAGCGTGCTCTCCAAACAGCTTCACGACGCCCGGGGCGAAGACCCGTATCACCTTCAGAATAGAGAGGCCAAGCCGCTGGCTATATCCTCCTCGCTCGGCCCCTTCTCGCCCTCCTCGGCGGGCTTCTCCTCCTTCTTCTCCCCCTCAACCCTCTGCTCGACTTGCTGCTGCCGTTGCTGGATCTGGAGGCCCAGCTCGGGCGCCTTAGGCGCTATTGCGGCGGCGAGAGCCGTCGCCTCGGACGACGCGCGCGCCAGCAACATGGGCAGAGTCTCCTTCGACATCACGCCGAGGCGGGCGGCCAACGCCAAGGCGCGCGCATGGGCGTTGGGCAACACGACCGCCAGCACCTCGGGCGTTGGATACACGACGTTGAGCGCCAGGTTGCGCGCGGCGCCTGCCGCCTGCTGTAGCATCTCGAAGTACCTCTTGGGCTCGACGGCTATCTCGTCGATGGGCACGAACCTCCTGCCCCGCCAGATCACCCCCACGAGCCTCAGCTTCTCGTATATGGGCTCCACGCCCAACACCCTGAGTATGTCCGCGATCTCGTCCGTTATCTGCTGGCCGGCCTTGACGACAGGGCTGTCCTTAGCTATCCAGATCTTGCCCTCCTGAACCCTCGTTGGTATCTTCAGCTTGCCGAACTTGCTCAATATAGGGCCAGGCGACAGATTCGTGGGGCCCGCCGGAGCCACTATGTCGTAGGGAGCGCCGTCCCCAGCCTTGGCCTTCCTCCTGACGGCCTTGGCCTCAACCTCCTTGAGAAACAGCGCGGGATTTTCGTTGGTGAATATATATGCCCTCTCGCCGAAAAGCTCCCTGTCCACCTCGGGGGGCAGTTCGCCGTATACCCTCCTCAACGCGATCCTCATCAAGTTGTGCTTAGCCACCTTGATCGTGCCTACACCCCTCAGCCTGAACCGATACTCGTGAAGTATTCTGGCCGACAGCCCGTGTAGATCGAAGAGCAGTATATAGTTATAGCGCTTGATGAGGTCCTCCAGCTCGGAGGTTATCTTGGCCTTCTTCTGAGGGTAGGGCCTCTCGCGCACATAAACGCGCTTACCCAGCTGGACGGCCATCGCGAGACCTACCAGGAGGCCTTTTAAAGCTTATCTCGAAACGAGGAGCTCCTCCTTAAGGAGAACCGGAGGCCCCATCGTCTTCTTCAGGTAGATACGAGCCACGTGCTGCTTGAGCGGGAACTTGGCGTTGAGCTCCTCGAGCACAGCCATTATGTTGGCGGCTATCTCCTCCGGCTTCTGCGCCTCCGACCCCACCCTCAGCTTGACCACCGGCTCGGTCCTCAGCTTGAGCCTTACGCTTCTCTTGAGCCTATCCACGACGGCCTTCGGGTCGACGTTGGGCGGCACAACCTCAGGCATCTTCCCCCTGGGCCCGAAGACGGACCCGAGGACGCGGCCTATCAAGGGCATGAGGTCCGGCGTGGCTATGAAGTAGTCGTACCTCTTCGCCAGCTTCCTTATCTCGCGCTTCTTGCCGGCAAGCGCCTCTATCTGGTCTCTCCCTATTATGGCGTCCACGCCGGCGTTCTTGGCCGCCACCTCGAAGGCGCCTGAGGCGAACGCCGCTATTTTGTTCAGCTTGGGCGGGTGGGGCAACGGCACGTTGAGGCTTACGCGGTTCTCGGGCTTGTTTAGATCCACATCCCGCAGCACGACCATCATGTCCACGCTCTCAACGAACTTGTGCCTCCTCCCCCTGGATAGGGCCTCCCTTATGGCGTTCAGCAGCGCATCCTGCCTCACCAAAGCCGAGACGCTCATGGCGCCAGCTGCTCCTCGGCCTTTTTAATCATGTCGTCGTAGGCCCCTCCGTCCACCTCCCTCATGACCTCGGCCGCCGGCTTTCCGCCGACAGTTATCCCCATGGCCTTGCAGGTGCTCAACACCTGCTTCACCGCGGACTTGAGGCTTCTGGACTTGAGCTCCGGATATTTGGCCACGGCCATCTGCACTATCTTCTCCATGGAGAGGTCGCCTATGGTCTCCTTGGCGGCGTCGTGGGGGCCGGCGTCCTTGCCCAGCACCTTCAGCAGGAGGTCACCCATCGGCGGCAACCTCACCAGCACGTCGAAATTCCTCGTGGACTCGTCCACCTCCAGCTCTATCTTAGAGATGGGGAATCCCGAATATCTTTTGACCGCCTCCTGGATTCGCTGCGAGACGGCGTTTGGGTCGAGGCCGGCGCTCTTCAGGGCGTCTTGGAACTGGGGGTTGGGGGCAAACCTCCCGCCCTGCAGCGGCACGTTGATTATACGCTTGGCCACACGCCGATCTTAAGGCCACTATTTAATTTTTGCCGTCACCTGCCCGCCTTCTTAGTCACCTTTACCTCGGTCGCCTTGAGGTCTAGCGGCATGGGGAACGGGGAATCCAACAGCTCCACTCTGACGAGCCCCTTCTCCCTGTCCACGGAGACCACGCGGCCCCTGCTCCCCTTCAGCACGTCGGCCAGTATCTCGACCTCGTCGTTGACGTCTATATCGATCGCGGGCTTCTTGGGCTCTATGTACTTCACTATCTCCTCCAGGCTCGTTTTGCCCTTCAGCACGCCCTTGACGTGCTTGACGCCGGACACGACTCTGTAGACGACCGCCAGCGATTCCGCCTCCATGAATATCACGCCGAAGGGCTCCTTGGGCACCAAGATGGAGTAGACGGGCTGCCTCCCCGACTCGCTGCGTAGCTTAAGCACCATGGTGACGTTGTACTCCTGCCTGCCGACGACGCTGACGGAATACACCGGGCACTGCTGGGACGCCATCACCCCAGCTTGACGACTATGTATATCAATATGGCGAATATGACGACCAGGCTCGACACGACGGCGACAGCCTCCTGGCTCTGGCTCAGCGCGAATGAAGAGGCGCTGGAGCCGCTCAGATATTCGACCATGTACACATTAGCTATATAAAATATAAATTGGATCACGCCGGCGGCGAAGGCCAAGAACACCAGGAACTTGACGACTAGGTTGAACTCCTTGGAGCTGGGCTTCTCGGATATGGAGATGATCCACCGCACGTCCCTCAGGAACTCCCTAATCCTCTCGTAGAGGTTCACGATACGGCGCGACCAGGCCCTTAAATAAACTATCCCGGCGCTTGGATCACCGGCCGCCTTCGCCCGGCTGAAGGCCTATGAGTTGCGCTATGTAGTCCTCCTTCCTGAACTTGACGAGGTCCTCGTACCGTTGCCCTACCCCGAGGAAGTAGATAGGCCTCTTGAAGGTGTAAAGGAAGGTGAGGATCGAGCCGCCCTTAGGGTACGAGTCCACCTTCGTGGCGATCATGCCGTCTATCGCCACGTATTTGCTGTAGTACTTCGCTATCTCGAGCGCCTCGTTGCCCAACTGCGCGTCGAACACGAACACGGAGAAGCGGGGCTCCACAACCCTCTGTATCTTGGAGAGCTCGTCCATGAGATTTCTGTCCGTGTGCATACGGCCGGCCGTGTCTATCAGCACCAAGGGGATGCCCCTAGATCTGGCGTGTTGGACTGCGTCGTAGGCCACCGAGGCGGGGTCGGAGCCGTATTCGCCGCCTATGACCCTCAGTCCCAGCCGCCTCCCGTGCTCCTCAAGCTGCTCCCGCGCGCCGGCCCTGAAGGTATCCGCGGCGGCCAGCACGCTCTGGAGCCCCCTCGACTTGAAGAGATACGCTATCTTCGCGAGTGTCGTCGTCTTGCCGTAGCCGTTGGGCCCGAGGAACATAACCGCGACGGGGCTTGTCTCCTCCGCGGCTCTGGCCACCGCCGACTCGAAGTCCGCGTCCTGTACGTCGCCTATCAGCGAGAGCAACGCGTCGCGCACGGCGCGCCTGACGGCCGCCTCACGATCGCCGAACCTCGGCACCTTGACGCCGACCAGCTTGGCCTTCAGCGCCGAGATCAGGGCGTCGGCCACGTCCACCGCCACGTCGCTCTCGACCAGATCCAGATACAGATCCTCGGCCAGCTCCGAGACCTCCTTCTCGCCCAAGGCGTCCTCCTTGACCGTCGATACGATGGAGTCCACAAATCTGGAGAAGGTCCTCCTAAGCCTATCGAACATCAGCCGACTATCCCCAGCTGCTCTAGGACGTCCCGTAGCTGGACGGCCCGCTCCCCCAGCTTGGAGAGATTGGACTCGAGGCTGGACTTCACGTTGTTCAGCTCCTCCAGCCTCTCGTTGAGTATGCGCTCGGCGTTCTGCATGTCCAGAAAGGCATAGTAGCTGGCGCCTAGAGGCGTCAGCACCTCGGCCCGTTCGACCGACGCCTTGAGGTACACGCCGGCGCCTATATGGACGTAGCGCTCCGAGTCCTGGGCCAGCGACTTCAGGCCGTTGAGAGCCGCCGTGATCTCCTCTATGGAGTCGTTGACCAACGACAGCTGGGCCTGCAGGCTCGCCATAAGCTCCGAGACGACTTGGTACTCGTCGACGAGCCTCGCGACGTCCTCCCTAGTTATCGTCCTGGTCGACATCAGTGGACAACAACCCTATCTATATAACTGAACATCTTCACGCTGTCCGGGGCCTTGTCGGGGGCAACCTCCTCGACCTTGTCGAGGTATATTTGATAGCGCCTCGCCTTATGGCGGCTCCCGATCAGCTCGTAGGCCTTCTCAACGGCGTCTCTCGGCTTCGTGGCGGGTATGTAGAGCTTGAACTTCATGGTCGTCCTCTGCAGATTGGCCCTCCCCTCGACCAGATACACCTTGGCCACGCGGTGCTGGGAGGCCCGGTATTAAGGTTTTTCGCCCTTAAAGAGCGTCGACATTATCCTCATGATCTCGGCGCCGGTCGTCTCCCAGCCCACCAAGGCCCCTCTGTCGTTGGCGACCATGCCGCCCCTCAGGAAGGAGCGTCCCCTATTGACGGTCCCCACGTCGGCGCGGACGCCCAGATATTTCTCCAGCTTCTTCAAGTCGCTGTCCGTGGCGTCGGGCGCCACCAGGACCCCGCGGGAGTTCGCCACGGCCAACGACCCCACCAACGGCGAGCTGGTCAGAGAGTCCACGAAGACCTCCACGCCCAGCACGTCGGCCACGATCCTCCTATTCTCGGGCTCCAGTATGGGCGAGACTATCGCGGCCTTGTTGTTGGCCACTATGAGGTTGGCTATGGCCGTGTATTTGGTGTGCAGGACGCCTACGTTCAGCCCCAGCCCCCTCAACACGCCTATCTCCTCCTCTAGGGTTATTCCCGGGACCAACACTCCGTTGTCGTTCATGACCATGAATATGCCGAGAAGCGGCGACTTGGCCACGGTGGCCCTCACCACGACGTCGCCCAACGCGCTCCTCACCTCGTCGTCTATCTTCTCGGGGACGTCGGGAGGGACAAACGCCGTGCTGTTGTTGGCGACTATATAGACGCCGATAGACGATGAGCCGAAGACCTTGATCGGAACCACCTCGGCCATGATGTGTATACTCCTCCGGCATTTAAATTATGGGCCGGCGGCGCGGCCGCCGTAGCTCCCTCCACCGCCGGGCCGAACCGCGGGCCCCGTCCAAGGTCCCTGGGGAAATCTATAAAAACCGAGGAGCCTCGACGGTCATGAGTGACTGGCTGGCGCTGTCGGCGGTCTTCTTCCTTATTTTGGGGCTCATCCTGCTCGCAGTCTACGCAATATACCTCATAGCGCCGCAGGCCCCGACTGAGGCCAAGAGGAGGAGGTACGAGGCCGGCAACCCGCCTCAGGGCGAGGCCAAGTCGCGCCTCGCCATGCAGTATTTCGGCTACGTACTCATGTTGGTCGCTCTGGAGCCTCTGATGGCCGTGCCCGTGGTCTATTTCGCCATCAGCCCGACGGCGGCATCGGCGATATACCTCCTGGTCACAGTGGCGGTGATAGTGCTCGCGTCGCTGTACGCCTACATCCACAGCAAGGACATCCGGAAGTGGATCCTAGACTGAACGGCTTCGGCAAGATACTGCTCGCCGCGGCTCTCTGGTCCACGATAGGCCTCGCCAGCGTCTACAGCGGTAACTACGTGGTCCTCGCCCTCTTCAGGTCGCTCGTAGCTGCGTTGACGGGGCTGGCCTTTACGCGGACGGCGAATAGGGCGGCTATAGTGGCCGGGCTGCTGCTGGGCGTCCTGTTCGCCGTATATCCCCTGGCGGCCGCCCTCGCCGGCTTGGGCCCGGCGGCCTATCTGTTGTACACGGCGCCTCTTTGGACCACGGCGATCTCCGCCGCGCTGGGCGAGAGGACCGGCTCGAGGGACTACGCCGCCGTTGCCCTCGTGACGGCCGCGGTGGCCGTGATGCTCCTGGAGGCGCTCGGCGGCGCCCTCAGCCTCTGGGGCGTCCTGGCGGGCCTCGCGTCGGGCCTATCCTACGGCTCCTACATAGCCGTGGCCAGATTCTACTCGAAGAGGGGGGAAGACGTGGACGTGTCGCTGGGGGCCATGCCCTATACTCTGGCCGTCACGGCCCCCGCCGCGTTTGCCTACGCCGCCATATTCGGCGTCGGGGACCTCCGGAGGCCCCTTCTCGTCGGGCTGTACCTCGGCGTGTTCTGCACGGTGCTGCCCTACAGGTTGTTCTCGTCGGGCACGAGGGTCGTGGGGGCCACCAAGGCCTCGGTCGTAGCCACCCTGGAGCCCGTGCTGGCGGCCATCTGGGGCTACCTCTTCCTAGGCCAGACGCCCAGCCTCGCCACCGCGCTGTCCTACGCGCTGATCACCGCCGCCGCCATCCTCGCCGCCCTTGGCTGACAACGCGGCGCTTAGCAGGCCCTGAAAGACGGGCCTCGGCTTGGTCGGCCTCGACCGGAACTCGGGATGGAACTGCGTGGCTATGAAGAACGGGTGGTCCCTCAGCTCGATTATCTCGACCCTCCTTATGTCTGTGCGCCAGCCGGAGACCACGAGGCCGGCTTCCTGCAACTTGGGCAGATAGTCGAGGTTCACCTCGTACCTATGTCTATGGCGCTCCACCGCGGTCCCGGCGCCGTAGAGCCTGCGGGCGACGGTGCCCGGCACTATCTCAATCTCCCTATTGCCCAGTATCATGGTTCCGCCCAGTTTGTCCACCCCCTGTTGCTCCGGCGCCAGATGTATCACGGGATGCGGAGTCTCTGGGTCCAGCTCGGTCGAGTTGGCGCCTCTGAGGCCGAGCACGTTGCGCGAGAACTCCACTACGGCCAGCTGCATGCCGAAGCATATGCCGAGGAAAGGTATCCTGTTCACCCTGGCGTGCTTGATGCATTCTATCATCCCCTCGGTCCCCCTCTTGCCGAAGCCCGGCAGAACCACCATGGCGTCCACATCCACGTCCGACAGGGCCTCTGGCCTCTTCTCGACCTCGTCCGAATTTATCCAGACCGGCCTAGGCCGCGCCCTCAGGGCGGCTCCGGCGTGCCTAAGGGCCTCGACGATGCTTATATACGAGTCCCTGAGCTCTACATACTTGCCGCACATGCCCACCCTTATCTCCACCCGCGGGTTGGCCAACGCGTCGACGAAGCTGCGCCAGTCCGACAGATCGGGTCGGCCCGCGCCTAGGGCGAGCCTCCTCGTCAAGAAGTCGCCCATGCCTTGCTCCTCCAGCACCAAAGGCAGTCTGTAGACCGTGTCGACGTCGTACGAGTTGAATATCGCCGAGGCGGGGACGTTCGCGAAGAGGGATATCTTCCTCATGACGGCTCTGTCCAGAGGCTTCTGGGAGCGCGCCACGACTGCGTCGGGCTGTATGCCGTAGCGCCTCAGCTCGGCCACGCTGTGCTGCAGAGGCTTCGTCTTGAACTCCTCGGTGGCGGGCAACAGAGGGACCCACGCCACGTGGATAAACAGAGTGTTCTCCTCGCCCAGCTCAAGCCTCAGCTGTCTCGCGGCCTCGAGAAAGGGCAGCTGCTCGTAGTCGCCCACGGTCCCGCCGATCTCGACCAGAGTCACGTCGAAGCCGGCGGCGGCGTCCAGAACCCTCCTCTTGATCTCGTCCGTGACGTGAGGGATCAGCTGGACCGTCTGGCCTAGGTATTCGCCTTTCCGCTCCTTCTCGATTACGGAGAGGTAGATCTGCCCCGACGTTATGTTGTTGCGCCTAGAGAGCTCCACGTCGAGGAAGCGCTCGTAGTGGCCGAGGTCCAGGTCTATCTCGCCGCCGTCGTAAGTTACGAAGACCTCGCCGTGCTGGTAGGGGTTCATGGTCCCCGCGTCCACGTTGAGGTAGGGATCCACCTTGACCGCGTTGACGTTAAGGCCTCTGGCGCGCAGTATGCGGCCTATGCTGGCGGTCGTCACGCCCTTGCCCACACTGGACATGACGCCGCCCGTGACAATTATCAACTTCGGCACCATAAACCGGAGCCCCAGCTATATAAGTCCTTCTGCCGCCCTCCGGTACTATCCGAGCGATGGACCGTTGAGAACGTATCGGCCGGGCTCGATGCCGTCGGGCTCTCGGGCGTCTTGGCTGC
>NZ_LCWM02000069.1 GCF_002077075.2 Thermoproteus sp. CP80 | reverse complement strand
TTGTTGACCTGGTTTGGGAAGTCGCTCCTGCCAGTGGCCACAACCTTAGCCCCTGCCCTCTTGGCCTCCCATGGCCATATCTCCGGCACAGGGTTCGCCAGTGCGAAGACAATAGCATCCTTGTTCATCCTTGAAACCCACTCAGGCTTTATGACGCCGGGCCCTGGGGCCGAGGCTGCGACCACGACGTCGGCCCCCTCGAAGGCCCTCTCTATGGGTGAGTTGGGGGGCAGGTCACCGCCGTTCGTCTCAATGGCTATCTGGTACTGGTAGGGGTCAGTGACCATCAGCTTGTCTATGTCCTTCATCTCCGGGTGGAGGATACCCTTCGTAGTTATGGCCACCACGTTGTGGAGGTTCACGCCCATGACCTTGAGGAGCCTGTAGAAGGCCACGTTGCTCGCGCCGGCGCCGAATATCACTATCCTTACGTCATTAAGCCTCTTGCCTACTACCTTCAGCGCGTTCATGAGGCCGGCCAGCGTAACGGTTGCGGTGCCCTGCTGGTCGTCGTGCCAGACCGGTATGCTCAGCCTCTTCCTCGCCTCGTCAAGTATGTAGAAGCACTTGGGCTTCTCTATGTCCTCGAGGTTTATGCCGCCGAACGAGGGCTCGATAGCCTCTAGGAGCCTGACGAAGTCATCACTGTTCGTGAGCCTGTGAACCAGCGGTACCGCGTCAACCCCTCCCAGGTACTTGAAGAGCAGTGCCTTGCCCTCCATGACTGGGTAGGCGGCCTCAGGGCCCACCCTGCCAAGGCCCAGTACCCTCGTGCCGTCGCTGACCACGGCAATTGTGTTCCACCTTGAGGTTAGCTCAAACGAGAGGTCAGGGTCCCTGCTTATCGCCCTGCTGGGCTCGGCCACGCCAGGCGTGTACCATATTGAAAGGTCCCTCAGCCCTCTTACCGGGACCTTGGGGATGACCTCTATCTTGCCCCCGTAGAAGCGGTGCAAGTTCATGCTGAGCTTATACCACTCCTCCGTCGCCGCTTCCTCCTCAGACAAGCGGGGCGCCCTAGTTAGAGAAGGCCAACAGGGTCTAAAATAGCGGAGTGAATCCTTTAAAAAACCAGCTTTATCCCACTTTTTAATTTTAGGCCTCAGCCGCTGGACTCAAGGACGCCCGAGAACTGCTGCCTCAGCACCTTCTTGTCAGCCTTGCCCGTGCTGGTCAGGGGGATGCTCTGGACCTCTATCACCTTGTCAGGCAGCCACCACTTAGGTATGACGCCCCTGTTGACGAAGTTCTCCGTCAGGAACCTGTTGATTTCATCAGTTGTCAGCTTGCCCTGCCACCCGGGCCTGGGGACGACGAGGGCCACAGGCCTCTCGCCCCACTTGGGGTGCTTGGCGCCTATCACGGCCACCATG
>NZ_LCWM02000068.1 GCF_002077075.2 Thermoproteus sp. CP80 | reverse complement strand
CGGCAGAATCGAGAGCTCCGCCCGCCGAGGCCCGCGGGCATCAAACGCGCCGAGATCGGTTGCGCCGAGGGCGTTATGACGGCCACATGGAGCCGGCCGTGAGCCTAGGGGAAATGGCCCTGGATGGACCGGAGCGGCCGGCATCCCGACTCAATAAGTCTTATCTCGGCTTCTCCACAAAGGGGATGGCTGCGTTGCGGCGGTCTTGGCGGACCGCGTCTTCGTCCTGGCGCTTAACAACGACAGCAGACATGTGGAATCGACTACAGTGTCCGGTCGGACTGCGCCGACGATGGCCGGAAGAGCCCGGTGGAGCCGCCGCCGGGATTTTTAGGCGGGTTTTCCCTGAACCCGGGACTTCCGCCGGTTGCCGGCTACGGGTCTCCGATCGCGCCCCAGGCCGAGGGCGCGGCGCCGGGGCGCCTGCGATCTGCAGCCCGCCGCTATACCGGGCTTAGCTACGGCGGCGACATAATACACGCCTATGTTTATTAATTTTGCTCCGGAGGTGGGCGTGTACGCGGCTGTCGCTTTCTACTCGCCTATCCACGGCGAGGAGTACGTCAGGAGGAGGTTCCAGGAGGTTGTCCGGCATATTCCGGAGGTCTCGGGGCCTTTTAAGTCCGCCGACGAGACTCCAGCCGTTAGGGCCAGGGCCCTGCTTGCCGTCACGCTGACGGGCGGCACCGGCGCCGCCGTCGCTGAATACGCCGAACGTATAGGCGTCAAGGCGGTCGTGACTCTAGGGTTCCCGGAGCACAACAGCGCGGCGTCCTCCCTCTCGGCCAGATCCTACCTGGAGGCCGAGGGGGTCAGGGTCTGGCCGTTGCACTGCGCGCCTGGGGAGAACTGCGGCGATGTGGCCGCCAGAGCCAGGGGAATCGCCAGGGCCGTCGCGCTACTGACGGCGCCCAGGGTTTTGCTGATAGGGAGGCGCACCGCCCAGGCCGATAGATTCTCGGCCAAGTTCGGCGGCTCTGTGGACGTCATGGAGCTCGACAGATTCGCCGAGATTGTGGAGAGGTTGTCGCCGGATCCCGAGTTCCTGTCGGTCTTCGGGGTGACGGAGGTCGCCAGGATATACGGCGCCCTTAAATCCCTCGGCGGCTACGACGGCAAAGCGATTTCCTGCTTCCCCTACATATTGAAATACGGCGTCACCCCCTGCCTCGCGCTGGCCCTCGCCAACGCGAGGGGGGATGTGGTCGCCTGCGAGGGCGATCTCCAGGCGCTTGCGGGGATGCTCGTGTCCAAGGGGTTGACGGGCTATAGCGGCTGGATAGCGAACGCCGTGTACGCCAAAGGCGCCGAGGCGTTCTTCGCCCACTGCACGGCGGCCCTCAACATGGCCAAGTCCTGGCGGCTGATGCCCCATTTCGAGACGGGGAGGCCCTACGGCTTAGCCGCGTCGTTGGCCGAGGGCAGATATAC
>NZ_LCWM02000025.1 GCF_002077075.2 Thermoproteus sp. CP80 | reverse complement strand
CGAGGCGGTTAGGCTGGTTGAAGGCGTGTTGGGCGGAGCGCTTGTGCCGGGCGGCGGCGCCGCGTCGGCTGAGGTGGAGAGGTGGCTGGCGGGCCTGAGGAGCGGGGAGGTTAAAACCGCGGTGGCCAGAGCCGCCGAGATGCTGAAGGGGTGGCTTGAGGCTGTGAAAGGCGGGAGATATGCCGACTACTCCTCCGGCCGCGCCGTGAGGATATGTGCCGAGGGGGTCTGCGCCGTGAAGACGCAGAAGTGGGCTCTCTACTTCAAGCCAGTGAAAATCGAGGCACAAGGCGGAGAGGCTAAAGAGAGGTGGATAGTGGCCAGGAGCCCGGAGGAGCTTGAGGCCTGGCTCTCTAGGGCCGGCTCCGCCTACGTGGCGCCGGCGTTATTTTTCGAAGGCGGCGGGGCGGAGCTCCGCGTAGTTGCCGTCTCCGAGGCTGTGGTCGACGAAGTCAAGAGGCGGCTGGAGGCGGTGAGAGGCGCTGGCGGCGTCCAGTACGACGCCTTAACCGCCTCGGCCAGACGCGGCGTCTTGACGGCGGCTAAGGTGGGCGACGTGGCGAGGCTCTGGAGGGCGTATATGGACGGGGTGGAGTCCTACTTGACCGACCCGGCTAAGCGGGAGGAGCTTAGGCGCGAGGCGGAGAGGTGGATAAAGGCGCTGAGGCTGAACACAACGGCGGAGGAGACAGTGGCGAGAGGCTTAGAGATGCTGAAGGCGTTGCGGGACTCCGGGCTCTTCGACGCGTTGAGGTCGATGGCACAGAGGCTTGGGGAGTCCGGCGTGGAGACTGTGGGGAAGATGCTGGAGGCGCTGGAAGGCGGAGAGTTTTGGCTAGAGGCCACGCCTACAGGCAAGACGATAAAGATCTGCGGAGAGAAATGCGTCTCCGTTAACCAACGCGGCGTGTATACAATGGAACTTGAAGGTCTCTCGGCGGAGGTGCAGATTCCGCGCCTCCTCCCGGAGGAATACGTCAAGCGTCTCCACATCGGCTGGCTGGCGTCAGACGAGTCGAGTAATCAATATGATACCACTATAATGGATACAACACAACTCTGGCAACTTTACGCATGGCTTATCACAAAGTCAAGGAGAATAGGATTGTATACACGTGAGATGGTGCTAAAGAATGAAGGTGTATCAATAAAGATATTTGCATTTTCAAGAGATTTCAGATTAATCGCTAGGGGTTCGACGCTGTCTATAGCTGAGAGTGGACGGGTGGTTTACCAGATGCCGCTGGAGTCTCGGGATATTAAGACCTCCACGATTAGGCTTGTCCTTAAGCATCTCGACGCCGGGGATCCTCTGCCGCTGGTGGCGTATTACCTCGGCGACGGTGTCGTGAGGAGTGATAGGTTGATTATATCTGTGTCTAGTAAGCGGATGCACCTCTTTGAGGGGAGGGGTGATGTCAGCGTCGACGTAAGACGGCAGAGGGTCACTTTTAGGCCTGCCCCCCAGCTGTACGCCAAGGCCGTCGCGGAGTTGTATCTTTTTGGTGTTGGTGTGTTGCTTGACGCTCTGCACTCCCATAAGTGGCTTGCCTTCAAGAGGCTGGCGGCGCAGAGCCTCGCCGGGTTCCAGCTGGCTGGTCAATACGTAAAGCTGTCCTCGGCCAAGGGCCTGCACGGTTGGGTCTCGTTTAGGACTAGAGAGGAGGCGGAGAGATACGCAGAGGCGGCGCGGAGAGAGCTGGAGAAACTAGGCATAGACTCCGCACCTAAGGTCACCTCGGGCATATATCACCGGGTGATATTCGACGAAAAAACGTTAAGAAGACTGGCGGAGGTAGACGCGGCAGTAAAGCTAGCTATCGAGAGACTTGCGGCGTGGTCGGAGGAGAGGCTGGTCGAGGCGAAGGCTGTGGATAGGGTTGTGTTTCAGCTCGTGGATGGGCTTGCGGCGATGAGGCTGAGGTTGACGTATGTAATGAAAGGGGGGAAGAAGATACCTACTATAAACGCCGTGGCGCGGTTTTCTGCGTTGGAGGAGGCTGAGGAGTTTAGGCGTCGGCTTAGGCTTTCCGGCGTAAACGCCTCTGTGGTAAGCAGAGGCGCCTCCGGCTTCGAGGTGGTGGTGCCGAAGGACGAGCTGGAGAAACTTACACCAGAAGAGAAAGAAGCCATAAAGCAGTACCTAGAACACGTGGCGCAGACCGGAGACGAAGAGAAGAGAAAGGCGGCAGAAGAGGCGCTACACCGCTTCGACTTCGGCGCCAAGGCAGTCAACATCGGCGGGATAAGGCTCAAGCTTGTGCGTTATGAGAGGAAGAGTAAGGGCGTTAGAGCTGAGAAATACGGCGACCCACAGCTAATTGCAGAGATCAAGACGGCGCTGGAAAACAAGCTGAGAGAGTTGCTGGGAGACGAGTATGAGCAGTGGAGAGACCACATAAAAACAACCGAGGAGGGAAGACGCCTAGTAATAACACATCAACTGCTCCAAAGACTCGCGCAAACCCCCAACACCGCCAAAACACTCAACGAAAAAACTTAAAAACACACAAAAACAAAGATGCACTCCGCGGACCGCTGCGTCGAAACCGGTAATCCGTAGGTCCCGGGTTCGAATCCCGGCCGGGGCTCCATGGACTCTTTCCGTTCTTGCCGAGCCCGACCGGATCTGCGTTTGGTTTATAGAGCTAAGCTCGGCGTTGCGGGTCAATATGGGGCGCGATATAGATAGGGAGCTGATGCCGTTGGCGCCGTAGCTCAAGGCGTCCTACCGGCTTCGATCCTTCCTGCGTACATACCCTCGGCGTCTGTCTACATACGCATTGCCTGGGGCGGCATCTGCGCGGCCCTGCGTGACGGCCTGTGCCTCCGTCTGAGCGGCTACATGCCTGCCAGCCATTTTTCGAGACCTCCTGCGCTTCCTGCGGCCCCCATCGCCGCCTCTTTGAGCCTGTCGTAGAGCCTATGTCTGTCTTCCCCACATGCGGCGGAGAGCTTCTCGGCCAGGGATAGCAGCGCGGAGGGCGTCGGCTCCACGGCGTAGATCCCCAGCGGCGTCCGGACCTTAAGTCTGCCGTCCATAAAGGCCGCCTCCACCGGACATCTCTCCACGGCTAGACGCGCCGTTTTAATACCCCTTCCGCCCGGCACGAAGACGGCCCCCGGCCTGCCGCGCCCCGCCCGCCTGATCACGTCGAGATCCTGCGCGGCGCGGAGCACGGCCTGGGCCTCGCCGCCGAGCCCGGCAATCGCCGCGGTCGCCCCCACGTGGGCCTATTCACGAAGTCCGCAGGCGCTGAGAAGCGCGTTATATGGCGCGACGTATGGACCGGCACTGCTTGCCGAAACTTCTGAGCTGTCTCGTCGCCCGGCAAGCCCCGGCTCGGTTGAAGCGGACACGCCGCTGCCTCCTAGGGGGCCTCCAGATAGCCGTATACCTTGGGCGACTTGGGCCTCGCGTTGACGTTCACCACCACGCCGCGCCGCAACGTCGCCGGGACCGCTCTGTCCAGGACGGCCTCCTGTCCCCTTATGGCGGCCATGGCCCTTATCCCGCCTAGGAACACATGGCCCCTGTCGGCGTCAGCGGCCCATTTGAACTTGACCGCCTTGAAGCGATCCACAAGCGGCGTGCCCTTCTTGATCAACGCGTAGGTCTCCTTCAGCTCCTCCACCTCTATGCCCCTCAGCGCCAAGCCTACTCTAGCCCCGGGGGCCGCCTCCCTCTGGTCCTCATCGAGTATTTGTATGCTCTTGACGTCTACCTCGACCCCGCTGGGCAGAGCGACCAGCTTGTCGTGTATTCTGACGTCGGTATAGGCGAAGCCTATCGCGACCGGCCCGACGCCGCGCACGTTGAACGCCCTCTCGACATATATATACCTCAAGTCGTCCGGCCGCCTATCCACGTCCTCGAGCTCTCCGAGCTCCAGCCCGAGCTCGCCGAAATATCTACGGAAGGCCGCCTCGTCGTCCGTCGCGGCCCTCCCGCCTAGGCCCGAGGCCTTGGCCAGCAGCGCAAGCTCGGCCGCCTCTGCGTCGATCTCGCCCACGTAGAGATAGTAGTACGTCGAGAGCGTTAAACACTCGGCCGCCTTCAGGAGATCTCCCCGCCTCGGCACCAGCACGGTGCGGACGCCCCCCTCCAGACGCCTATAATATACTCCCTCCTCCCCCCTCTTCCCAAGCCTCTCGGCGATCCCAACCGCCTTCGCCTCGTCGTTGGACAACACGGTTATCACGGACCCTCCGACCATATGGCGCCGGCTCGATCGACGTATTTATACCATACCGTCGAAAGGGTTAAAGACTGACACGGCCTTAATTGCGTGTCGGAGGAGGTGAGGCCTATCTTCGCGAGGGCTTTCTTCAACATGGATCCGCTCGGCTCAGTGACCCAGTACATGGTCTTCTACTATAGAGACCCGAAGGCATATTACGCCGGCCTCTCCCGCGAGGCCCTCCGGAGGGAGCTTGAGGCGGTGAGGAGGAACATGCAGATGTTCCTCGACGAGGAGGCCATATCGATAAACGGAAGGAGGGTCGAGGCGAGGGTGGCCCATGTCGATATGGGCCTAATCTCGATAGATCTTCCCTATATAACCTTCTTGATAAGATTCAAGGGAGAGCTCCGCAGAGGGCTCAACGTATACGAGGACGTATATGAGGAGGAGGTGGCCGAGTACCCCTACGAGTTTCTCTGGCTTCTCCCCGGCCGCGTGCTGAGGGCCTCCATGGCGGGGGACGTGAGGATTCTGGGCAATATACTCTCGGCTAAGGTGCCTGCGGGGGCCGAGGTGGGAGGCAGAGAAGCCATCGAGTTCTATATCGACTAGGCCCTAGGTCTCGCGGCCTGGGCGAAGCGCAGCAGGAACTGCCACTTGCGGTCGATCTCCTCCTCCATCTGTTTTATCTGGTCTTCGGAGAGGTGGGCGTACCTCCCCTGCAGCTTGAGGTATTCGACCAACGGCTTCCTCCTGCTCTTGTCCACAAGCGCCGAGCTAGGCGGGTTCAGCTTCAGCTCGCCGTTGTCGTACTCCCAGAGTATAAAGACCCCGGTCTCCACGGCCTTCCTGGCCACCTCGACCGTCAACGACGGGTCGAAGAGCCAGCCGGGCGGGCAGGGGGCGAAGAGGTGTATAAACTTGAAGCCGCGGATCTCCGAGGCTCTCTTGATCTTGCGGTAGAAATCTTGGGGATACGCTATGTTGGCCGTGGCGACGTAGGGGACGCCGTGGGCCAGCAGTATGAGGGCGACGTCCTTCTTGGCCTCCCTCTTCCCTGTCGGCGTCGTGGTGGTCCACGCGCCTTTCGGCGTCTCGCTGCTCCTCTGTATGCCGGTGTTCATATAGGCCTCGTTGTCGTACATTATGTAGAGGACGTCGCTGTTCCTCTCGGCGGCTGCGCTCACCGCGGCGAAGCCTATGTCGGCCGTGCCGCCGTCCCCAGCCCACACCACGGCCTGGCCCTTGACGCCCAGCTGTCTGAAGGCCTCGGACATGCCGGTGGCTACCGACGCGGCGGAGGCGAAGGGCACGTTGAGTATAGGCAGAGCCACGCCCGACTTGGGGCCGAGGCCCTGCACGACCGACGCGCAGCTGGCGGGTATGGACAGCACGGCCTCCTCGCCGAGGGCCATGCCGAGCACCTTCAGCCCTATCATCATGCCGCATCCGGCGCAGGCGGAGTTGCCGGGCACGACGTACTTGGTCTTGGGGAGCAGATCTATGCGGACCGTCATAGCAACACCACGCGGTCGGCGTATTCGCCCTCCACGGCGTGTTTGACGGCCTTTCTGAACTCGTCGGCCTTGAAGTCCACCCCGGCGAGCCCGGCCAGGACGTTGACGACCTTGTCGCGGCCCAGGACTGACGCCACCTCCCTGCCCAAGATGCCGCCGGCCGGCGTTATGTCGCGGTCGAACACCACCACCCTGTCCATGCCGGAGAGCTCCGCCACCTCTTCATCGGGGAAGGGCCTGACGAAACGGATCCTCATGAGGCCGACCGGCACCCCCTCGCGCCGCAGGCTCCTCACGGCCTCCTTGGCGTCGCCGCACCAGGCCCCCATGCAGACGACGGCGTATCTAGCCCCCTCGAGCTCAAATCCCTCCACCATGCCCCCATATTCGCGGCCGACCAGCTTGCCGTATTCGGCGTCTATGGACTTGACGAGCTTCTTGGCCTCTTGGCTTGCTCTGTATATGTTCTTGAGGTGCTCGGCGTGTAGCCTATCGTCTGAGGGGATATTGCCCATGGTTATCGGCTCCCCAGGCCTCAGCCTCAGCGGCAGATCGGGCCTTCTGGGCGGGAGGAACTCGTCGACCGCCTCCTGTGGCGGTAGCTCTATGGACTCCACCGTGTGGCTCAAGACGAAGCCGTCGAGCCCCACCGCCACCGGGATGTAGGCGCTCTCGGCGAGCTTGAACGCCTGTATCGTGAGGTCCAGAACCTCTTGGACGTTGGAGGCCATGGCGACCGCCCAGCCTGAGTCCCTTATGGCGAGTATGTCGTTATGCTCGTCGTGTATGTTCCAGGGGGGCCCCAACGTCCTCGTGACCACCGCCATAACTATCGGCGCGCGGCTCCCCGCCGCCCACCACAACATCTCGTACATATAGAAAAGCCCATGGCTGCTGGTGGCGGTAAAGGCGCGGGCTCCGGCCATGGCGGCGCCGTACACCACGGCGAGCGCGGAGAACTCCGACTCGACGTTGACGAAGCTCGCCTTTAGCTCGCCCTTGGCGACGAACTCGGACAGCTTCTCGACTATAGTGGTCTGGGGAGTTATGGGGTATGCCGCTATTACGTGCGGCTTGGCCAGCCTGACCGCGTGAGCCACTGCGTAGTTGCCGGTGAGTGCAGTCTTGAGAACGGCCAGCGTCCTCATAGGCCGGCCTCAGGCGCCATCTCGATCGCCTTCGTCGGGCACTCGTGGGCGCATATGCCGCATCCCTTGCAATAAGTATAGTCAATCTTGATTTTTTGCCCTTTTTCCCAGTCGATGACGGACTCAGGACAATACAGCCAACATATGCCGCAATCTATACATTTCTTGAGATCGACCACGGGCCTTAACGTACGCCAGGTGCCGGTTATGCCGCCGGAACCCGGCGCAGGTCTCGATACGGGAACCAACTCGAGCCCCACGAGGTTAGAACGTTTTGAGTATTTATGTTTTATATATAGTAGTATAGAGATGCGAATCCGCAGATCTTTTGGATCTGTTTCAGAGGGCCGGTGGGTCCACTGTATATTTTTCCTGATATAAGCGCTAAAATATAGTTTAATATATCTATTTACTTAGTAAAGTACGTTGGAACGGCGCCGCGGCGCTATATAGGGCTATAAAGGTTATTAAGCCGGGCTTTTCTCTAGGTCGTGATCGAAGTCGTCTTCTTCGGGAGAGGCGGGATGGGCGCCGTGACCGCCGCTCAGTTGCTCGCACGCGTGGCGACCCTCGAGGGGAGGTTTGGACAGGCGATACCCGAGTTCGGCGCCGAGCGGAGGGGCGCCATAGTCCGCGCGTATCTGAGGATCGACGACAAGCCGGTGGAGGTGCACTCGGCGGTTGCCGCAGGCGACTACGTCGTCGTTCTCGACGGACGTATAGTCTCCCAGACCAACGTAAAGGCCTTCGGCAAGCCCAACGCCGTCTACGTAGTGAACTCCAGGGAGGAGGCCCCCTGGTATATAGCCATAGACGCGACGTCCATCGCCTTGAGGCACGGCCTAGTGGCGGCGGGCTGGCCCCTCGTGAATATGATCATGGCCAGCGCCTTCGCGGCCGTGAGCAGGGCCGTGACCATAGAGGGGATAGTCAGGGCGATACCCGAGTTCGTGCCGGCCAGAGCCGCCAAGGCCAACATAGAGGCTGCGAGGGAGGCCTACGAATTGATGATGAAAAAGCTGCTTGCCGCATCCGGAGCCTAGCGCCTCCGCCTGGCGAGGACTGCCGCTAGAGCCACAGCTAGGGCGAGCGCCGTGAGATAGGGCAGATAGGTCCCAGCGGCGGTCGGCGCGGCGGTCGAGGCGTATACGCCCGTAGTCTTAGTTGACGCGGCTGGCGGAGCCCACGCGGCTATCCTAAGCCCGCAGGCCGAGGGCGGGACCACGTAGTCGGGCACGTCGTTTATGTCGACGGGCAGATACACGTCGAGTTGGGCGGACGTGGCGTTGGGTAGATATACCTCGTCGAGGCCCGGCTTCAGAACGACCTCGTAGCACCTGCCGCCGGAGCCCAGGACCAGCGTTACGGATCTACCCAGCTTGTTCTCGACCGACAGCGCGACGCCGCCCCCGCCGACCTTCGCGGAGACGGGGACCACCTCGGCCACGGTCCCGTTTATGGCCCTCAGAATGGCGTCGACGTATATCATGGGCTGTAGGCTGAACCAGCCAGGCCCGTAGTTGGGCGGGCCCGTCTGCCACGTCCAGTCGCTGCCCTCCGCCACGTAGAGGTAGTTCCACAGGGTCTGGAGCAGATCTGTGGAGTTGGGGATGTGGGCTGGGTCCAGCTGGACCGCGGGGGATTGACGGCCGCCCAGCGCCTTGGTGAACGCCACCAGGTACTCTCTGGCCAGGGCTACAGCGCGCCATATGGCCACCTTGCCTGGATAGCCGTTGTTCCAATTGTCGAGATTGAGGGCCCAGGAGCTCTCGGGCAGGTTGGTCACCGCGTATTTCACATGCGTCGCTATGGCCTGCGACACGGTCTGGGTGATCAGCCAGGTGCCGGAGTATCGAGACAGGGCGTCGTATATGGCGTAGAGGTCCCTGGGCCCCGTCATGGAGTTGAATATGAGCGGGTTCTCGCCGTCTAGGGCGACTACCACGACGGCGCCCGGCCGTTCCATGTAGACCCTGGCCAAGTACTGTATCAACAGCTGCTTAACTAGGTCGGGGTCGCTTAGCGTGAATAGATAGAAGGAGAATATGTTCGACAGCCCGTCGTCTCGGAAGAGTACGTATACGTAGTGCCCCTCGTCGTCCTCGACCACGTAGGGGACGTAGGGGCTCTGCGAGCCGTTGATGTAGGTAGCCGACGGCAGGAACGCCTGGGCATCGAGCACCGTGCAGTTGAGGCCCGCCGCACGGTAGAGGTGAACCAGCCCCATTTCGAAGGCCATCTCGGGCGTCCAGACGCACGACGCGTTGACGCCGAAGAGCCTGTACGTCATCTCTCTGCCCATTATCAACTGGGCCAATATGTCGCCGGCCCAGCCGTTGTCGTACGCTATGGCCTCCAACGGGTGGTAGAAGGGCACGGTCAAGACCTCCACGCGTCCCTCCTCGACCAGCTCCCTGTATAGGGCCAGAGTCCTGTTGACGGCCTCTATGTCGTACGTTATATTGCCTGGGTAGTATCCGAGATATTTAAAGCCCTGCGGGCCCTGGGCCAGAAGGGCCTCCCATTGATATAGGAGCACCGGGGTGAAGTCTATAGAGACGTTCACGTCGAATCTGCTCAGGAGATACGCCTGCAGCTCGTAGGCGCCCACGTACCGCCCCTCCCATTTGAAGTCCTCCCCCGTATGTAGCGGGACCCACGGCATGGCCCAAGTCCCGTTGGGCTCTACGTAGAGAGGCTGGTGCATGTTCCAGACGATGACCAAGCTGACGGGCGGCTTCCCGGTCGTGTTGAGCACGTAGAGCTGGGGCAGAGTCGAGTTGAGGAGGGTGGCGTTGCCGACGAGGACCTGGACCACGGGCTTATACACCCCCTGGGGGATCCGGATAGGTATCGTGAAGTTGACGAAGTTCAAGCCGGACGAAAGCGCCGCCCTCTTCTCAGCCTTAAGCGGACCTATAGAGAGCACGACGGCCGCGTCGAGAGGCCCCGAGGGGTTCTCCAGAGGTATAGATATACGGGCCGTCTCGCCCACAGTGTAGATATATCTATCGTACGGATACGCCGTCCCGAGCGACAGCGGGGAGCAGGCGGCTTGGGCGGCGAAGTCCCTTCCTCCGTTGGCGATCTGCTGGCCGGTGGACTTGTCGAGGTATACCCATTGGACCCATTGGCCGGGCCTAAACGGGCCTATGATCGCCGTGTAGTTGCCCCACAGCGGGTTGTACGCCATGGCCGCATCGGTCGCGTTAGACCAAGCAAGCCCGGTCTGGGGTCCCGACGTCAAGCCGTAGTGGATCACCATTACATCCGGCGCACGCCCCACGGCGGTTATGAACAGGTTGCAGTTGGGTAGGACTTGGACGGAGGTCGCGCCCACATTGGGCGGGTTTATCTGGACGTTCCAATTCCAGAATGGAGTCCCCAGGTAGTTTATCCATACGCCGGCGGTTGCGTCGTAGAAGACGAAGGCGATCCACGTGCCGTTCTTGAAGGGGCCTATCGTCGCCGTGTAGTTTTCGCCGTTCCAAGACATGGTGGTGTCGTTTATCACGGTCCAGGGGCCCTGAGGATAGGGCTCGACGCCCCAGTGCAGGTTTACCTTATGTCCCTGGGGGATCCCCGCTATGTATGCCGTCAGATAGCCGTCGTGAGACACGGAGAAGGTGACCGCGTATTGGGCCCAGGCGAGGGCCGGGGCCAGCAACAGAAGCGCCCAGATTCTCATGGTATATAATTATAGTTTCCCTAAAAATTTTTCCATTAAAGGCGCCGAGGGCCGGCCAATGGACATCCCCTCGGAGTAACTGTTAAATACAAGTAATATGATGTACTTACATGAAGGGCCTAGGTAGAACGGCCTCCATAGCGATAGTTGTCGTGGTTGTGATAATAATCGTCGCAGCCGCCCTCTATTACGCCACCATGAAACCCTCGCCGCCTCCCTCGACGTCGACTGTGGTCTCGACGACGACCTCACTCGTCACCACTACCGCAACCTCGCTAGTCACCACCACCTCAACAGCCACCACTACTTCGGTGGTGACCGTGACGACCACGAGCACCCCACCTACGACGCCTCCGTTTAGCCTGAGCTCCCTCCTAGACCCCAACTTCGTCTGTAATCAACTTCTCGGCGGGAACACCGTCACGATAACGGTGTGGGATACCTACGGGCCTCCGGAGGACCAAGCCTTCAACGTGACCCTTGCCTCCTTCACGCAGGCATATCCCTGTATAAAGGTACAAGTCACTCACGGCGTTGGGATAGCCACGGCTAACTTCGTCTCGGCCGCCAAGGCCGGCCAAGCGCCCAACGTGTACAGGGACAGCAGCGACGACGCCGGCAAGCTATTCGCCGGAGGCCTCCTGCTTAACATAAGTAAATATATCAACCCCGCCGATATAAACGCCGCGTACATCCCCGTGGCCGTCAAGAACTTCATGTTGGGTAGCTCCATCTACGGGCTTCCCGACAACGTGAACTACATAGTTATGTACTACAACAAGAAGTTCCTCAACGACGCGCTCACCCAGAAGATGTTCGGGGTAGGCGTGGACCAGCTGAACACCAACCAGCTGCTTCAGCTATGCCAGTACATAAACTCCACCTACAAGGTCTGGTGTGTAGCCTACGGCGCGGGCCAGGAATGGGGCTATAGATTCGCCGCGTGGTTTGCCGGCTTCGGCGGCCGGATATTCGACGAGAGAGGCATGCCGCAGCTCAATTCCAGCGCCATGGTGAAGGCCATGGAGTTCTGGTACAACATGACCTATGTCTGGAACTACAACGCGCCCGGCGTCACCCCGAGCCTAGAGCAACAGCTATTTACGCAGAACATGACCGCTATTATATTCGACGGGACTTGGGACCTCAAGATATACCAGAAGGCGCTGGGGCCCAACCTCGGCGCTGCGCCTCTGCCCACCATATCCATGACCGGCATGAGGGCCGCTCCGTTCATCGGCTCGACTGGCTGGGTCATAGCCTCGCCGCAGGCCAGCGGCGCCTCGCAGCAGCAGATATACGCCTCGCTCGCCTTCATAGCCTATGTTACCAGCAAGGACGCCGAGATGAATCTGTGGAACTTCGCCGGCGATCTGCCCGCGCAGAAGCAGGCATACGACACGGTGATGACCCTCCTAAGTTCCGGCGGCCTTCAGCCCGCCTACATGAACGACGTATATAAGGGCATATTGGAGCAGGCGCAGTACGGCCAGAAGTTCCCCAACGTGCCGCAGATGGGCTTCTACTGGCCGTGCTTCCACCAGTACTTCACTCTGTATTTCGCCAACAGGACCATATCGGCCGCCCAGGCCGCGCAGGAGATGGAGAGCTGCATGATCTCCAACATGCAACAAGCCGGCCTAATGCCGTCCTCCTAATGTCCTATAAAAGGAATATCTTTTTTAACTATCTTTATATTCTTCCTGTAGTAATTCTTGTAGCTTTTCTTTATCTATATCCAATATTATATACTATTTATATTTCTTTTACTAACTTCAATTTATATCATTTTTTTGAATATCAATGGGTTGGCCTGGCCAACTACATCACAGTCCTCACAGGCGGGACCTTCTGGCAGGTCCTGGTCAACACGGCCATCTGGACCGTCGGGAGCCTGGCCCCTATGATCGCGGTGGGATTTCTGCTGGCGCTGATCTTGAACCAGAAGGACTTGAGGGGCAGAAGCGCGTTCTTCACGCTGCTCCTGGTGCCTTGGGCCTTCCCGGCGTTCATATCGCTTATAGTGTGGCAAGGCATGTGGAACTGGAAGTACGGCATAGTCAACAAGGTGTTGGCGATATTCGGCATAAAGCCCGTGGATTGGTTCGACGTAGTGCCCATGGCTTGGACCATGTTGATACTCACGAATCTATGGCTGTCCTTCCCCTACTACACGTCGGTCTTCCTTTCGGCGTTGCAGAGCATCCCGGAGGAGCTCTACTCCATAGCCGAGATAGACGGCGCGAGCCGACTCGCGAGGTTTAGGTACATCACGCTCCCGTTGATGAGGAAGACCATAGCCTTTGTGGCCATAGGGGGCTTCACCTTTACCTGGAACAACTTCTACCCTATATACATATTGACGGGCGGAGGCCCCGGCAACGCCACCAACATCTTAGTGGTCTACGCCTATCAGGCGGCGTTCAACAACAGCCTCTACAACTTCGCGGCGGTCTACTCGGTGATAGACGCGGCGATATTGATAGCGATGGCCATTATAATGCTGAAATACTCAGGCGTGTTGGAGGCGATAACATGAAGGCCTGGGACGTCCTCCGGCTCGGCATATCGTACGTAATCCTCGCCGTAGCCGCCGCCATCGCGGTGTTCCCCATATACTACATCGTGATAACGTCCCTCAGCGACATACCGACCATAGCCTCGATAAGCATCGGCAGCCTGATACCGCAGCCCAGAGGACTGACCCTAGACGCCTACAAGGGGATACTCTTCGGAAATCCGTTCTTGCTGTGGCTTAGGAACAGCCTAATACTCGCGGGCGCCACTGTGGCCATAACGATCCTCCTGGCGTTTCTGTCGGGAGTGGCGTTGTCCAGGTTGAACGTGCCGGGGAAGAGGGCCCTGATGATCACCGTCTACGTGCTCACCTTCTTCCCGATGACGGTGACCGTATTGCCGCTGTACCTCATGTTCGCCACGCTACACCTCATAAACACCTACTACGGGCTCATCTTGGCCTACTCGAGCGGGACGTCGATATACGGGGCGTATCTGGTCAAGCTCTTCGTGGACTCGATACCCAAGGAGTACGAGGAGGCCGCCATGATAGACGGGCTCTCGAGACTTGGGGCTTTCGTGAGGATATTGCTGCCGCTCAGCAAGCCGGTCCTCGCCTTCCTCGGCCTTATCGCCTTCATGGGCGCCTACACGGACTACGCCATGGCCAACGTCTTCATAACCAGCAGCGATCTGTGGACGTTGACCTTGGGCATGTGGTACCTCTCCTTCGTAAATAGATCGACCCTCTACAACGTCTTCGCCGCCTTCGCCGTGTTGATGGGCATCCCCATAATGGCCGTGTTCCTGGCGTTCCAGAGATACCTCACTAGGATGTACACAATGAGCGGCGTCAAGGGCTGACGAGGACCAGCAACCTCGCCTACGCCGCGGGCCCCCGACTGCCCAGCCCCTACGCCCACATGGAGCGTGCGCCCAGCTGAAAGGGGATAAGGGCTAACAACGGCCTCTCCGAGGCTCCGGCTGCACGGAGCGCCGTCCTATCGGCCAGCGCCCTCCGTCGATTGAATATATGGGCGCGTCGGCCTCGACCACGCCCCGGGCGTCGACTATGACGGGTCTCGCCATCAGCTTGGCCAACTCGCTGGCCTTCACCCTATAGGCGCTGTGGTCGGTCGCTATCAGCGCGAGAGACGCTCCGTCCAACGCCTCCTTCAAGTCCGCGGTTAATCTTATCCCCAGCTTCTCGACGACTCGGTCCCGCCTCACGTACGGGTCGTGGACCACCACGTTGGCCGGCCTTATCCCGAAGTCCAGAAGCCCCTGCAACAGGTCGTAGGTGGGGCTACGGCGCGTGTCGTCGACATCGCCTCTGAAGGCTAGGCCGAGCACCGCTATCTTGGCCTCCGCCGGGTTGACGCCCTCCCTTATCATGGCCTTGATCGCCGCCTCGGCGACCCTGAAGGGCTGGGCCTCGTTCTCGGCCCTGCCCAGGGCCGTCAGAGGCAGCTCCACGCCCAGCCTCTCGGCGGTCCACAGCAAGAAGTAGGGATATACCGGTATGCAGCTGCCGCCCACGCCTGTGCCCGGCTTGTGGACGTGGCTGTAGGGCTGGCTGTTGGCGGCGGCCCTGGCCTCGGCGAAGGAGATGCCGAGGGCGTTGGCGAGGCTGGCCATCTCGTTGGCCAGCGCTATGTTCAGGTCGCGGTATACCCCTTCGAGCAGCTTCTCGAACTCGGCCGCCTTCACCGACGAGAGCTTTATGACGCCCTTACGGGCTATCTTGCGGTACAGGGCGGCCGCCTCCTCCGCGCTTCTGGGCCCGACGCCGGCCACCACCTTGGGATAGTTCTCCTCTATGTCCTTGAGGGCGTGCCCCACCATGACCCTCTCGGGGCTGTAGGCCAGATAGAAGTCGTCCTCGGCCGTGAGGCCGGACTCCTCCAGGACGGGCCTGACCACCTCCTCGGTGGTGCCAGGCGGCACGCTGGACTCCACTATGACCAGATCCTCCCGCTTGAGCCCCTGCGCTATGGCCTTGGCGGCTGAGGTGATCGCGGAGAAGTCCACCTCGATGCTGGGCCTCGTCGCGGCGAGGTACACGGGCACAGTGATTATTTTCACCCTGCTCTTTATCGAGGCTACGTCGCCTTCTGTGGTCACCTCCATGCGCCCTGACTTTATGGCATCGGCGACAACGCGCCTCACGTCATCCTCCACGTACTCCACCACGCCGTTCGAAAGAGCGGCGATCCTCTCCACGTCCACATCGACCCCTATGACCTTGGCGCCGGCCCTAGCCCACGCCGCGGAGAGGGCTAGACCCACGTAGCCCAGCCCGTAGATGGCCACCGAGAGCTCCCCCCTCTCCAGCAGATCCGCCAACATGGGGGCCCGACGCGCCCGGGCTTATAAGCATGGCGCCCATCTGCCGGCGGGCGCTACAGGTACGGCCTATACCAAGGATCGCCCAGCGCCGGTCTCGACACGCTGGAGGTTCCGGCGACCTGTGCAGCCCGCGCCGCCACCGCCTCTCTGACCAGAGCGAGATCCAGCGGGAGGCTCGGCCCGTAGTGGGCCAGCGTGTCGTTGGGCACCGCGATCACATCGCCCCCCGAACACGCCCTACATCTGGCGCGCCTAATCCAAGCCACCTCCTCCGGCCTCGGCGTCTTGGTCTTCCCCTCGTAGAGAACCAAGGCTGGGTCGACCGCCTCGAGGAGCTCGACGGCTCTCTCAAGAGGCCCCAGGAAGTAATAGACGCAGTGGATCCTCCTGCTGTACCTTATGCCCACCGCGTCGAGGGCCGCCGCGGTGAAGGATTCGGCGCAAGCCACGTCGTAGCCTCCCAGATGGAAGACGGCCAGGGCCTCCTCGACGAGTGGGGAGCCTCTGAGCAGATCCCTATAGACGCCCGACACGTGATCCCCCGCCTCGTCTGCGTCGAGCAGTCTAGACACGAACTTGAAGTTGCCCAACACGTCGTCGATGCTCGTCGGCGTCTCGACGACGGCCACGGGGGCCACTTTATCCAGAGCCTCCACGAGGTCCCTCTGGACTGGATAGTACGCTATTATCAAATCCGGCCTGGCCCCCTCGACGGCGCCTAGATCCGCCGAGGTGAAGGACCCCACATGCGGTATCCTGAGGGCCTCCCGCGGCCTGTAGGAGAACACGTCCCTCCCCACGAGCCTATCCCCCAGCCCAGCGACGAAGAGGAGCTCCGTTATCGAGGGGTTGAGAGACACCACGCGGCGGGGGACGCGGTCGAGAGGCCTGGTGAGCCACGGCATTTCAAGGCCTCAACACGGGCGTCTTGCCGAAGCCAGGCACGTCGAAGTACTGGCCGGAGGCGGGGAAAACCCTAACGCCCACCGCCCTTCCCTTGGTCTTAGCTATGGCCTCCAAATCCAGCAGAATCCTCCTCAGCTCCCTCTCGTCCGCCTCTATCGGGACCATGTCGAGGCCGGCGACGCACGTAGATGCGTACGAGACCAGCCTCCGGAGGTCCAATGCCCCCCTCTCGGCGAGCCTCTTCAGCTCCTCGTCCTCCGCTAGCGGCAGCATGACCTCGTTGAAGCCCACCAGCCGGCCGCCGGAGGACCAGATGGCCTCGTTCAGGGCTCTGATGGCCGCGTGGGTCCCCCATTCGCCGATCCTCACGCCGAATACGCGCTCGACGGCCTTGGCGACGGATCTCTCGCCCCAGGGGGATAGGCTCCCGTCGACGCCGAGGAACCTCTCGCCTATGGACGAAGCGAACTCCTCGCCCAGCCTCTCCGCGGAGCTCAAGATGGCCGGCACGTCGCCCAGGGCGCTCAGATCGTCGGGATAGAGGAGCGAGAGGGCGACGCCCTCGTTCTTGACCGCGGTGGCCGGATAGTAGGGGGAATCGTAGACGACGCCTCCCAGCAGAAGCGCCACGTTTCTGGCCAGATGGGGCTCGCCCGATCTGTCCACCCGCCTCAGGAACTCGAGGTATCTATCTATTCTGGTCACGGCGACGAATACGCCGTAGGTCCTCACCAGCTCCTCCATATCGTCCCCCTCGTAGATGCCTATAGCCGCGTACTCCACGCCGAGCTCCTCAAGGGCCTTCAACGTCGGCCTCAAGCCCTCCCTGGGCGGCGTCGTCACGGAGACCCTTACTGTCAGCGGACGCAGCCTCCTGGCCGCCTCTAGGAACCTCGACACTCTCTCCGGGTCGAAGCCCCACTTAACGTTCAAGGCGACGGCCCTGATCTCCATGGAGGGAACCGGGCGCTATTTAATAATACCAGGTGAGCAGATGCGTGTGCTCGGGCGGGTATCGGCCCAGACCGTTGGCCTTGCAGATGGACCTAAAGGGGCACTGGCCGCATTTAGGCGCCTCCCTCGTGCATACGCGTCTGCCGAAAGACCAAAGGAAGTCGTCCAGGGTGAAGGGATCCACGCCGGAGAACTTGGCCACCAGCCTCCACGCCAGCTTCACCTTCTGGCGCACCTCGGCGTCCTCCTCTCGGCCGAGCTCCAACCCCTCGAACAGCTGTCCATAGTCGACGTCGGCTATGCCGAGCCTGTAGGCGATCCTCGACAGATGGTTGTCGACGGGCACGTCGAAGTTCTCGGGATCCTTGAATTTAACCAAGCCGCGTCCATCCAGGAACTTGGCCAGCAGGAGCGCCTTCTTCCCCACGGGGTCTTCGTAGGCTCTGACGCGCCTCAGCCGCTCGGCCATCTCGGCCACTGCGTCGGGTATCAAGGCCTCGAACCCGCCCGCGCGTAGGGCCTTCCGGCCGAGATCCCGCAGGAGGAACATCCTCACGTGGAAATCCCACACCCTGGCCCCCCCAATCGAGAAGAGGCGTTCGGCCTCCCCAGGCGTTAGCTCGGCCAGCCTCCCAGCTTTGAACAGCCCCTCGTCGTAGGCCTTCCTGCCGAGCCTCCACAGCGCGTCGGCCCCGTGGAAGAACTCGCCGTCTATGTGCCCCTCGAAGGGCCCCAGCGGCGTCGACGTCCTGTGGTCGACGGCAACCATGGCGACGAAGAACGCCAGTTGGTCCTCCCTGGGGTCGGACCTAGGGGGGTAGAAGCGCCCGTCATCGTAGGCGTCCCTCCTCAAGCCAAGCCTCCCCACTATGTCGGCCGCCGAACGCGCCCTGTCCACATCCACGGCGACGTCCACGGCCCTGCGGCGGACCTTTTTAAAATATTTATAGAGGGGGCTGGACGCCGTTGTGCGCCTCTGCGTGGTGGCCAGGGGGTCCATATCAGTCGCGCACAGGCCCTCCTTCGCCGCAGTGAAGAGCGGGCTTCACGGCCATGACTACATGATCGAGGCGGCTGTCTGCGGACCCGACGACGTGGATTACGTCGTCGATGCGGACGAGCTCCAGCGCAGGCTCTGGTCTCTGCTGGCCGAGATGGACGGCAAATACCTCAAGTCCAGCCGAGAGGAGGGGGCCCCGGAGCCGTACTACGAAATACCGTGCGGGCCGGGGGGCGTTACCGGCGAATGCCTGGCCAAATATATAGCGCAACTCCTCGGCGCCACTTGGGTCGAGGTGTGCGAGGGGGGCCCGTCCGCCCCCTGCTTCTACTACGGGCCTTGACGCAAGGCGGCCCTCAGCCGCGCGTCCGCCTGCGCCAGGCCGCCCGCCGTCGCGGCCCTCCACAGGGCGTTGAACTTCACGTAGCCGGTCGCCCTCTCGAGGTATATCTCCCTCGGGAAATCGCCGTTGAGGACCTCCTCGAGGATCCTGGCGGCCGCGCGGGCTATGGCCTTCCTATATTCGCCGGCCCTCGCCAGCTGGCCGTAGGCGTCCACGGGCGACTGGAGGCGCAGAGCGCCGTAGGGGCCCGCGAGGGACATAAGCCTCCCGAGCTCGCCCAGCTCGCCGGAGCCGTAGAGCTCCACGACGGCCAGCTCCTGAGGCACCCCGGCCTTCGTCATGAGCTCAAACGCGGCCTCTATCGCCGCCAGCAGGGACGCCTTGAGGACCTGTTCGCCTAGGAGATCCGCCAGCGCCTCCTCTCTGGCGGAGGCCTCCAGGGCGAAGCCGCCCTGTTTGAACGCGCCCGCGCCGTCGGCCACCGCAAGAGCGACGTCGAGCGCGTTGCCTGAGGCGTCCTCCACGACGCCTACGACCGCCGCGAATCCCCTGCCCTGCAGATATCTGTCCCTGATCGCGGGGCCAGGCGCCTTGGGGACGAAGAGCGCAACGTCGACGCCGCCGGGCGGCTGCAACAAGCCGTAGGCGACCGGGAAGCCGCTGGTCAGCACCAGCGCCTTGCCCGGATGCAGCCCCGGCAGGACCTCCGACCTGTAGATCTCGGGCGCGGCATCGTCGGGAAGCGCCAGGACCACCACGTCGCCCAGCTCGGCGGCCTCCGGTATGGGCCTGGGCTCCAGCCCGTCTGCCTTGGCCCTCCTCGCGTAGTCGCTGCCGAGCAGGTCGCCCACCATCACGGAGACGCCGGAATCCCTGAGGTTCAACGCGAGGGACCTCCCCACGTTGCCGTAGCCCACCACCGCCACCGTCTTGCCCTTCAACACCTCGCCATGTCCCTGTTTGAATATCCTGGCCATAGGGCCGAGAGGGCCGGGATTTTTAAGAGGCGCGCTCCTTAGCTTTTAAGAGGCGTCAAATTAGCTTCCATGCGCGTCAGAGTGAGGATAATGGCGCCTCTGTATTTCGGTCTGGACTCCGTTGACCAGATCTCGCTTGATCTAAACCTAGAGGACGGCTCCACGGTCGAGGACGTCATGAATATACTGAATACCATTCATCCCGGCTTTAAAGACAAAGTTATTAAAAATGGAAAAGTACTAGATATGCATGATATATTAGTAAACGGTAGATCCATAGATTTCCTGGACGGCTTGAGGACGCGCCTCAAAGACGGCGACTCGATCCTCGTAGTCTCTCCGTTTGGAGGATAAAATATCAGTTAATATATAAATAAGCATTTAAATATGAATGGTTTCATACCTATGGCGACCTTCAGAGTAGCTAGAATAGATCTAGGAACGGAGAAGGTCACCGAGGAGGTGTTCAAGGACGACGTCCTCAGGAGATTCCTCGGCGGGAGGGGGCTGGGCTCCTACCTAGCCCTCAAGGAGATACCCAGAGGCATAGACCCGCTCTCGCCGAGCAATAGGCTGTACATATTCGCCGGCCCTCTGTCGGCGATGGTTAACCTCTCCACCAGCCGCGTCACGGTCGTCACCAAGTCGCCTCTAACCGGGTCCTTGACCCACGCCAACGCCGGCGGGAACTTCGCCTACTGGCTGAGGAAGTCGGGCTACGACGGCATCATAATCGAGGGCGCGGCGGAGGACCCCGTCTACGTCGTGGTCAAGGACGGCGATGTGGCCATAAGGCCGGCGGGCCACCTCTGGGGCAAATGGACCGGCGCATCCATAAAGGCCATATTGAGAGAGAACGGCTTCCCCGAGGAGGAGAAGGCCGCCGGGGTCGCCGTGGTGGGCCCCGCCGGGGAGAACCTATCGAAGATCGCGGGCATAAGGATGTCGGACTACGAACGCTTCGCCGGACGTGGCGGGGTTGGAGCCGTCATGGGCTCGAAGAGGCTCAAGGGCATACTCGTCTGGGGCACGCGCGATCTGCTCAAGGACGTCAAGGACCGCGCCAAGTTCATAGCGGAGTCCACGAAGCTCGCCCAGCGCCTCATGTCGGGCCCCACCGCCAAGGCGCTCCACATATACGGCACGAACCTGCTCACCGCCGTCATAAACTCGATGGGCGCATACCCCATCCGCAACTTCGAGACCGCGTACGCCGAGGAGACCGACAAGCTCACCGGCGAATACATCAAGAAGAACTACGTGGTGGAGACCCACGCCTGCATGATGTGCCCAATAGCCTGCACGCAGCATGTGATGGTGAAGGCCGGCCCCTACAAGTTCGTGGGCAAGGCCAAGTATGAATACGAGAACACATGGGCTCTAGGCGCCACCCTAGGCCTATTCGACCCCGAGGCCGATCTGCGTCTGCAGAAGCTCGCCAACGAGCTGGGCTTCGACACGATATCGCTGGGCAACACGCTGGCCACGGCCATAGAGCTGGCCAGGAAGGGCAAGCTCAAGCTCGACGTGAATTGGGGCGACGCCGGCGCGTTGATAGACTTGGTCATAAGGGCCGCCAACAGAAGCGATGTGGGCGACGATCTCGCAGAGGGCGACTACAGGCTGGCCCTTAAGTACGGAGACCCCAGCGCCTTCAAGGGCTCTAGAGGGCAGGGGCTCCCCGCCTACGACCCCAGAGGGCTCAAGGGCTTCGCGCTTTCGTACTTCACAGCCAATAGGGGAGGCGACCACCTGGAGGCCTACTCCCCGACGTGGGAGGTGTTGGGAGTGCCCGAGAAGGTCGACCCGCTCTGCGAAACGCCTGAGTGCATAGAGAAGCAGGCGAGGATCGTGGTGTACGCCCAACACCTTATGGCGCTGGCCGACTCAGTGACGTACTGCAAGTTCGCCACGTTGGACCGCGAGGGCATATTCGAGAAGGACCTCGCGCATCTGTTCAACATGGCCTACGACTGGGACGCCACGCCGGAGGAGATGCTGACTATAGGCGAGAGGATCTTCAACGTGGAGAGGCTATTCCACGTGAAGGAGGGCAAATGGGTCAAGGACGAGCTCAATCCGCACTTCAGAAACCCAATACCGACGGGCCCCGCCAAGGGCCACTCCTCGGCGAAGATGTTCGACGAGGGGATAAAGATCTACTACAAGCTGAGAGGCTGGGTCGACGGGAAGCCCACCTACGACACCCTCAAGAGGCTGGGGCTGGAGGAGTTCCAGTACCTCCTCTAACCCGCGCTTTTTACTCTAAGTAATAAATTTTCTTCACTCTATAAACCTATTTTTCTAATAGAAAACTGATTTTTTACCTATTATTTAACAAAATACCGGCAAATTTAGCAAGAACATGGAGGATCAAATCTCGGACAGCCGTTATCTGCGGCCGTGTTGATGGTGTGAGAGCGTCGGCAGAAGGGCGGCGCCGGTTGAGAGGAGGAGCCGGGGGAATTGGGCCGCGCCTAGGGTATCGAGAGAAGACCCCCGTCGGTCCCACGACGGCGCGCCGTATGGATCTCGCTTGGTTCCATCAAACGGAGGCCGCGGCGCTGGCTCGGGCCGCCTCTAGGGGGCCGGCGGAGCTCCTAGGGAACCGTTCCTTTAACCTCCTGTAAAGGATATTAGGCCAGATCTACTCTAATCCATGTTGGTTAAGGTAAGGTACCTAGCCACTCTGTACGATCTGCTGGGCGTGATGAAGGAGGTCGTGGAGGTTCCCCAAGGCGCCACCGTCCGCGATCTGGTGAAAATAATAGACGAAAGACGCGGGGGGAGGCTGTCCAGAGAGATCTTGGACGGCGATAGGCTCAAGGACCAATACAACATATTGGTAAACGGCCGCGCGGTGGATTACCTGGCCGGTCTCGACACTAGGCTGAACGAGGGCGACGAGGTGGTCTTCATGCCGCCGGTCGGAGGGGGTTGCGTTAGTTAAAGGGATCTACAACGTAACGTGTATATTTAATGACCGCCTGTAGCTAGGTGGAGGAGAGAAGGCGTTTGAGGCATGTCTCCTTCAAGATATCTGAGAGGGTTGTGAGGAATGTCGACCTGTTGGTGACCAAGGGGATTTTTGTTGACAGGACTGAGGCCATACGGACGGCCCTAGACATGTATTTCGAGGGAACCGCCAAGAGGTGGCTCGAGATGTACAGAAGACGGAAAGCCGTTCGGAGTTGAGGAAGGCGAGCCAATCGTCCTAACAGGGCGGCTGCGCACATCTGGGGGGTCGGGGCTTCAGTGGCCGACTTCCCGGCGGACATCACGATCCCCATAGTGTAAATTTATAAGATCCCACTTTGGCGACTTTGTGGAATCGATAAAGATTAGGCCGGAGACGAAGCGCCGCCTCATCAAATACAGGGCCAGGCTTGAGGCCGAGCTGGGCAGAAAGGTCTCGCTCGACGAGGCGATTGCCAGGTTGCTGGAGTCCGCCGAGTCGAGGGACTTCGCTAAGTTCCTCAAAGCCGTGGAGAGGACTAGGTCCAGGGCGGGAAAGGGCGAGCTTGTGGGCCTCTTGAAGGCCGGCAGGGGGGAGGATGAGGCTGGCGGTTGATACCGGCGCCCTCCTCGCCACGCTCGACGGCACCAGCGACGCCCTTGTGAAACTCGCCGAGAGGGGGGCCCAACTGGTGATGACCCCTGTGAACATGGCCGAGGCGTACTACGTATGCCCCCTTTCAACTCCGGCCGGACGAGGGGGGCTCTCGGCCTCCGCTCATAGGTCGCGGAGGCGGGGCGCCGGCCGGGTTGGGGGCGCGCTCCCTCCTCCTCTGCGCGCATAAGCGTTTGGGCGGGGCTCTCCGGCCCCAGCCCGTGCGGCGGACGGCCGATCCGGGCCTGCCCCTGACCCGGCGGGAGCACCTCTCCATGATAATATATGGCGTCCCTCCATAAGATGATCTGTCATGACGTCCGTGGGGATCGGTGTATTGATTCCATTTGCGCCCTCCCGCCATCTCCTCCCGGCGTTGTTGGTTCCAAATATCCGATTAGTCTATTCGTTCGTCGATGTCACCTTTCCCTGTTTTGAATCGATCCGCGAAAGCTTTCGGATCAACATATGGGAGGCCGAGGGACGGAATATGGGAAAGAACGTCTACAGAGCGTTGGTGTTGAAATATAATCTGCTACGGCTCCCGCCGGAGGTCGCCGAAAAGATCCCGGCGCTCCTCCGGGTACAAGAGGAGTTCAGAAAATGGGCGGCGGAATGGGCCAAAAGCGGGGGCTCTTTGCCCCCGCCGGAACGTCCGCTGAAATATTTCGCCGAAAAGTTTCTCCATGCCAGAAAGATGTTGAATTGGCTCCGTGAAATCGAGAAAAATGTAAAAGTGAAGAAGCTGCGGTCTCCATTGGTTTTCGATACGCAACTGAGATTGAACAGTGAGAGGGACATAGGCATGGGTGTTTTCGTCGATCTCCCGAAACGAGAGGTGAGGATTAGGAAGTGGAGTGGAAAGAAAGGTAACACCATTATTTTGCTACTGGGAGACAAGACTGTAGAGTGGATACTAGACCGAGTGAGAGAAGGCGGCAGATTGGTGTTGGCCATGGTGTGGGTTGGAAAGAGTAAGAGAAACCATGCCATAAAGCTGTATGTAGCGCTCGTGTTTAGACGCGAAGCCGCGCCGATAGAGGCCAAGAGGCTTCTTGTCATTGACGTGAATGCCTTCCACCACGGCATATCGTGGGCCGTGGTGGAGGGAGGAAGGATATTGAAGAAAGACGTCTCGAGGCCCGACATCTCCAAGATTCTGCATCTGCAAAAAGTCGCGGCGAGGCTCGATAGGCTATGCGCCGAGAATGATGAGAGGTGCGGCGAGGCCA
>NZ_LCWM02000024.1 GCF_002077075.2 Thermoproteus sp. CP80 | reverse complement strand
CAGTTTAAAAGTGGCTGTTTTCGAAGATCGAGAGGCTCAGCGACTCTACAGAGGGGGCCTTGTCGGCGGTCGGGGAGGGGGGATCGCCCGGCTCGGCCTCGACGCGGCCGCCGTGGCGCCTCTGCTGGTTGCCCCGCGACGCGCGTCTATTGGCCGGCCCTGCCCTCAGAGAAGTCTTGGGCCAACGGCAAAAACGCAGACGCCCTTAGGGCCTGGGAGGGGGTCTGGCTGGGGGTCCGACTGCGGCGGTGAGGGGCTCCGTCGGAAGGCTCTCAGCCGCGTCGGCGGATGTCGAGGATCGCCGGCCTGGCGGGGGTGGGGGCGTTAGGTGATCCAGACGTTGGCCCTTCTTAGGTGCTCCACGAAGTCCTCCAGCCCCAGCCCGGAGATCCTCTGGGATAGGCGCAGGTCGCCCGTCTCTATGAACAGCTTGACGGCCGCCTTTATGCGCGGCGGCAGCGAGTCTATGTATTTCCAGTCGGCCTCCCTCCTCCTCAACTCCCTGGCCTCCCTCTCGCGCTCTGCGAGCTCCCGTAGCTTCTCCACCTCTCGACATCTCTCTGGGGGAATTTATGCCTTGTCTCTTCTTGATAGACGTAGATTACGTCGTCCGGGACGAGCCCTCTGCGCCGTAGTTCCCACAGCACCTCGTAGGCCCGCCACACCCTGGCCGTGGTGTAGAGGAATTGGGCCGAGTAGGCGGCTCCGTTTTCCGACAGAGCCACGTAGCCTCTGTCCTCGGCCACGGCTATGCAGTAGGCCTCGGGGAAGTCGAGGCCGCGGGCGGGTCCGCGTCGGCTGAGCTCCACCAGCCTCAAGGCCCGGTCGCGGTATTCGGGCAGGAGGGGGAACAGCGACATGTGTCCGGAGGCCAGGCGGTCGGCTATCCACGTGAGGGTCCTCTCGCTCTGCACCTCGTTCAGCACGTTCGGGCATCCACACCGTGTCGAACACGCGGAACAGGAGGTCCCTGAGGGAGAACCTGGCCCAGTCTATCAGAAAGGAGGTGTCCGCTACGGCCATTAATTCACGTGGGGTATCCTCGCCTTGATGCGGAGCTCGTTGAACTCATCCGCCTTCAGACCTGCGATTTTGGCGGCGACGTAGAGATCCCCCGTCTCTATGTAGAAGATCAACGCGGCCCTCAGTCTGGGGGGCAGCGAGTCTATGTATCTCCAGTCACGCCGTCCGGGCCGCCTTCACGGCCGCGGGCCCTGTCCGCCCTCGGCCGCGCGCCTACAGGGGCAACTCAGAATTAATGCTCACAGGGGGCTAGCCCCCTGTGAGGATTGATCTGATGGCACTCCTGAAAGGAGGGAGATGAAGGAGAAGGAGGAAAAAGAGGATTGTTTCGTCCCCCTTACGAAGACCCCATCCTTTACGTCCGCAGGCCTTAGGGAGCTACCCCTTGTCCCTTTCCACGGCCTCCAGGTCCTTTCTATAGACCTCCCCGCCCCTCTCTTTCGCCCTCTGGAGCACGTGTTCCACGAACTCGACAGCGAGCCTCCTCCGCCCGCCGGGGCCGCGCGTAGACAGCCAGGCCGCGTAAGCCAAGCCCTCCCTGCGGATCAAGACGTAGCCAATCTTCCCGTCTTCCGGCATCTTGGCCGTGAAGTGGCGGCCCTCCATGAGGCCCATCTCCCTAAGCCGCCGGGCCTCCCGCTCTATGCTGTGGGGGTTTGTGGACTGATATCTGACCGCCAGCGTGTAGCCTATCAATCCCACGCTGTACTTGGGCCGGCCCTCCCTTATCGTGTGCCCCCTCTCCAGCTTCCTCAGCCAGCGCTCCGCCTTCTCCCTGTTCACCCAACCCATCGCGGCGGCCGCCTTGACGACCTCGGCGATGGCGTCCCTGAGCTCCTCGCGCCCGGCCGCGAGTATGTCGGTTGTGGCCACGACGTACCAAGCACCGCTACCCGCCATCCTCACCTCGGCGTCCACGCCCACAAGCCTCAGGAGTCGCGCCGCGAGCTCGGCGCGGCCCCGGTTCGACGAGTTGATTGGTCAAGGGGACTCTCTGCGGCGCTCACTAGGCGTCGCTTCCTGGACCTGTCGGCGAGATGCCGCGCCGTAGCCCTCCTGACGTCGGCCTCCGGCCAGCCGAGATCCCCTAGAGGAATATATAGTTGCGGCAGGAGCCGACGGCCTTTGGCCTGTCCAGCCTCCTCAGGCCTTCCAGCGGCGGCCAGAGCCCTTCCGAGACCGCCGTCGAGCTAGTCGGCGTAACTGGCGCGGCGGCTGGCGATGTGGACCGCGCAACGAGCCGAGATGTCTCCGATCTCGACAAACTAGATGGATCTGTGGATGGAGGGGCTTGGTCTATGGGGGGATCTCGGCCACTCTCCTCGCATGGCGCCATATAGGCGGTCGACGCCGTCTGCGTGGGGGAAGCTTCGCCGTACTGTAAAGCATTTAAGCCAGGAGGCCATGCCTTCCATGGCTGTTGAGGCCGTGGAGCGTCCTCTGCCCAAGCCCTCCGACGAGGGCTATATAGAGGCCCGCCTGCTGGAGGCTCTCGTGGAGGCCCGCCTGGCGCTTCGCTTCCTTGAGGAGGGCCTTACGAGGAACGCGGCCGGCAAGGCCTTTCAAGCCTGGAGGGCCCTCCTGGCGGCCCTACTGCGCCTAGAGCTGGAGAGGCTCAAGGCGTTGGTCAAGACCGAGGAGGAGCGGCGTTGGCTTGAATCCACCGCGGTGCCTAGGGTCCCCACGACCAAGATGGTCGCGCTTTCGCTCATGCTCGAGAAGGCCGGCCACGAGGGCATATCGCTCTGGACCGACCGCGCGCTCCTCCTTCACGATTATCAGTACAACGGGCCGGATCCCGACATGGCCCTCTCTAAGTTCGGGAGTAGGGAGGAGGCTGTGGAGTACGTCTTGAGGCTTGCGGGCGAGGTGGCGAGGCGCGTCGAGGCCCTTAGGGGCAGGGTCAAGCGGCCCGACGAGCTGGACAAGGCGCTCGCGGAGCTTAGAGGCGCCCTGGGGCGATAGCGCCGTCGAGGCCGCCGCAGGCTTGAGGACGCGCCGACGCCGGCCGGCCTCTCGCCATCTCACCGCCTAGGGCGTCCAATGCCTCGCGTCGTTGGAGATCCCCGACTTGAGGGGCCTCAGATGTAGTAGAGGACCGCCAGGAGGGCCGTGAAGATGGCGCCCCTCGCCAGCTCCCGCCGGCCCATCCTCGCTATGTCTTGATAGCGGGAGTACTTGGTGTTTCTCTTGATGTTCGCCGCGAATTTGTAGGTGGGCTCCGCGGCGGCTATAAGCGCGGCGGGCCAGAGAGGCGCCGTCAGGGCCACGGCGGGGATCCAGACGTATAGCGCCACGTGGGGCTTGACGTTCCTGAAGGCGAGCCGCGACTCGACGTAGTAGGCGGCGGCCACGTGATATCCGACGAACAGCGCATAGAGGAGGTAGTCCCTCAGCGCCAGCTGGTGGATCACGATAGCCTTCGCCAGAAGGATTGTCGAGGAGAGGAGGGCGGTGCCCGTCACGACGCCCTCCACGGTCCGTCTCCTCCCTCTATGCATGAGCACGGCATACGACGCGAAGAGCAGGAGGCCTATGGCGTAGGCCGGGAGGCTCCACCAGCCGAGCGCCGCGGCGGCTAAATACGGCAGGAAGTTCAGCGCGGTCAGGGAGTAGAACTGCATGGGGTTCCTGGCGTAGAACACCGAGTCGAAGGTGAGGAGGTGGAGGAGATACGCCGCGGCGGCGACGGCCAGGGGGAGCGGGGTGAGGCGCGGGAGGGAGGTCGCCACGGCCAGCAGGTAGCTTGACGTCAGTATGCCCACCACGCTCTTCTCCCTCGGCAACACGCCGCGGCGGTGCTCCGGAAAATAAAAACGAGAGGGTTATCCCCGTTAACCGCCAGTCGGCGGCGGGGCGGGCGCGAGGCGCTCGGCCGGAACGACCGGCGGCTGTGCCGGTCGCACGCGCTGGCGGCAACCGTCGTCGTAGACAGCGTATCGCCGCAACCGAGAGGCGCTGACGGCGGAGCGCGTAGGTCCGGCGGCCGGGCAGACCGCCCTGTGGACGCGGCCATCGCGGAGAGGCCGAGGGAAATCCCCCGCCGACAGCCATACAGACCGCTACGCACAAAAAGCTTTTATCCCTCGTCGTGATAAATCACGTGAGCATCGGGGACGTGCTGACTGCGATGCTCGGCCAGGCGCCGCTCGTCGCGGCGGCCGTAGCAGTGCTTTACGTGTTGTTCTCCCGCGAGATCGGCAGAGTCGAGATGCGCATAGGCAGGCTGGAGGGGCAGATCGGCGAGCTGGGCGGGCGGCTGGATAGACTAGAAGAGCGCGTAGGCCGCCTGGAGGATCGGGTGGGCAACCTAGAGAATCGGGTGGGCAAGCTGGAGAGCCGAATGGGCGCCCTCGAGGACCGAATGGGCCGCCTGGAGGATCGGGTGGGCAACCTAGAGAGCCAGATAGGCGATCTGGGCGGACGTATGGACAAAATAGAGGAGCAGCTGGCCGGTCTCGGGAGGTCGTTCCAGATATACAACTCGACGTTGCTTAAGGTGCTGTCTACCAAGGGCGTGCTGACCGGAGTCGAGGCGGAGGCGCTCGCGGGCTACCTCTCGCTGGTTCCGCCGGCGAGGTCCAAGTACTACACCGAGGAGGTGAGGCAGCGGCTGATCGAGTTGATAAAGGCGGTGAGAGAGGGCAGATATACGGCGGCCGACGTGAGGGAGCTGGGGCGGATAGCGGAGCTAATGGAGAAGGAGTGGGAGGAGACCGGGCGCAGGGATCTGCTCGACTACTACCTAAAGCTCCAGATGCTCGTGGCGATACTGGAGGGCATACTCGTCTCCAGAGGCGAGTGGCCGCGGGAGGAGCTGTGGGCCTAACGGCCCGCCGAAGGGATTGAAGCCCTCATCGTCGACCCGCCGTAGGTCCCTCCGCCTACAGACAGGGCTCGGCCCCCGGCTCGCTTTAGGCCTTAGGGGCCCCCGGCGCCTTTGGGCCCTAGGTCGAGCCGCTCCAGTCATATAGGCCCTCCGCAAGATCGGCGGACGTTCGGCGGCTCCCGCGTCCAACCTAGCCCACGCCGCGTTCCCCCAGCCGCTGGAGGACACATGCCGCATGGACGCCCAGTTTAAAAATGGGAAGCTAAATCCTCCGTGGTTCAAGTCTTCATCCCGACTTCGGGCAGAGAGACCCTCAGAGAGGCCTTGGAGGCCTTGAGGCGTCAGACGTTCCGGGGCTTCGAGGTGGTGTTGATAGCCAAGGGCGGCCTCAAGGCGAGCCGCGCCGATAGGGTTATAGTCCAGAGGGAGGGGCTCTACGAGGAGGCCCTCAACCTGGCCCTGGCCGCTCTGAACCCGGACGACGTGGCCCTCTTCACCGACGACGACGCGGTTCCGTCCCCCACCTGGGTCGAGGAACACCTGGAGTTCCACGAGAGGAACCCCGACGCCGCCATCGCCTCGGGATCCATAGAGGGCAGGAAGTGGAAAAACTACCCCAACGCGCTGTTCAGGAGGTTCAAGGGGACGAAGTACATGGAGCCGTACGACTCGAGGTTCGAGGGATATACGGCGTTCGTGACCAAGACGGGCCTCAGCGTCGACGGCGAGGCCGCCGGAACCGCGGAGGTCGAGAGGTCGGTCGCAATCGGCGGAGTCAACATGAGCCTCAAGACCAACTACTTCCTGGGGTTTCAAGTCCCCACCTACTCGCTGAGGGGAAGCCACAACGAGACGGTCCTGGCCCTGAGGGGGATGGCGCTGGGGGGACACTCCATGCGCTTCCGGGGCGCCTCCGTCCGCCATTTGGGGAGCGAGTCTCTGTCCAGGACCGAGGACCCCCTGCTGGATAAATACCTATGCCTAGAGAAACACGCATTCCCCTTCGCGGTGAACATGTTGCTCAAGCTGGACCTGGACCTCCTCGAGGACCTCGCCGCGAGGCTAGAGGACGGCGTGCCGAAGCTAGGGCTCGCGACGGCCATAAGGGGAATTAGGGAGGGCCTCTCCCCCCTCGAGTTCAGGAAGAGGCTTGAGGACATCTACCTAAAGAGGGAGGAGGTGCTGGGGGCGCTCGAATGCCCCCAGTGATCCCGGCCCCGACGGCTTCCTGCACGCCTCGGCGAGGCGCTCACGCGGATCGGCCCAGAGACGCCGCGGCCGCCGCCACGAGGGGGCAACGGCCGCTGTCCGCGCCGCAGGCCCCAGAATCCGATCCACGCCCCTCCGCGAAGGCCCTCCCGGGGCTTGCCGAGGGGACGCCTACGTAGCCGTCGGCCGCCGCGATCTCGACTCCGGCAGCCCTATGCGCTGGAGGGATGGGGGGCTGTGGAGCGACGGCTCGTCCCCTGCCCGTGAGCCGCCGCGCAGCTCTCCGCCATACGCCGGCTCCTAGGGCTCCGAGCCGTACAGACGGGAGTTGTAGGGCAGTCGGGGCAGCAGCGCCATGGCCACCGCGGCCGTGTTCAGATCCAGCCTGGTCACCCTTCCCCTGGAGAGAACGCCGACGAGCCCCTCCCGGTAGCCGACGGCGGGTCTCCCGAAGAAGGCCTCGGCGAGCTTCCCCAGCTCCACGCCCCTGAGCACGTCTGCGAGGAACCTCCCCGGCACCTGGAAGCCGGGGCCGACCCCGGCGGTCACCAGCCCCGATCTATCCGCCACTGCGGCCACCGTCACGTCGAGGCGCAGGTCGCCGAGCTCCACCACGCCCGCCTCGATGCCCACGCCGTGTTCCGCCGACGGCGCGGCCGACAGCGCGTGTCTGGCCCTCTCCGCGGCCCCTCTGAAGACCTCGGCGAGGCCTAGGGGCTGGGGAGGCAGATCCGGCGGCCTCTCCGCCGACAGCACGACCGCCCTCAAGCCGAACATGGCGTAGGCCCTCTCCACGGCCCTCAGCTTGTTGGGGTTCCTCGACGCGACAGCGACAATCACGGCCCCCCGCGGCCCCCGCCTTAAATATTCACCGCACGCCGCGCAACCTATTTAACCGCAGGCCTGGGCCCGGCCATGGATAGATTCCAGGCGGCCCCCGGGGTGTCCGTGGAGCTGGCCATGGGCGACATAACCGAGCTGGAGGCCGACGCCATAGTGAACGCCGCCAATTCCTACCTGGAGCACGGAGGGGGCGTCGCCGGCGCCATAGTGAGGAAGGGAGGGCGGGAGATCCAGGAGGAGAGCAGGGAGTGGGTCAGGAGGCACGGCCCCGTCCCCGTCGGAGGCGTGGCGGTCACAGGCGCCGGGAGGCTCAAGGCCAGGTACGTGATACATGCGGTGGGGCCCCGCTGCGGGTCGGAACCCATCGAGAAGATAGGCGAGGCCGTCGAGAACGCTGTGGCGAAAGCCGACGAGCTCGGCCTCAAGAGCGTGGCCCTGCCGGCGATCAGCACCGGCATATTCGGCTGCCCCTACCGAGAGGCCGCCAGGCTCACGGCGGAGGCCGTCAAGCGCGTAGCGCCGAGGCTTAGAAACGTGCGGAGGATAATAGTATGCCTATACGGCGAGGAGGCCTATGGGACATACGCCGAGGTCTTCCGGCAGATCTTCGGCACGGGGTAGGCTTTTAAGGCCGGACGCCGGCACCTCCGTGAACCCCATCAGAGGCATCCTGAACAAGCTCAGGTGGACGGGCCAGAGGGGATCTATAGTCTACGTCAACCGCGGCTCCCCGGGGGACTTGGCCGAGATCTCCACTGAGGAGCTCGCGGAGATAGGCCACGGCGGATTCACCACGAAGTCAGGCGCCTACATCCCCTACCATAGGGTAGTCGAGATAAGAGACGGGGAGGGAAAAGTCCTCCTGAAGAGGCGCCGTTAACGGCCGCCGCGGGCATGACAATATTTCAACTATGCCGGCATTAACTAACGCCGAGATTCCGCGTTAACAGCGATGCGCCGAGGGAATTGACGCCGCATTGCAGAAAGCCGACAGCCCGCGCCTGTGTTATCTGGGACCAGCTAGCAAAAGGAGGAAGGTAAACCGATGTCTTGACCAACTCAACAAGTAATACTTAGTTATATAATAGAAACGCTTATCAATTAAATATATTTTATATATAAATATACCATATTCATTGGACATAGAAATGGTTCGCGTCCTTCGCTGATAGGGCCTAGGCCGTAGAGGGCGCGATCCTCCGCGGCTATCCGGCGGCGCAGTATCGGCGCATGGAGATCGACGAACGCGGCAGGTATGAATTCTGTTTTCAGATAGATACGCCGAGAAATACGGCGGGAATTTGGGCAGCTACGCCGTCTAAAACATGCAGAACGTGAACCGTTTAAGCTTACCAGTTGATCGAGGCATACGACGATATTCAGATAATATGTAACAACATAGCAGGTTGCTCTGTCATATAATATGTTTTATTTTTATATTTATTTGTTATCATACATTATGTTATATAATATTTATTATATCTGAGAAACTCATTTTACACTATATATTTGTGGCGACGCTATCGGCGTCTCCGGTATAGCCGGCGGATCTAGAGCGCGTAGTAGTCGTATTTCTCCACCACGGGTCTGCCGCGCTCCAGCGATTCTTTTACGCACATCAAGATCTCTTCGGCTATGGGCTCTGGGGGCGGCAACCGCTTCGATACGCCTCTGCGGCTTTTGACGATCTCTACGCGCTCCATCTCGTCGTTGAGTACGCCTATCGTACATAGATAGACGTAGTAGAGCGCCTCCTCCAGGCCGGCTCCTCTGGCTCCGGCCGATCTGGCCACCTGCCTCGCCAGGCCCTCCGCGAATTCGGCGAGCTCCTCAGGGATCACGGCCTACGGAAATTTCCAAAATAAATATATTTATTTCCCGATAAAAGCGATTTTTTACTAATATTTGAGTAATTATCTAAGGAAAATAAAAATCGACTAACCTATTTGTTTATCGATATGGGGGTTGACCCGAAAAGATGCATATCTAGATCAACTCCTCTGCCCTCAGCTTCACCATGTGGTGGACGTCGCCGAACTTCATCCGAAGTATGTCTAGGCCTCTGCGGGTCAACGCCACCTGGTTGTCCTGCAGCTTGACCGCGCCCAGGCCCTCCGCCGCGTTTAAGACGTGGTAGAACTCGTCCAGGGTTAGGTGTAGGCTTTTCGCCAGCTCGCCTATGTGTGCCCTCCCCCCGAAGTCGAGAAGCAGCTTTAGGAATCCCAGCAGACTGTCGGCGTCTACGTTTTCCACATGAATGCTCGATAATGTCTTTATAAGCTTGTGCCCGACTGTGTGCCGGCCTCCAGGCGGGTCGATGGACGATTTCCCGCGCCCGTCCGCCGCCTCCGGCGTTTTCCGCGTCTGGCTAAGGCGATATTTTTATAGGGGCCGTAGATCTCCATGGGCCTTAAGATGGAGCAGTACGGCATGGTCCTCAGCGAGGTCGAGTCCGGGCCCGGCGGAAAGAGGACCTTGGAGCTTCTCTTCGGCCCTCAGCACCCCACCTCTGGCCACATCCGCTTTTTCGTGGAGCTCGACGGCGACATAATAGTGGACATAAGGCCCGACCCCGGCTTCGTCCACAGGACCATGGAGAAGCTCGGGGAGACGCGGCACTTCATGATGAACATACCGCTCTTCGAGAGGCTGTCTCTGCCTGATGCCATAAACGTGACGTGGGCCTACTCCATGGCTGTGGAGAGGATGTTGGGCTACGACGTGAGCGAGAGGGCCGAGTACCTCCGCACGCTGTTCGGCGAGATGAGCAGGATATCGGTCCACCTCTACGACCTCGCCCTGCACGCCATAATGATAGGGTCATCCACCGGCTTCATGTACGGCTTCGGCCTCCGCGATCTTTTGGTCAATCTATGGGCTATAGCCACCGGCGCCAGGACCACGCCGACCTGGGTCCTGCCGGGAGGCGTCAGGAGGGCGCCGCCCAAGGCCTTCTACGAGAGGCTGGCCGGATTCCTGGACTTCCTGGACAGGAAGATGGACGAGTTCTACAGGCTGGTCGTCAAGAACCCGGTGGGCTACTACAGGCTTAAGGACGTGGGCTACCTCAGCAAGAGCGACGCCGCGGCGTATCTGGCCACCGGGCCGGGGGCGAGGGGCTCCGGCGTCGACTGGGACGCGAGGCGCGATATGCCCTACGGCGTGTATAAACAACTGGAGTGGGAGGTGAGGGTTCACGACGAGGGCGATTCTCTGGCCAGGACCCTGGTCAGGATCGAGGAGGTGAGGGAGGCCGCCAGGATAATCAGGCAGCTATTCAAGGCGATGCCCATGGACGGCCCGCTGGTGGGCCACAACGCTGCCCACAAGATTCCCCCCAAGGAGAGGGAGATGCTTAACGAGCTCGTGAGGATGAGCGGCTACTACGTCACGACGACCAATCTGGCCGAGGGCACGGGCGTGACCGAAGGCGGCAGAGGGCGGTATTTCTTCCAGGTCTTCGGCGCCGGCACCGAGAGGCTCTTCAGGGTCAGGATCTCGACCCCCTCGTGGCAGAACCTAAGGGCCTTCATGAAGGCGACTATAGGCGCCAGGCTGATGGACCTGCCGGCGATCTACGGCAGCTTCGGCTTCTTCCCGCCTGAAGCCGATAGATAACTTAAAAAAGGATTCTTTACTTAGGGCTATGGAGATCCCCTCCTGGCTCCTTTCCCCGCGGCTGTGGGATTTTCTCTTCGACGGAGTGGTGTCCACCTTGATACTCCTCACGATCGTCTGGGCTGAGCGGAAGATAGCGGCGAGGGTCCAGATGCGCGTTGGCCCCCTCCACGTGTCGCCTAGGCTGGGCGGCTACTTCCAGCTGATCGCAGACGCCGTGAGGTTCGTCATGCAGGAGGTCATAATCACCGTGGACTCGTACCGGGTCTTGTTCGTAGCCCTCCCGCCGCTCTTCGTAGCTCTGGCCCTCATGCCGTCCTTCATGGTGCCGCTCTCCCCCTACCTCGCCCTCCTGTCCAGGCCCTCTCTCCACTACGGCATAATCATGGCTCTGGCCGTGCTCTTCTACCTCTTCATAATCGTTGTGGGCATGGGCTGGGCGGTCAACAACCGCTTCGCCTATATAGGCGCCGCGAGGGAGGCCTTGATAATAACGGCCTACGAAATACCTCTGCTGGACGCCTTCGCCAGCATGTTCCTGACGTACAGGACCATAGACCCCATAGAGATAGTGGCCAAGCAGACATACATCGTCGGGGCGCTCTACAACCCGCTGGCCTTTATCGTCTACATAATAGGCGTCGCGATGGCCACCAGCCGTTTCCCCTTCGAGATAGCGGACTACGAGGGAGACGTGGCGACGGGCCCCTACAGCGATTTCTCCTCCATATTCCTCGCTCTGACGTACGCCGGCGGGATATACATAGCGTTGTTCTCCTACTCGCTTCTCGGCGCCTTGGTCTTCCTCGGCGGATGGGCCCCCATAGCGCCCGGCCCGTGGCCGGCGGACCTCTGGGGCAATCTAGCCGCAGCCGCCTGGGTCATGATAAAGACGTTTATCCTCATGCTCTTCTTCGTGTTCCTGCGCTCAGTTATGCCGGTGGCCAGGCTGGACCACACGCTGTCTTTCAGCTGGCGTTGGGTCTTGACCATCGCGGTGGCCGCCACCGCGGTGTCCGCGGCTGAGTACTTCCTGTTGTAGCCATGGCGGGCCAGAAGGTGGGCGAGGCCATAAGGGCCGTCCTAGACGTGATAGGGCTCGGCCTCAAGTACACGCTTAGGCCGGAGAGGCTGACGATCTACTACCCCTACGAGGTGCCCGACTATATGGGCAGAGTCAGAGGCTGGATAGGGCTCTGGACCGAGAGGTGCACCTCCTGCATGATATGCGCCCGCATATGCCCGACAAACGCCATAAAGATGTACATGGAGAAGAACGGGAGGCGCTACCCCGGCATAGACTACGGCCGTTGCATAATGTGCCACTACTGCATAGACGCGTGCCCCACCTACGCCCTGTACCCCACCGACATGAGGGACTTGGCGTTCTACAGACACGAGGACATGATGTATACCCCCGACATGATGAGGAAGCCGCCTCAAGTGCCCAAGCTCGTGCCGCAGGTGGTTAAGGTCGTCCACGAGTACTCCGGGGGACGCGTGGTCAAGGTAAGGCTGGGCGAGCTCGGCGAACACAAGCCGCTCCCGCCGGCGCCCTCTGTGCCGGTCGTGGAGAGCTAGGCCGAGATCCAGCAGTTACACCTCCGGCCCTACGCCAAACTCAAGGGCTGCGGAGACGTGGGGTACGGGCAAACTCTTTTTGCACTTGACCCAAGAATTATTTAAAAGGGCGTTGTTCTGCACCCTACATGTTCATGGAATATCCAGTCCTGGCGGTTGCCCTGATCTTCGGCGTCCTCGCAGTTTTGGTCAAGGACAACGCCGTAGCCGCGCTGAGCTTGGCGTTCTCGGCCGCGACCGTCGCCGGCTACTACGCCCTAGCCGGGCTGGTGGTCGCCTCCTTCCTGGTCTTCGTGGTCTACATAGGCTCTGTGATACTCATGGTTATGGTTACCGCGTCCATGTACGGCGGCTTCTTCGACTACCCGCGGCGGTATAAGGCGGCCGTGGCGGTCCTCGCCGTCGTCGCCGCCTTGCTGTTGTGGGCCTTGATCCCGCAGGCGCCGCCGCCTCAAGTGGGCCAGGAGCTGCAGCCCAACTTCGACCTCCTCGCCTTGATAGCGGCCCTGCTCGTGTCGTCCCTAGTGGTGGCCATAGAGGTGGCGAAGAGGGCATGATCGCGGCTATCGCCGTCGGGCTCGTGCTGATCGCCGTGGGACTCTACGGACTTGCGGCCAGCAGAAACATGGTGCGGCTCCTGATAGCCGTTGAGGTCGTCGTGGTGGGGGCCCTCGCGGCGCTTGCGCCGGTCCTATCCACAGCCCCCTCGGTGGGCCTCTGGGCCCTCGTGCTGCTGATATCCATGGCCGCCGGCGAGGTAGCCATCATAGGCGCCGTGATATATAGGACGTACGCCGCGGCGAAGACCACAGACCTGGAGGAGCTCAGGTCGGGCGGAGATAGGCCATGACGGGCTTGGCTCTCTACGCCTCGATATTGTTGCCGATCGCCCTCTCGCTGGCCGCCTACGTAGCCGCCAGGCGCTCCACCCAGGCGGCCGCCTACATAAGCGCCGTCGCGCTGCTGCCCCTACTCGCCGTCTCGTCCCTCTCTCTGTTCGGCGGGTCGAGGTACCTCGGCTCGGCCGGGACAGGCCTTTGGTCGATCTTCTCGCTCTATCTAGAGCCGTACAACGCCGCCTACGTCTTCACGGTGGCCCTTGTGGGCATAATGGTCGCCATATTCTCGGCCCCCTATATGGAGCACAGAGCCGAGGAGCTCGGCGTGAGGAACACTACGTTCTACCTCACCTACGGCTTCTTCCTCGGCGGCCTGGCCGGCGCCTTCGCGGCCCAGAACCTCTTCGGCATCTATATCTTCATAGAGGTGGCGCTGATAGCCTCCTTGTTCCAAGTGCTGTACTACGGCTATGGGGACAGGGCGAGGATCGCCGTGATGTACCTGGTCTGGTCCCACGTAGCCGCGCTCCTGATGCTCGCCGGCTTCATAGTGCTCTACCTCAACGGCGTCACCACGGTCCCCGTGCCGGCCACCGCGGCCGGGGCCCTCCCCAGGGACCTGCTCTACCTCGCCGTGTTGCTGGTCCTGCTGGGGTCCTTCATCAAGATGGCGGCCCTCGGCGTCCACATGTGGCTTCCGTACGTCCACGCCGAGGCGCCCACCCCTCTGTCGGCCCTCCTGTCGCCGGTGCTTGTCGGCTTCGGAGGCTACGTGATCTCCATAGTGGCCCTCCCGCTGATGCCGCGGAGCTGGTTCTTCCCCTTGACTTGGTACGGCATAGCGACGGCGATATACGGCGGCATGATGGCGTATACCCAGAGCGACATCAAAAGGCTTTTCGCCTATTCCACCGTATCGCAGATGGGATACATGATCCTCGCCCTCTCGCTCCGCAACGTCTTCGGCCTCACGGCCGCCGCGTTGATCTACATCAGCCACGGGCTGGGCAAGGCCGTCCTCTTCATGACCGCCGGCTACTTCATAATGCATCTACACACCCGCGATATAGATAGGATGGGCGGCCTCTACGGCTACAACTCAGCCCTGGCCGGCGCCGCCGTGGTGGGCTTCCTGAACCTAGCCGGCATATTGACCATAGGCATGATATCGGAGATCACGTTGGCCACGGCGCTGGTTAAGACGTACCTAGGTATGGAATATATAGAGTTATATATAGCCTTCGCCGCCATGCTCGTCGTCACCGGCATCTACGCCTTCGCCACCATAAGGAACGTCTTCTTCGGGCCGCCCAAGATAGGCGGGGCCGGCCCGTACGACGCGGCCCTCGTGGCCATCGTGTCCACCGCCCTCCTCTCGGTGTTGCTGTTCCTGCCGCCGATGTCGTCAAGCCTCTGGACCAACATAAGCGTATACGTACAAAACCGCCTGGTCCCGGTGGGCCTATGAGCCCCGAATACGCGTTCCTGACGATATTCCTGCCGTTGATAGCCTCAGTGCTCAGCCTCTTCCTGCCTGGGGAGAAGGCCAAGGCCTGGCTGGTTGTCCTCGGCTCTCTGCTGTCGGCGGTCTTCTCCGTGCTGACGTACTCCCCGCCGGTCTCGGGCATATACACGGAGACCTACTCGGTGCCGTGGATACCCCAGCTTGGCATATACATATCGCTACATCTGGACCAGTTCAGCGGGGTCATGGGCATGTTGGTGGCCTGGCTGGTCTTCTTCATAGTGCTGTACAGCGTGAAGTACATGGAGGGCGACTACAGGCCTGGGTGGTACTGGTTCTTCATGGGCTTCTTCGCGACGTCGATGCTCATAATCACATACGCCGACAATCTGTGGTTCCTCCTCGTCGGCTGGGAGGGAGTCGGCCTCGCCTCCTGGGCCTTGATAGGCCATTGGTACAAAGACGACGAGCCCGACGTCAAGTGGGTTGGGCATCCAGGCGATCGGGTGGCCCTCGTGGACTACAGCTGGCCGCCGTCCAAGGCAGGCCTCCGCGCGATTTTAACGATAAGGATAGGGGACTCGGCGTTCCTCGTGTCGCTCGCCTATATATTCGTCGCCCTCGGGACGGTCCAGCTGTCGGGCCTGTTCAGGCTCGGATCTGCGGCGTCCGCCCTAGGCCTACTTCCGCTCTTCCTCTTCCTCATGGGGCCGCTGACCAAGTCCGCTCAATTCCCCTTCACCGAGTGGCTCCTCACCGCCATGACGGGCCCGACCAGCGTCTCGGCGTTGATACACGCGGCCACGATGGTCAACGCAGGCGTCTACCTCCTCATAGTGACCGCTCCCATATTCGCATCGGTGCAGGGAGCCCAGACATACTTCCTGGCCGTGTTGATATTCGGCGCGTTGACCGCCATACTCTCGTCGATAATAGCGCTGACCGTGGACGAGTTCAAGCTGGTCCTGGCGGGCTCCACCGCTGCCAATCTCGGCATAATAGCGGCCGCCACGGGCGGCGCCGGGCTCCTGGGGCTATCCGGAGGAGGCGCGGCGCTTATCGCCTTGCTGTGGATAGCCTTCATGCAGATCGTCGGCCACGCCATCTCCAAGGCGCCGTTGTTCATGGGGTATGGCGCTGTAATACACGAAAGCGGCACGAAGTACCTCGGCGCCGTCGGCAGGCTGGGCCGCTACATGAGGGCGACCTCACTGGCGCTCTGGCTGGCCATGCTGTCGCTGATAGGCACGCCGCCGTTCGCCGGGTTCTTCACCAAGGAGATGGCCGTCGAGAACATATCGGCTGGGTTCGACGCCGTCGGGCTCTCGGGCGTCTTGGTCGCGGGCCTCATAGCGTTCCTCGCCCCGCTCTACGGGCTCAGGCTGCTTGGCCTCTCGCTGGTCCACGGCCCCGAGCCCAAGGAGCACATCCACGAGGCGCACCCCATAATGTGGGTACCCTACACGGTCCTGGCCTTCGCCGCGTTGGGCGTAGGCGGCTACCTGGCCTATCTCTATGCGGACGAGCTGGCGAGGCTCGTCGCGTCGCCCGGCTTCTTGGCCTTCCTGGTGGGCTTCGCCGCGGCTCTTGCGCTCTACGTGTTGAGGCCCGGCGTAAGGTCGCGTGCCCTGACGCCGCTCTGGAGGATAGGCTACAGGAGGTTCTATCTGCCTTGGCTATACGACGGGGTCCTGGCCTGGGTATACCACAACCTGGCTCACTTGATCTACTGGGCGGTCGACCGCGGCGTGATAGACAATCTATACCACGCGGCGTTGCCCTGGGCCTTCAGCAAGATCTCCGCCGCGTTTAGACGCCTGCAGACCGGGAGCCTCAGCTGGTATCTGCTCTACGCCATAGCGGGCTCTCTGGTGCTCATACTGCTGGTGCTGCTATGATCGACCCGTTCTTCCTCGTCGTGCTGGCCTTCGCCGCGTTGACGCCCTTGGCGCTTAAGGTCGACGGGCGCTATCTGGCCGCCGCCATGGGGGTGGCGATCTTCGCCATGGCTTTCTTCGTGCCGGAGGCCGCGTTCTTCTTCACGTTGCTGGGCGTCCTGGCCATAGCGCTGGCCCTCGACTGGCCTTACGGCGGGCTCGGGCTGGCCCTGGGTCTCTCCGCCGCATCCACGGCGCTCGCCGCCTATGCCTACTATAGGGCGGTCGCCGCGCCTCAATATGCGCTGAACTACGCCTTCGCGGGGCTGGCCGCCCTCGCCGTGTCGACCGCCAGCGTGTACGGCCTCCTCGCATCCGGGAGGGAGCGGGAGAATCTGGAGGGCGCCCTCAAGTACCTCATCTTTTCGGCCGTCGGCAAGACCCTAATGGTGCTCGGGTTCGCCATCGCGCTGTACATAGCGCCGACCCTCGGCTGGGTCCTGCTGGCCTTCGGCTTCGTCTTCGAGCTGGGGCTGGTGCCGGCCCACCTCTGGATGGTCGACGCGTTCGCCCTCTCCACGCCCAAGGGCGTGGCCGCGCTCACCATATTCGGGGAACTGACGCCGTTGCTGGTACTGCTGACCCTACTGAACGTGGTGCCCATGGCCAAAGCCGCCGCATTCGCCCTGCTGGTCGTGGCGCTCACGTCTATGACCTTCGCCAACGCGGCTGGCCTCACGGCCAGGACCTTCGGCCGCATCCTCGCCTATTCGTCCATAGCGCATATGTCCTACGCCGTAGCCGCCGCAGCTCTTGTTTTCTACTTCGGGAATAAGCCCGTCTCTCTGCCTCTTGTGGGCACGATGTCGGCGTTCTCCGTGGCGTCGCTCGTGATCGTGCTCGAAGGGCTGACCTCGGGGCTCGGCAAGGCCGGCATATTCGGCGCCCTCACTGTGAGACACGCCGACACCGTCCCCGAGAGGCGCGTCCTCTCAAATACGCTCAACGTGCTGTCCCTATTGGGCGTGCCGCCTCTGCTCGGCTTTTGGCCTAAGCTCCTGCTGATACTTCTGTCCCTCGCCTTGGGCCAGGTGGGCGTCGCAGTGCTGGTTATACTCAACAGCGCCTTGGCGACCCCCTACTATCTGCGCGTCTTCAGGCAAGTCGTGGAGCCGGCTGGCCCAAGCGCCGACAACGCCACGTCGGTGCTCACGTCGACGCTTGCGGTGATCCTCGGCGTAGCGGCGCCCCTACTCCTCGTTGCGCTCATACCTTAAAAAGGCCTGTTTTTCCCAGTCCATGATCGAGAGGACGCTGGTCATAGTTAAGCCTGACGCGGTCAAGAGGGGGCTCATCGGCGAAGTGATCTCGCGGATCGAGAGAGCCGGCTTGAGGATAGTTGCGGCGAAGATGGTCTGGGCCTCCAGGGAGCAGATGGCCGGCTTCTACCCTAGCGACGAGTCTTGGCTCAGAAGCGTGGGCAACAAGACCCTCAACAGCTATAGGGAGATGGGGATAGACCCCAAGGCGGAGCTGGGCACCGACGACCCGACGGAGATAGGCAAGATGGTGAAGGGATGGCTGATAGACTACATGACCGAGGCCCCCATACTTCTCATGGTCGTCGAGGGCAACCACGCCGTAAGCGTGGTCAGGAAGCTGGTGGGCAATACCCTGCCCTATAAGGCGGAGCCGGGCACGATCAGAGGCGATTTCTCCTCGGACAGCCCCGACTTGGCCAACAGGGAGAGGCGGTCCATCCGCAACTTGGTCCACGCCAGCGACAGCCCGGAGGAGGCGCGGCGGGAGATATCGTACTGGTTCAAAGAAGGGGAGGTATTCAGCTATAGGTAGCCGTTCAACGTGGCCGACTTTATCTCCAGCCTTCTGGGCGCGAAGCTGTAACATTCGTTGCCGGTATAGGGCGATTTCGCCACGGCGAGGCGGACGGGCGCCCCTCTGGAGGACGGCACCTCCACCACCTGGTACTGGTCTGCGACGAACGCCCTCCCGGCCGCTATGTCGTAGAACCTCAACGGCCGCCTCACGGAGATGAGGCGCCTCCGGCAATAAATAGGCATCAGCCCCGACAGGAATTACCTCACCGCTCGGAGGCGGCACACCGCATCACCGACCGATAGAGACGGCCGGTTAATAAGCTAGTGCGTCGATCCGCCGCAGTGGGGTTTCCAGGGGCCGTGACTGCCTACTTCGATATGTCGACGCCCTTGGTCTCCGGCAACGCCAACAGGGCCACGGCGAGCGCGGCCGCGGCTACGACATATGTATAAAGCGCCACGCCGGCGAGCGGGTTTTTGAGCGCAAGGCCTATGGCCCCCACTATCGACGGGGTGAAGCCGCCGAAGAAGCCTATGCCTATGTTGAACGCTATGGACATGCCGCTGTATCTAACCCTCGTGGGGAAGAGCTCGGCCAGCGCCGTGCCCAATATGCTGAACGTAAACGCCGTGGCCCCTATAAGCGCGAAGACCGCCAGAACCGCGACGACGAGATCCCTAGACGTGGAGAGGAGTGTATACAGGGGATAGTAGGTCGCTATGCCTAGGACGAGGCCGATCACGTACACAAGTCTCCTGCCCAGCCTATCGCCGAGCCAGGCCGCGAATATGTAGAGGGGCAGCTGCAGGATGGCGGCCGTGCCGACTATCGCGTTGGCCTCGACGGGGCTCCACTTCGGCACTGAGGTGAGGAACGTGAATATATACGCCGTGGACGTATAGGCCAGGACGGCGTGCCCGGCGGCAATAGCTATTCCGACCAGTATCCACCTCCAGTACTTGGCGAAGGCCTCGACTACGGGAACCTTCGCCACGGCCCCGCTCCCCCTCAGGGCTTCGAACAACGGCGTCTCGGCCAGCCTCAGGCGCAGATATGCGCCCAGGGCGGTCAAGACAAGCGCCAGGAGGAACGGGATCCTCCAGCCCCACGACGCGAAGGCCTGCTGCGTGAGGAACGCCGAAGACAGGAACACGGTGAGCGAGGAGAGCCCCAACCCCAGCGGGGGAGTCGCCGAGATGAAGCCGACGTAGAAAGCCCTCCTGCCGCTGGGCGCGTACTCAAGGGCGTACGTCACGGCGCCGCCGTACTCCCCGCCGAGCGCTATGCCTTGCACTATCCTGAGGGCCGCCAGAAGGGCCGTCGCGGCGAGCCCGACCTGCGCGTAGGTGGGCAGAAGGCCTATGCCCGCGGTCGAGAGGCCCATCAAGATAAGGGTCGCGAGAAACGTCGACTTGCGGCCTACCCTGTCGCCCAGATGGCCGAACAGGAGGGCGCCGACGGGCCTCACCACGAAGCCCGTGGCGAAGATGAGCCACGTGTATATGATCGCCGCGGCGGGGTCCCCTTTAGAGAAAAAGAGGATGGATATAATAGGGGAGAGGGAGGCGTAGACGAAGAAGTCGTACCACTCGATCAACGTCCCGACGGTCGATGCGGCTATCACGAACCTGAGGGACATACGGGCTAGAAGCAAATTGTATTTAAGCCATATAGGCGCCGCCTGCAGAAACCTATGTATTCCATGCGCGGCGTTGCGGCGTCCGGCGGAAGCCCGACGGCTCCTTCTGCGTAAATATTGCACGCAACTGTATACTATTGGCTCGGGCAGTGGCGCACATGGGCATGAAAGACGTCAAGCTCCTGGTATCGGCCGGCGTAGGCTGGATGTTCGACGCGATGGACGTCTTGCTGCTGTCCTACATACTGGTCGCCGCCTCGCAGGAGCTGGGGCTCACCAAGGGCGAGATCGGCTTGGTTATATTGGCCAACAACGTGGGGATGCTGATAGGCGCCCTTCTCTTCGGGAAGCTTGCCGACATCTGGGGCAGAAAGCCCGTCTTCATGGCCACCTTGGCCATATACAGCGTTGGTACTGGGCTGACGGCTCTGGCCGGATCGGCGTCGGATCTGTCGTTGCTCCGCCTCGTCACGGGGTTGGGTCTCGGCGGAGAGCTCCCGGTGGCGGCCTCCCTTATGTCGGAGCTGTCCCCGACACGGCATAGAGGCAGAAACGTGGTCTTGCTGGAGAGCTTCTGGTCCGTGGGCTCGATCCTGGCGGCCGCCCTGGCCTATTTCGTCTTTCCGCGCATCGGCTGGAGGATCCCGCTGGCCCTGCTCTCCCTGACGGCGCTCTATGCCCTAGTCCTCAGATCGGCCGTCCCCGAGTCTCCGCTGTGGCTGTACCTCAGGGATCCGCAGAGGGCGTACGCCATAGCCAGGACCTACGGCGTAGCGCTCGGCCGTGTGGAGAGGCACTCGGCCAGAGATCTGTTGACCGGCTACAGGCCGCAGACGCTGTTGCTGTGGGCCGCCTGGTTCCTACTGGCCTTCGGATACTACGGCGCCTTCCTCTGGCTCCCCACGATGATAGCCAAGAGGGGATTCGGCCTCGTCACCACCTTCGAATACTCCTTCGCCATGTCTCTAGCCCAACTGCCCGGCTACTTCGCGGCCGCATACATGATAGAGAGGATGGGCAGGAAGCCCAGTCTGCTCCTGTTCTTCGCGGGATCCGCCGTCTCCGCCGTCGCCTTCGCCGCCGCGCCCAGCGCAGTCTGGCTCCTGGCCTCCGGAGCCGCCTTGAATTTCTTCAACCTAGGCGCGTGGGGCCTCATATATGCCTATACGCCCGAGTCCTTCCCGGCGGACCTCCGCGCGACGGGGATGGGCAGCAGCGGATCCATGGCGCGCGTCGGCATGATAATAGGGCCGTTGCTCCCCGCATACTTCTCCTTCCCCGCTGCGCTGTCGACCTACGCAGCGGCTTGGCTTGCGTCTGGCGTAGCCATCTATCTATTCGGTAGAGAGACGAAAATTATTAAGATTGAATAAATAAATATTTTTAGATTTCTATAAATAATATAAATATAGTAATTTAGATCTTATAGAATACGCGCGATAGGCAGTATATATTTTAACGATAATTTTAACTATGACGGCCGTCTCAAGCTGATGGCGGCGTTCTCTCTCAATATATTCTATATTGAAATAAATAGGATATATGTAAATAAAAGCTTATAAGTATCCTCCATCGATCTCACAATGTTGTCGGTAACCCAGATGAACGCCTTCCTGGGCAATACTCTCCAGCTCCTCCGAAGGAGTATAGAGCTGGGCGGCTTCCCCCCGGAGCTCTACGAATATCTTTCTAGGCCTAAGCGGATTCTGGCCGTGTCTATTCCGGTTAGGCTCGATGGCGGCGGCCTGGCCTTCTTCGAGGGCTATAGGGTGCAACACAACGACGCGCTTGGGCCCTATAAGGGCGGCATACGCTTCCACCCCGAGGTCTCCCTGGCCGACGACGTGGCCCTAGCCACCATAATGACCCTCAAGGACAGCCTGGCCGGGATACCCTATGGAGGAGCCAAGGGAGCCGTCAGAGTGGACCCGAGAAGGCTCTCGCCGAGAGAGCTCGAGGAGCTCTCCAGAGGATATGTGAGAGCCGTGGCGCCTCTCATCGGCGACGAGCTGGACATACCGGCTCCCGACGTCGGGACCAACTCCCAGATAATGGCTTGGATGGCCGACGAGTACTCCAAGATAGCGGGTAGGAACGTACCCGGCGTCTTCACCGCGAAGCCTCCAGAGCTCTGGGGGAACCCGGTGAGGGAGTACTCCACAGGCCTTGGAGTGGCGGTAATAGCCGTATACGCCGCAAAGGCCCTCTGGGGGTCCTCCGATGGGAAGACCGCGGCGATACAGGGGTTCGGAAACGTGGGCAGATGGACCGCCTACTGGCTGGAGAAGATGGGCGTTAAGGTGGTCGCCGTATCGGACGTGAACGGGACTGTGTACAAGAGGGGCGGGCTGGTCGCGGCGGAGCTTATCGAGAAAAATAGAAATGCAAGGGGGCCGGATCTGTTGAGCCAAGTCGCTAAGTACAACGATGCGTCCATCGCGCAGGACCCCGGCGCAGTTTTCGGCATCGATGCAGATATCCTCGTCCCTGCCGCCTTAGAGAACGCGATCACTGAGGATAACGTGAAGCTGGTTAGGGCCAAGCTCGTGGTCGAGGGGGCCAACGGGCCGACTACGCCGGAGGCTGAGAAGGCCCTCTACGAGAGGGGCGTAGTGGTGGTGCCGGACGTCCTCGCCAACGCCGGCGGCGTCGTCATGTCGTACCTCGAGTGGGTCGAGAACCTCCAGTGGGTTATGTGGGACGAGGAGGAGACTAGGGCCAGGCTCGAGAAGATCATGGCCGACAACTTCAAGAGGGTACACCAGAGGTGGGTGCAGGAGAAGGGATGGACCGTGAGAGATGCCGCCTACGTCATAGCCGTCGAGAGGATATATAGGGCGATGAAGGCCAGAGGATGGATATAGTCCCCTACGCAGTTCCCGCGTCTAGGCCCCGGAGGCGCGACCGTCTACGCGGCTTATATCGATGATCGCCTCAATGGCCTAGAGCCCGTGTCTGTTTATGCCGATCGGCGGCATGGACCTCGCGTCGTCTAGATAACGTCTGCGCCTTCTGGCGCGCTCCACCTCTCCTCGGTCCAGCTCAGCTAGATATACGCCAGGCTCCTCCCCGAACTCCAGAAGGGCCCCGTTGGGCGAGGCGACGAAGGAGCCGCCTCGCGCCGGCCTGCCGTCGGGATAGCTGTAGCCGGTCCCAAGCGCGGCGGCGACGAATATCGAGTTCTCGAAGGCCCTGGCCAGACCCAGCGCGGCCCAGAGACCCCTCCTATCCGCCGAGATGCTCGCCGGGTTCACCACGACGTCCGCGCCCGCCAGGGCCAATCTGCGCGCCAGCTCCGGGTAGACCAGATCGACGCAGGCGAGACACCCCACGGCCCAGTCCAACACCTTGAAGAGCGCCAGATTGGAGCCGCCGGCCACTCGGGCCCGCTCCTCCGTCGCGGCTGAGGGAAATATCTTCTCGCCCCACGTCAGCAGGCCCTCTCGGCCAACCACGGGACATATGTTCCTCACGACATCGCCGGCTACGACCGCCACGGCGCCAGCCACGATGGTGGCGCCCGACGCCGCGGCCGCCTCGGCTATGCCGGAGATATAGCGCCGGAAGCCCTCGCCGTCGAGAGGGGCCGTCCCCACCCAGTACTCCGGAAGCACGGCCAGATCGGCCCTCGGCATGTTGTCCATCAACCACCTCAAGCCGTTCGCGGGGCTCGAGAATCTGGGGGATTGGATCAAGGCAAGCCGCACGGATCCAACTGGCCAGAGCTAATTTAAACGCTCCCGGCACCGGGCCGTGGGACGCCCGGCCGCCGCGTCTGCTCCGACGCGGTAAATGAGGGACCGCTCCATAGGTCCTCATCTCGGGACGTATTCGAAACGGCAGGGGCTGAAGGGGCAATGTAACTGAAGAAATTTAAATCGGTGCACATCTAGACCTATGGTCGAGGCGAAGGCTAAGGAGGCCGCAGAAAAGAAGGAAAAGAAGGTGACCGTGCTCAGATTCGTCGAAGGCGCAATTATCTAGGTCCCTTTAGCGCTCGCGGCCCTGGAAACAAGACCTTTTCTCATCGCCGACACAATCGGCAACTGCCTTTTCGATGGGGGCCCTTTATGGGGCAACCGCGTCGGCGTATTTCTTCACGAAGCTGGGCGGTCCCTCCGAGCGGGCGCCATCCCAACGTGGGGAATAAATATTAACCATCCGTGCCAGAGGCGCCGTGGAGGCGTGGATACCGCCCAGCCACCCTCGCCGGGAGTCGCTGCTGGTGAGGGAACGCCTTGTCGAGGGGTTCAGGGAGGGGTTCGTGGCTATGCAGGGGTTGATAGCCCACGGCCGCGGCGAGTGCTTCGACTACCTAATAGGCGAGCAGACCACGCCGCCGGCCCTCGAGGCCGAACGCGCCGCAGCGGCGGCCCTCCTCCTCGCCGAGCGTCCGGTCATCTCGGTCAACGGCAACGCGGCGGCGCTGGCGCCGCGGGAGCTCGTCGAGCTGGCGAAAACGGTCGGGGCCAAGCTGGAGGTTAACCTCTTCTATAGGTCTCGGGAGAGGGAGCTGTTAATAGCTGAAATTCTGCGGAGGAACGGCGCGGCCGAGGTCCTCGGCGTAGGCGACGACGCCTCCTGCACGATACCGGAGCTCTTCAGCGAGAGGCGGAGGGTCTCCTGCAGAGGCATATATGCGGCTGACGTCGTGTTGGTCCCGCTGGAGGACGGAGATAGGACCGAGGCCCTGAGGAGGATGGGCAAGACCGTAATAGCTGTTGATCTAAACCCGCTCTCGCGCACATCCAGAGCCGCCACCATCACCATAGTCGACAATATAACCAGGGCTCTTCCAAACATGGCGAAGTTCGCCGAGGAGCTGAAGGGCAGACCCCGCGACGAGCTGTCGGCCCTCGCCGGCGGTTTCGACAACGATAGAAACCTAAGGGAGGTCTTGAGATATATCGGGAGGCGGCTGGAGGAACTTGCAGGGAGAGGCATCAGGCTGGAGCTGCCCAAGGCTTAACGCCGCCTATCCGTGAAGATCTTAGCCCCAGCCTCGGAAAGCGCGAAGCCCCTAGGCGCGAGGCCCACGCCCCTTAGACATTCCGCCAGTGCCTCCGCCTCGTCTCTATAGGTCAAGAAGAGAAGGACCCGCTTCTTCGCGTAGTAGGTATCCGCATATCTTGCGCAGGCCCCTATACGGCCCTCCAGATCCCCGCCGAGGAAGCCCACCTCCCTCGAGAACTCCCTGCTCAAAGATGCGAACCTCTCGTAGGTGGGCTCCCGCATGAGCTCCTCCATATACCTATCGCCGGCGGCCGCAAGCCTATCCCTCAGCTCGGCCAACATCCTATCGGTGGGATATCTGCCCAGATCCACAGCCACCGCGACTAAATCCCGGGGATGCGGAATCCTGTCCACGAGGCCGACGCCGGGAGCGCCCGGCCTGACCCTCATCTCTATCCCCCCGCCGTAATATTCCGCCGCGACGTCGCCAAGCCCCGTCCCCAGCCTCACCTCGATCGCGTGCGCCAGCCTGGCCCCCTCGAGCATAGGCCTGCCCGCCAACGCGGCGGCGCCCAGAGCGGCGCCGAGAGTCAACGCGGCGCTTAGGCCGTACCCAACGCCGAGGTCCACAGGCGATT